>JAZNAD010000119.1:0-53895 GCA_045586345.1 Eubacteriales bacterium
CGATCCGACTTTGATGGGCACTCTCGGCATAAGCGCGGACGACCGCCCGGTCATTGCCGCGGCATTGCAGAGAGCGGAGGCCACCTCCGGCCCCGCCGTAGCCATTGAGCTTCACGACGGCACCATCATCACCGGCAAGAACAGTTCCCTTCTGGGTGCCGCTTCCGCCTGCCTTATGAACGCGCTGAAAGCTTTGGCCGGGATTGACAAGAAAATGCTTCTTATCCCGCCCAACATCATCGAGCCTATGCAGCATCTGAAGGTTGAGCATCTGGGCAACCATAACCCCCGTCTGCACACCGACGAGGTGCTTGTGGCGCTCTCGATCTGTGCCTTCTCGTCTCCGACGGCCGAGCGTGCCATGCGTCAGCTCTCGAAGCTCCGCGGCTGCGAGCTTCACTCCACCGTAATGCTCGCTCAGATTGATAACAAAACTTTACATAAGCTTGGTTTGAACGTGACCTGTGAGCCGCGTTACCAGACCAAAAAGCTGTTCCACCCGAAATAAGGAGATTACACCATGGTTCGTCACGTTGTTATGTTCAAGTTCCTTCCCGAGGCCGAGGGAAGAAGCAAGGACGAGAATGTGGCCATGACGGCCGAGCGCCTCCGCGCTCTGCCGGCGCTCATTCCCGAGATCCTACATTCCGAGGTGCACATCGGTGCCACGGCGCAGGCCGACACCAACTGCGACCTTCTGCTCATCTCGGATTTCGAGAGCTTTGAGGCCCTCAACACCTACATTCAGCACCCCGATCACAAGGCGATCGGAGCCTTTATGCGTCCTCTGCGCGAGAGCCGCGCGGCGGTCGATTTTCTGCTGTAAGACCCGGGGGAGAAGCCAAAAGCGGCTTCTCCCTGCGTTTTTGTTGGAGATAATTTATATGCCCGAAAAGAATTCCGTGATCGAGCTTGCGATCACCGATATCAACAACCTCGGCTACGGGGTCGGCCGTGACGAGGACGGTAAGGTCGTCTTTGTCGGCGGTGCGACAGACGGAGACGTGTGCCGGGTAAAGATCATCAAATCGGCGCGCGACTACTCGGTCGGGCGCCTTCTCGCGGTAGTGTCACCCTCGCCCTACCGCGCCGAGCCGCACTGCGCAGCAGTCGGCTGTGGGGGATGCACCTACGGAGCGGTGACCTACGGGCACGAGCTTAAGCTGAAGCGTGGAACGGTGGCCGCGGCCTTCCGCAAGGCGGGAGTCGAGGTGACGATCGGCGAGGTCAGAACGGCGGGGCGCGTGCTCGGCTACCGCAATAAGGCGCAGTACCCCGTCGGGCGCGGTAAGGACGGGCACCCCGTGATCGGCTTTTATGCGCCAAAAAGCCACCGCGTGATCGAGGCGGCTCATTGCCCGCTGACACCGCCACTCTTTGGTGAGATCGTCGAGGAGGTGCGCGCGCATGCGATCGAGGTCGGCGTTCTCCCCTACTCCGAGGAGGACAGGTCGGGGCTTTTGCGGCACATCTATCTCCGTGCGGCCGAGGACTGCCGCGAGGTGCTCCTCACGCTGGTGGTGACGAAGGACGCCTATCCCGACGCCGAGGGCCTTTGCCGGCGCCTTACCGAGCGCTTCCCCCACATCGTCGGTATTCTTCTGAACATCAACGCCAAGGATACGAACGTGATCCTTGGCAAGGACTACCGCACCCTCTTTGGGCGTGATCGTCTCTTTGATACACTGGCCGGGGTACGGCTCGAGATCGCGCCGGCGGCCTTCTATCAGGTGAACCGTGAGGCGGCCGAGCTTTTGTACGGTATTGCGGCGCAGCTTGCCGAGCTCCGCGGTGACGAGGTTCTCCTCGATCTCTATTGCGGTACGGGGAGCATCGGGCTGTCGATGGCCGACAAGGTCTCGCGGCTGTTTGGCATTGAGATCGTGCCTGAGGCGGTCGCGTGTGCCAAGCGAAATGCGGCGGCGGCCGGGGTCGGGAACGCGACCTTCGCTGTTGGGGATGCCGCGGCCACGGAGCGCCTCCTGCGCGAGCACGGGATCGGCCACCCCGACGTGATCGTGCTTGACCCGCCGCGCGCGGGGGCCGATCAAGCGTTGCTTGATACGATTGATGCCCTCTCGCCCTCGCGGCTCGTGTATATTTCCTGCAATCCCACGACCCTTGCACGCGACGTCGCGCATCTTATGACAAAGGGCTTTGTGCCCGGCGAGGTCACGCCGGTCGATCTGTTTCCACGCACGGGGCATGTCGAAAGTGTCGTGTGTCTCACACGCACTTTCGACAACTAAGTTTGCCCTTGCGGGCAAGTGAAGTTGCCTTCGGCAGTGAAGTTTCGACTGTCGCCGAAGTGAGGCTTGCCCGGTGTCGGCCGCCGTTTGGCAAAGGAGGAGACAATATAAAATGCCGCTTGATGCTCCCCTGAAGGTACTGACCGAGGGGCTTTGTGGCTACGCCCGGTACAAGGCAAGGGCAAGATAGCGGCTGATACCGTTTTTGTGGTAGCCAAGGAGCCTCTTGCGCGAAGCCAAGGTCTTGCATCGGGTAAAGTTTTGTTTTCAAAAATGAAGAAGAGAGAGGCAGGGTGCGCGTTTTCCTCCAAGCGGAGAGCGCGCACTTTTTTGATGCGAGGAGAGGAAGCGAGAAGGTAAGAGGGGCGCGACAGTTTTTGGGAAAAGACTTGAAAAGCGCCCTTTTGTGTGGTATACTCTATTGTATACTGCGGAAGAAGCGTGCTGTGCCGTGCACCGGGCACGGAGGGAGACCGCACACCCCTCCCCGCCACACCGCCGATGAGGCCTTCCGCCCGTAAAGGTCTTTGGCACTGCCGCCCATCAATTAACTACCAACACCCCTTCAGAAGGAAAGGACAGTCTATGAAGCCCTACCGAAGATCTCTTTTCACCTTCGCACTTATTACCCTCGCCATTGGCGTTGTGCTCCTTGGCATTACCTACTACTTCTTCCATTTCGTGACCGACGACGGCCCAACGCTCGTCTTTCACGAGGAGGCGGGCAAGCCCTTTGTGACGATGCTCATCGGTGTCTTTGCCGTACATTTTGTGGCGGCATCGGCGCTCTCGGCACTCATTGCTCTGATCTTCTTTAATACGGCGAAAGCGACCGCCGGGGAGGCCAACGAATGAACTACAAGGTCATTGATATCGCGACCTGGGAGCGCCGCCCGCTCTTTGAGCTCTACATGACGCGCTTAAAGCTCGTGATGAACGTGACGGTGGACGTGGATGTCACCCGTCTTGTCCGCTACTGCAAGCGGCACGGGCTGAAATTCTACCCCGTTATGATGTGGCTCGTCGGCCGCCGCATGAATGCGCACGACGAGTTCCGGTACCGCTACACCGAGGAGGGCGAGCTCCGCCTCTTTGACTACGTTTCCCCCTCCTACACCGACTTTCACAAGGAGACCGGTAAGTTTGTGAAGTTTGTGACCGAGTATTCGGACGATCTTCGCACCTTTCACGACCGTGTGATGGCCGACCGCGAGGCCCACAAGGATGACGAGGGCTTCCTCCCCCAGCCGGAGAACTTCTTTGACATCTCCTGCCTGCCGTGGATCCACTACAATTCGCTGACCCTGCACGTGGACGAGGGGCGCCCGACCCTCTACCCCGTCATCATCTGGGGCAAGCACGAGAGGCGCGGCCTCCGTCGCCTCCTCCCCGTGACGCTGAACATGAACCACGCCGTCTGTGACGGCTATCACCTCTCGCGCTTCTTTACCGAGCTCCGTGCCGATATCGAGGCGCTCGTCGGAGGGAAGCTATGAAGCGTGTTGTCATCATCGACGGGCAGGGCGGACGGCTCGGGGCGCTCCTTGTCGAGGAGATCCTCCGTGCCTCGCTCACCTGCGAGCTTATCGCCATCGGCACGAACGGCATTGCCACCGCCGCCATGCTGAAGGCAGGGGCACCGCAGGGCGCCACGGGCGAGAACCCCGTTGTCGTGGCGGCGCGCGATGCCGACGTGATCATCGGGCCGATCGGGATCTTAGCCGCCGATGCAATGCTCGGCGAGATCACCCCGGAGATGGCCGCGGCGGTCGGTGCCTGCCGCGCCGAAAAGCTGCTCCTGCCGCTCAACCGCTGTAAGAACCGTGTCGTTGGGGTCAAGGCCCTTTCGATGGCCGAGCTTGTACGGGAGGCGGTCGAGGGCCTCCGTGCGCTGCTCGGGTAAGCCGACAACCTCCGACGGTCCGAAGGCCGCGGGAGAGCACATATATCCTCACTAACCGATGCCAGAAGGCATCACGATCGTTCAAGGCGGTGATATCATTTTTGGAAAGGAAACTTTACGATGTCATCGAAAAGAAACCACTTGGTCCGTCTGACGACGGCGGCTATGCTGCTCGCCCTCGCCTTCCTGCTCCCCTTCCTCACCGGGCAGATCCCAGAGGTTGGGAATATGCTCTGCCCGATGCACCTGCCGGTGCTCCTTTGCGGCTTCTTCTGCGGTCCGCTCCTCGGGGCGGTCGTAGGGGCGACCGCCCCCCTCCTCCGTTCGCTCTCGCTCGGCATGCCGCCCCTCTTCCCGGTGGCAACGGCCATGGCCTTTGAGCTATTGACCTACGGTGCGCTTTCGGGGCTCCTTTACCGTCTCCTCCCCAAGAAGAGGTGGAGCGTTTACGCAGCGCTTGGCGGTGCCATGCTCGGCGGCCGCCTTGTGTGGGGGATCGTCAGCGCGATCCTTTACGGGATCATCGACTCCCCCTTCGGCTTTGGTATTTTCTTTACCCAGGCCTTCCTGAATGCGATCCCCGGGATCCTCCTGCAGATCGTGCTGATCCCGCTCCTCGTTCTCACACTCGAGAAAAACTACACTAAGCTTCTGCGCGGCTAAGCCGTGCAAGAAAGGCGATCCTATGCAGCTCTTACCCGTCTCATCCTTGGAGTTTGACACCGTGTACGATGCGCTCGAGGAGGCCTTCCCCCGTGAGGAGAGACGTGACCGCCAAGCGGCACGCCTCCTTCTTACGACCTCCGCCTACTCTCTCCTTCACGTCGTGGAGGAGGGAGAGAGGCGCGGATGCGTTGGCCTTTGGGAGCTACCGGGCTTCACCTTCATCGAGCACCTTCTGACCTATCCCGCCTACCGCAATATGGGGCTTGGTGCGCGCGTCCTCGGGGCGCTTGCCGAAGGAGGGCGCCCCCTCGTCCTTGAGGCCGAGCCGCCCATAAGCCCCTTGGCCGTGCGCCGCCTCAGCTTTTACGCGCGGTGCGGCTTTCACCGCGACCCCCTCGCCTACCTCCAGCCGCCCTACCGTGAGGAGGACGAGCCGACGCCGCTCGTGCTTCTCTCGTATCCCGCGCCCCTTGCCGATGCCCGTGCCGTGGCCGCCACGCTCTACCGCGAGGTGTACGGCATTGCCGAGCCCTCGCGGCTGTGGGAGAGCGCACGATGAGCGGCGCCGCCTGTACCCTCCTTGTGGACGGCCGCGAGGCCTTCCCCGCCATTCTCCGGGCGATCGACGAGGCAAAGGAATCGCTCACTATCAACATGTTCATCTGGCGCGACGATGAGATCGGCAACCGCATGGCCGAGGCGGTGCTCCGTGCCGCCGAGCGTGGGGTTCTTGTGCATCTGTCGGTCGACCGCTACGGCGCCGTGCTTGAGAAGGCCGAGGAATGCCGCCTCTCCTTCTTCCATAAGCGGCAAACCGTCATCGAGCGGCTGAAGGCACGGGCGCTGGCCCGTCTCTACCGCGCGGAGAATGCCCTCCCGTGGCAAAGGGACGAGGAGAGCGACCTCTACCGCGCCCTCCTTGCGCACCCCGGCATCACCCTCGACTGTGACCGTCATAAGGCCGACCACTCGAAGTTCTATATTATAGATGGGCGCGTGCTCTTCCTCGGCGGTGTAAACATTGAGGACAAGGAAAACGGCGCCGACCGCGCGGGGCGCATCTATGGCGATCTTATGGTACGGATCGAGGGCGAGGAGGCGGTCAACGCCTTCCTTGCACGCCGCGAGGGTGCCCCCCTCACGGGCGACCTCCTCTTCCCGATGAACCGCAAGGAGGGGGGGCGGCGCTTTGAGATGGAGGAGCACTACCTTTCACTTATCGAGGAGGCACGGGAGGAGCTTGTCCTCGTGATGGCGTACCTTTCCCCCCTTCCGCGCTTTCTGGATGCCATTCTGCGTGCCCATCGGCGTGGGGTGCGCGTCACGGTGATGATCCCCGCGCGTGCCAACTTTCAGAATGACACCAACTATAAGACCGCCGCGTATCTTAGGAAAAAAAGCAACGGTGGGATTGAGGTGCGCCTCTCCCCGAAGATGCTCCACACCAAGCTCCTCATGACCGAGGCGGCCGTCTCCTTCGGCTCGACCAACATTACGAAGAAGGCCTTCCGCCAGCTTGACGAATTGAACCTCACCGTTCCCCGGAACGGCTTACCCTTCTACCGGGCGGTGGAGGATGCCGTCGGGCATGAGCTTTCTCTCGCCAAGGCCCTCGCCCCCGGGGAGAAGATCCCCTACGCGCGCTTGCGCGCTTTCTTTGAGGGATTTTTGGTGTAACTGTAAGGTTTTGTTTGCAGTTGAAATTTTTTCGGGCATGTGCCCCGGGATCGCCGCGCAAAGCGCGGCAGAAGGAAATACTTATGACTGTGATCGTCTGCACCGACAAGAACGGCGGTATGCTCTTCGCCGGCCGCCGCACGAGCCGTGACCGTGAGATGCTTGCCGACCTTGGGCGCCTCGCCGCGGGGCGGCGGCTGCTATGCACGCCTTATTCCGAGCGTCTCCTTACGGCGGCGGGTCTCTCCCCCACCGTACGCGAGGACTGCCTGGAGGTCGCCTCGGAGGATGACCTTGTCTTCATCGAAAATCTCCCGCTCTCACCCTACCGTGAGCGCATCACGCGACTTGTCGTCTATTCCTGGGATAAGGCGTACCCCTACGACGTGGTGCTTGATATTCCCAAGGAGGCCGAGGGGCGACGACTGGTTGCCTCGCACACATTCCCCGGCTTTTCCCACGATGCTATCACGAAAGAGGTATTTGAAAAATGAAAAAGCATCTCGCGTCTCTCCTTACACTCCTGCTTCTTCTGTCGCTCCTTACCGTAGGCTGTGACTTTGGTGACGGCGGCAGCACGACGGCTACGACCACGGCCACCGTCACAACGACGGTCACGACCACAGTGACGACCGATGACCCAACGCCCCCGCCGCCCCCCGGCCATGCCGTCTCAGTCGATGAGGTGCCGCCGTATGCGGGGAGCCCCTACGCCATCATTAATAATAACGTCCCCCATTTCACTGAGGAGGATTACACCACCGAGTCGTATGAATTTTTCAGTCCGCTGGATTCGCTCGGGCGCTGCGGCGTCACGGTGGCCTGCATTGGGCAGGCTCTGATGCCCACCGAGGACCGCGGCTCGATCGGGATGGTGAAGCCCTCGGGCTGGCAGACCGTGAAGTACGATATCGTCAGCGGCAAGTACCTCTATAACCGCTGTCACCTCATCGGCTTCCAGCTGACGGGCGAGAACGCCAACGAGCAGAACCTCATCACGGGCACGCGTTACATGAACGTGGACGGGATGCTTCCCTTCGAGGATATGGTGGCCGACTACGTGAAGGAGACCGGCAACCACGTGCTCTACCGCGTGACACCCATCTTCGTTGGGGATGAGCTGGTGGCGCGCGGCGTGCAGATCGAGGCCTACTCGGTCGAGGACGAGGGCGATGAGATCGACGGCATTTGCTTCAACGTCTTCGTCTATAACGTCCAGCCGGGGATCACGATCGATTATGCGACCGGCATCAGCTGGCTGTCGAGCGATGTGCCCCCCACGACCCCCGAGACCCCCGAGGAGGGCGAGGGCGAGGTATACATCCTCAACACGAACACCGACAAGTTCCACCGCGAGGACTGCCGCTACGCGACCTCGATCAAGGAGGAGAACCGCGTCGAGTTCATCGGCGACCGCCAGGACCTCATTGACGACGGCTACAAGGCCTGCCTCACCTGCCAACCGTAAAAATTCACAAAATCCCTCTTGACAAAGCACCTTCAATATGATATCATTTTGATATCAGCCAATTTGGAGGTGTTTTGTTATGCAAGAAAAAATTCTCGAAAACAAGAAGCACGGGATGCGGGTTCTTATTCTCCTCATCCTCGGTTATGCGGCGGCGATCGCTATGGTGGTCATCGGCGGTCCGTGGATGGAAGAGGACGGTGTCCTTTCGACCGTCGGCATTGTTCTTTTTGCCGTGGGTATGGCCTATCTTTGTCTCTCCTGGATCCTTATCCTCGGGCTGAAGGTCTTAAAGCCCCAGGAGGCGCTCGTCCTTACGCTGTTCGGTAAGTACATCGGCACGCTGAAGGGTGACGGCTTCTACTTTGTCAATCCCTTCTCGGTGGCGGTCAACCCCGCCGCGAAGACCAAGCTGAACCAGAGCGGTGACGTCACAACGGTGCCCGCGCTCCCTGCCAAGCAGGGCACGGCGGCGGC
Organism: Eubacteriales bacterium; assembly: GCA_045586345.1. GTDB lineage: Bacteria > Bacillota > Clostridia > Oscillospirales > CAG-272 > UBA1740. The sequence continues at coordinate 8,441 of JAZNAD010000119.1, forward strand.
CGAGGTCGTCTCAAAGAAGCTCTCCTTAAAGGTGATGACCCTCTCGAACAACCGCCAGAAGATCAACGACTGCCTCGGCACGCCCGTTGAGATCGGCATTGCCGTCACCTGGCGCATCGTCGATACCGCCAAGGCGGTCTTCACGGTCGATAACTACAAGGAGTTCCTCTCGCTCCAGTGCGATTCCTCGCTCCGTAACATCGTCCGTCTTTATCCCTACGACGTCGCGCCGAACGTGGATACGACGGGCGACGGTCTGGCCGATGACGGGAGCCTCCGCGGCTCGAGCGAGATCGTGGCCTCGCGCATCCGTGAGGAGATCTCCGAGCGCGTCGCCGAGGCGGGCATCGAGATCATTGATGCGCGCATCACCTACCTCGCCTACGCCCCCGAGATCGCCGCGATGATGCTCCAGCGCCAGCAGGCCTCGGCCGTCATTGACGCGCGCAAGATGATCGTTGACGGCGCGGTCGGCATGGTCGAGATGGCGCTTGAGCGCCTTGCCGCCAACGGCACCATCCTGCTTGACGAGGAGCGCAAGGCGGCCATGGTCTCGAACCTGCTTGTCGTGCTCTGCGGCAACCGCGATGCCCAGCCCATTGTCAATTCGGGTAGCCTCTACTGATGAGCGACAGCGGTAAGAAGCAGATCCCCCTGCGCCTTTCGGAGCGGCTGTACGCCGCGATCGCCGCCTGGGCAGAGGATGACTTCCGCTCGGTCAACGGGCAGATCGAGTACCTTCTCACCGAATGCTGCAAGCAGCGGAAAAAGAACGGGAGGTACGTCGGGGAGGAGATCGATGCGCCCCTCGATCTTGACCTGCCCGAGGACACCTCGGGCGCGAAGTAAAAACCAAAAGACCCCCTTGCGCCGGCAGGGGGGTCTGTGTTATACTATAGTGTAGTCTAACAAAGGAGGGATGGGGCGTGATCCATTACCTTGTCGTCTTTCTGATCTCGATGGTGCCGCTCATTGAGCTGCGCGGCGCGATCCCCTACGGGCTCGGCTTCGGGCTTGATCCCTTCCTCGTCTATGCCCTCGCCATTGTCGGCAACTGCCTGCCCGTGCCCGTCATTCTGTTTTTTGTCAAGCGCGTGCTTTTTTGGATGCAGGGCTGCTCGGTGAGCTTGTTCCGCCGTGTGGCCGCTTTCGTGATAGAGAAGGCACATAAGAACCGTGGCAAGGTCGAGAAATACGCCGCCCTCGGGCTTTTCGTTTTCGTGGCCATTCCCCTGCCCGGCACAGGCGCCTGGACAGGCGCTCTCGTGGCCGCGATGTTCGATATGAAGAAGCGCTACGCCTTCCTCTCGATCTTTCTCGGCGTTCTTGCGGCGGGGATCATTATGTCGCTTATCACGGGCGGCGTTCTCGCCGGGCTTGAGTTTATGCTGTGAGGAGGGACTATGAACGACCAAAAGAGCCTTCACTGCCCCTTCTGCGGACGAGGGTATTCCTTCCCGAAGGAGCGCATTGATACCGCCTTCACCTGCCCGCTGTGCCTTGCCACGATGATACGGCGGCAAACCTCCGAGCACGAGATCCGGGCGATCGCTACTCCCGTCTTTTCAGGCGAGAGCTATACGCGTGACGGCTTTACCGTCCGTGACGGGATGCTCGTCTCCTACGAGGGAGATGCTTCCGCTCCCGTCATCCCCGAGGGGGTCATGGCGATCGGCCAAGGCGCCCTCAAGGGCAACCGTACCCTCCGTGAGATCACGATCCCCGAGAGCGTCAAATACATCGGACACTCGGCCTTTGACGGGTGCGAGGGAATGCGGAGGCTGACCCTGCCGAAGGAGCTCGTGGCCATCGGCAACTGCGCCTTCCAGGACTGCCGGCGCTTAGAACGGGTCAAGATCCCGTCGACCCTGCGGGCGGGGGGGTATGCGATCTTCAACCGCTGTGACAATCTCGTTGAGGCTGATTTCCCGATGGATATGGTCTATCTCGGGGGCTCGCCCCACTCCTCCTGCCGCCGCCTCCGTCGCTCACAGGTGCCGCATTGCGTGCAATCGATCTCACATTGGCTTGCCGACAACGATGCCCTTGAGAGCCTGACGCTCGGGCGGCGCGTCCGCTCGATCGACTACCCTCTCGTATCCCCCCGTCTTTGTGAGGTTTACTTTACACGACCCGAGGGGTGGGCGTACACCCCACGCAATATTCCGTGGGACGGCAGCTTTGAGATGATCGACCCGTCGGTCCTTTCTCATCCAAAGAAGGCGGCACAGTTCCTGAAAAAGCTACAGGGAATGCGGCGTACCATCCAACGCATTGAGCATGAGCCGGAGGAGCCGTATTATCTGAGCGTTGAAGAATAAGAAAAGAGGTTGCACTTGCAACCTCTTTTCTTATTTCAGTACCGACACACCGCCAAAAAGGTCAAGGAAATAGACCTCTCGGGGTGGGAGGGTGAACTCGCAGCCGTTGAGGTACTCAAGGACGGTGGGCTCTCCGCGGAAGGAGAAGCGGAGGCGGTAGGCGACGAGCGCCTGGTGCTTATAGCCGGCCCGCTTATCGATAGCGTTCTTGCCGTACTTGCCGTCCCCGAGGAGGGGATGGCCGATGTGCGCCATATGGGCGCGGATCTGGTGGGTGCGGCCGGTAAGGAGGGTGATGCGCAGAAGCGAGAGGTCGCCGGCGGTAGCGAGGGTCTCATACTTCGTGCGGATCGAGAGCGCGCCCTTTGGGGGATCGCGGTCAAAGACCTCGACGGTCTTGGTCGCTTCGTTACGGAGCAGCCACCCCGAGAGGGTGACCGACGGGGGAGTCGGACGGCCGTGAACGGCGCAAAGGTAATACTTGTCGATCTCGCGCGCCTTGATCTTTTCGTTCATCACGCGGAGCGCCTCGGCGTTCTTGGCGGCGATGACGATGCCGGCGGTATTGCGGTCGATGCGGTTGCAGAGCGCGGGGACGAAGGACTGCTCGGTGGCAGGGTCGTACTCGCCCTTCTGCAGAAGGTAGGCCTGCAGATGGACGAGGAGGTTATTGGTGCGGTTGCCCTCGTCCTCGTGCACGGGGATGCCCGCCGGCTTATCGAGGAGGAGGATGTTCTCATCCTCATAGAGGATGTGGAGATGCGGGGTGATGGCGGCGAGCGAGGCGCCGGCGCCGGTCTCTTTCCCGAAGAATTCGTCCGAAAGAAAGAGCTGGAGCACGTCGCCCTCAACGAGGAGCTCGGAGGGCTCGCACCGCTTGCGGTTCCGCTTGATCTTTTTTGTGCGGATCGAGCGGTAGAGAAGCGATTGCGGCAGATCCGGCAGGGCCTTGCTTAAGAATTTATCGAGGCGCTGGCCGCCGTCGTTCTTGCCTATCGTTATTTCATGCATCGTCAGTCAGCCAAAAGGCGGCGGGCAGCCGCCACGATCAGCTCGGCCGCACCGTCAGTGCCGAGGCAGTGGGTATCGAGCGAGAGGTGGTAGTTCTCATGCTTGCCCCACTTACCGCCGGTATAAAAGCTGTAATAGGAGGCGCGGCGGCGATCGGTCTTTGTGACCCTGTCGCCGGCCCCATTGCGCGAAAGGTCAGGCTCCTCGGCCATGACGCGAGCAACACGAGCGTCGTAGGGAGCGTGAAGAAAGACCGAGAGACGGTGAGGCTCCTCGCGAAGAACGTAATCGGCGCAGCGACCGATGAAGATGCCGCTGCCCTCAGCCGCTCTTTCGCGGATGAAGTCGGACTGCAGAAGGAAAATACGGTCGTTGATCGGCATATGCATCGACATCCCGGGCGTCAGAGTGTGCCCGTGGGCGCCCATCGCAAGGGTGTAGAGCAGGCTGTTGGCCGCCTTCTCGTCCTCGCGCTTGGCGACCTCGGGATGAAGGTCGCCAGCTGCGGCCGCGGCCTCGATGATCTCTTTGTCATACAGCGGAATGCCAAGGGCCTTTGCCACCTTCGCGGCGATCGCGCGACCTCCGCAGCCGCACTGACGTGCGAACGTAACGAGAATCTTTCTTTCCATAAGGTCATCTCCTTTTCTGGGGGTTTCGCTTACAGTATAGCATATTTTTACCATTTTGTAAAGTGCCCCCGAAAAAACGGGGGGAAGCCCCTTGCTTTTTCCCATGAAAGGTGGTACAATTATTATGTGATATTATAATTTATTATAGAACACGAAGGAGGCGCCCCATGCCCGAGATCTCCCCTGCCCTTACAGGCCGTATTGATGCCTATGCCGCGACGGCGCTCGGTCTTCCGACGGCGCTCCTGATGGGGCGTGCGGGCGAGGCAGTGGCCGCCGAGGTGATGGCTCATGCCGCACCCCCTGCACGGATTCTCGTCCTGTGCGGCAGCGGTAACAACGGCGGTGACGGCTATGCTGCGGCACGCATGCTTTCGCGGCGCGGCTACGAGGTAGCGGCTGTCGACGTCCTCGGTGCGGGGCAGCGGACCCCCGAGGGGAAGGCTTACCTTGCCGACTATTGCCGCGAGGTGGGAGCCCCCCTCACGCTCGCCGAGGCCGGAGGCCTTGACTGTGATATTCTTGTCGATGCCGTCCTCGGTACGGGCGCGCGCCTGCCGCTTGGCGGGGAGCTTGCCCCGGTTTCGCGTCTTATGAGGTTGAAGAACGCCTACCGTATCGCGGTCGATCTCCCCTTAGGGGTGGATGCCGAGGGCGGATGCGTTGACCCTCTAGCTGTACCCGCCGACGTAACGGTGGCGCTCGGCTTCGCGAAGCACGGTCTGTATTCCTACCCTGCCCGTGCGTACGCAGGAGAAATCCGAGTGGCCGACCTTGGCCTCGATACCCCCGAGGTGTGCGAGCACTTTGCGGTCGAGAATCATCTCCTGAGCCGGGAGACGGTTGTGCCGCTTCTCCCCATGCGCGACCCGAACGGTCACAAGGGGAGCTTTGGGCACGCGCTTCTCATCGCGGGGAGCGACACCTACCGCGGCGCCGCCCTTCTGGCCGGTGCGGCGGCGCTCCGCATGGGCGCAGGGCTCATCACCCTCGCATCGCCTGAGAGCGTGCTTGCGGGCGCGCTTGTCGCGCTCCCCGAGCTTATTTTGGCACCCCTCCCAACCGAGGCTCCGATCCCCGAGGCGCTGACGGCCGGGAAGTCGGCGATTCTCTTTGGCCCCGGCGTCGGTCTTTCCGACGCGACAGCGGCGCGGCTTGCGTCACTCCTTGCATCGGAGGGGGGGCGCTTGTACTGGATGCCGACGCCATTACGGTGCTCTCTGCGATGGGGGAGGAGGGCAAACGCCTTTTGAAGCAGAAAAAGCGTAAGGTTATCCTTACACCGCACCCCGGGGAGCTTGCACGTCTCATCGGTATGACGACCGACGAGGTGCAAGCCGACCGCCTCAAGCTTGCCCGTCGCTTTGCCTCGTGCTATCCCGTCACCCTTGTGCTGAAGGGGGCGGCGACCGTGGTGACGGAGGGAGACTCCTTCTATCTGAATACCTCCGGCTCGTCGGCGCTGGCCAAGGGCGGTAGCGGAGACATCCTTGCAGGGGCGATCGTCTCGCTCCTCGCCACGGGGATGGCACCTCTTGCAGCGGCAAGGCTTGCCGTATGGCTCCACGGGGCGGCGGGTGAGCGTTTGGCCGACACCTGCTCGTCCTTTGGCGTGCGTCCCTCCGAGCTCCCGGCGACGATGGCGTCTCTGTTATCCGAGGTCGAGCCATGAAGGGAACGGCCTGCCTTTTAGCCGCAAGGGATGACCCCTTCACGCGGACACTCGAGCTGGAGCTTGCCGAGTGCTTTGATGCCGTCACGGTAACCGACCGTGCCGAGGGGATCCCCCCTTGCCATCTGCTTGTCCTCGATCTCGACCTAACCTTGCTCCCACCGTCGGCAGTTGCGGCGATGGCCGAACGCTGCCTCGGCTATACACGGGGCGCGCTGCCCTCACTTCCCTTCCCCGTGCTTTCCCGTCCCTTCCCGATGGAAGAATGGCGACGCGCCGTCCGCGCCGAGGGAAAGGAGACTGCGGCGACCTACACCAACGGGTGCATTCTCCTCCCCGACGGAAGCGTTATCTCTCTGACCGAACGCGAGGACGCTCTCTTTTTGCTTCTCTATGAGGCGGACGGCTCACCTGTGGCGCGGGAGCACCTGGCCGAGGCCGTCTTCCCCGATGCAGCCGCGCCCGAAAAGTGCCTAAATGTCTACATTCACTACCTGCGCAAAAAATTAGAACGAAACGGCAAACGGGCTATCCTCGCGCATCGCGGGGGTGGCTACTCGTTGCGGAGGGAGGCGCTATGCTGACGCTTGTCTTCGGGCCTCCCGGTACCGGGAAGACCACTCTCCTCTGGGAGCGCATTGCCGAGGACCTTGCGGCGAAGCGCCCCGCCTTCCTCGTCGTTCCCGAGCATACCACCGTCAGCGTGGAGGCCACGGCCTGCCGCCGCCTTCCGCCGTCGGCCCCCCTCTGCTTCGAGGTCACCAACTTCACTCGCCTTGCCGATACCTATTTCCGCCGCTTTGGCGGTGTTAGCGAGCGGGCGGCCGATACCGAGACCGCGCTTCTCCTCCTGCGCGACACCGTCGCCTCGCTGTCACCCCTCCTTCATGACCGCCGCCGCATAACGCCGCAGCGCATCCTTGAGGTGCAGGCAGCCGTCCGCGAGTTGGCATCGGCCGGGGTCACCCCCGAGGCCCTGACGCAGGCAGCCGAGGAGATCACCGAGAATGAAACCCTCTCGCGGCGCCTTACCGATCTTTCCCTGATCCTTGCCGCCTTTGAGGGAGCGCTCGCCGCGCACGGTAGCCGTCCCACGGGGAGTGAGCTTTCGCGCCTGGCCGAGATCCTGCGGGGCGCACCGCCCTCCGGCGATACCTCCTTTTATTTTGACGGCTTCACCAGCTTTACCGCCGTCCAGCTCCACGTGCTCGCGGCCATCCTGCCGCACGCGCCCGTGACAGTGACCCTCCCCATGCCGGAGCGAAACGAGACCGGCTGTCTCGCCTACGCCGAGATCGAGCGCACCCTGCGCGATCTCCGGCGTCTTGCGGCCGAGTGCGGATCCACCGTCAACACCGTCTCCCTGACTGAAAACCGTCGCACGCGCCCGACCGTCCTCCGCGAGATTGCCGCGCGGCTCTTTACCCCTCGCCCTGCCCCCCTTCCCGAGGGAGAGGAGGAAACGCCCGACGCCCTCCGAATCCTTGAATGCCGTACCCCCTTCTCTGAAGCAGAGCTTGTAGCCGCCGACATTGCGCGGCGCGTCCACCTCGGTGCCTCGTACCGTGATTTTGCTATCATCGCGCGGTCGGCCGAGAGCTACCGCGGCGTCCTTGACGTCGCGCTTGAGCGTCACGGCATCCCTGCCTTCTTCTCTCTCCCCTCGGATCTATCGGCCTTTGAGATCACGAAGCTTATCCGTACCGCCTATGCCGTCATTACGGGCGGCGGCCGGCGCGAGGACGTCATCACCTACGCGAAGTGCGGCCTCTCCGGCATCCCCGCTGATGAGTGCGACCGCCTTGAGCTGTACGCCGAGCGTTGGGGACTTTCTGGACGGCGACTCCTCAGGACCCCGTATACGCTCTCGCCCTCGGGCTACAGGACTCCGCGCACCGAGGGGGAGCGCGAGGCACTCCGCACCGAGCTTTCCGCACTGGAGGACACGCGCCGCCGTCTTGTGGCACCCCTGGATATCCTTGAAAAGCTTTGTAAAGGAGAGTTTACGGTAAGAGAGCATTGCACGGCCCTTTATGAGTTTTTGTCTTTGCTGAATGTCGAAAAGCTGCTCTTTGACCGTGCCCATCGCTTTGCCGAGGAGAGTGATGCCGAGCGCGCCGATATCTACTCCCGCCTTTTCGGGGAGATCGCCGCGACCCTCGACCGTCTTGTCACTCTGATCCCCGACAGCCGCCTTTCCCTTGAAGATTTCTCCGAGCTTCTGGCCCTTCTTTTTGCCTCACATTCGCTCGGCACGATTCCGCAAAGGAGCGACGCCGTGACGGTGGGCTCGGCCGATCTTCTCCGACCGAACGAGCCGCGTCACATCTATCTTATCGGCGTGAATGCCGACGTCTTCCCGCGGACGAAGGAGACAGGCGGCGTATTTTCGGCCGCCGAGATCCTGCTGCTCGGAGAGCACGGCATCGTTCTCGACGGCGATGAGGTCGTCCGTATCTCACGCGAATGGTTCTGCTTTTTACGCGCCTTCCTTGCAGCGAGTGAGACGGTGACTCTCTCCTATACTCTCTCGGACCTTGCCTATGTGCCTGTCGGACGGAGCGAGGCACTCGACCGTATTCTCGCGATGACCGGGAACCGCTTCCCGATCCGACGCGAGGAGGAGATCGCGCCCCTCGACCTTGTGTTCACCAAGGAAGCCGCGCTCTTCGCCCTCGGTAAGCCGATGGCAAAGAGCGAGCGAGCCACCCTCCTTGCCTCCCTTGCGCCGAGCGCTGAGGCGGCCGAGCACCTCCGCTCCGCGCGCGCACCCCTTGTGGAGCCTGTGGCCCGCGTTTCATCCGAGGCGATGAATACCCTCTTGGGGCAGAGCATTTCCCTGACCCAAAGCCGCATTGATACCTACGTCGGCTGTCCCTTCTCCTACTTTTGCCGGCATGTGCTGTCGCTTGATGAGGAGCAGGGCACGACGCTCAGGAGCGCCGACATCGGCAACTACGTGCATGCCGTGATGGAGGAGCTGCTTGCCGGCGGAATACCCGACGGTGAGGCGATCCCCGCACGCATCGGGGAGATCACCGAGGCCTATCTTGCGACGCTCTTCCCGGAAGGAGCCGAAATCCCGGCGCGCATCCGCCACCGCTTTTTGCGCCTCTCGCGCCTTGTGATCCGCTTGGCCGCCGAGCTTGCCGAGGAGCTGGAGACATGCGATTTCTCTCCTATCCTCTTTGAATACGAGCCGTCGGCCACCGACGAGCGCGAGGCGGCGCCCCCCGTCTTCACACTGGAGGACGGCACGCGCGTGACGGTCTACGGAAAGATCGACCGTGTCGACATCTGTCGCAAGAACGGCAACGCCTATCTACGCGTGATCGACTATAAGACAGGCGAGAAGATCTTCTCACTGGAGAACATCGCCCGTGGCCGCGACCTGCAGCTCCTCCTCTACCTGTTTGCCCTATGGAAATGCGATCGCCCCCGCTTCCTTGAACGCCTTGGCGTTGGAGAGGGTGGCAGGGTCATCCCCGCCGGAGTGCTCTATCTCAATCTTTCGCTCGCCACCCCTCAGCTCCTGCCCAATGAGACGGAGGGAGGGCGGTGCATGCGCTCGGGGCTTCTGCTCTCGGATGAGGACAGTCTTCAGGCCATGGACCCCCGCCGCGAGGGACGCTTCATTCCCGTCAAGCTCAAAAAGGACGGCACGGTATCCAAGGCCTCGCTCAAAAGTCTCGCAACCCTCGAGGAGCTCGGCGAGATCATGGACCGTGTGACCGAAGCCGTGAAGGACACCGCCCGCAGCCTGAAATGCGGCCTTGCTGACGCGATTCCTTTGCTCTCGGGAACCGGGCGCTTTGCCTGCACGGGCTGTGCCTATTATCCCGTCTGCCGTAATGCGGGGAGCTGACCCAACGTTTTTCTCCCCTTAGTTTTTCTACTGAAAAATATATTATTTCCTTTGGAGGTCTACTATGTCTATGTCCGAATCCATTCCTTCGTCCGACGTGTCGGGAGCGGGTGATACCGCCTTTGAGATCGTCTCGATGATCCCCACGCTCCTTCTCGCGATGATCGCTGTCCTGACCGTTTTCGGGGTGCTCCTCGGTCTTATGCGAGGGCTCCGCAAATCGGTAATGCGCGTTATCACCATCGCGGCCGCGCTCGTCCTTGCGCTTATCATCTCGGGCAGCCTCACACCGATGGTGTCCGAGTACGTGCTCCCGCTCATTGACGAGGAGTTCCTTGAGATCCTCGACTCTCTCCCGTCGGTCCTGCCCTTTGTTCTGGGACTTGTGCGCCCCTTGGCCTTTGTCATCGTCTTCTTTGCTCTCACGATCGTCCTTTGGTTCGTGTATTTCTTCCTCTCGATCGTGCTGTCCCCGAAGGCGAGGGCCGATGAAAACGGCAAAAAGATCCCCCCGAAGAAGCGCCGCCTTTTCGGTGCGCTTGTCGGCGGTGCGCAGGGCTTCCTCGTGGCGGCGGTTCTCTTGACGCCTCTGCTCGGCTACTTCTCGCTGGCCACGGATATGATGGAAACCGTCATTGAGAGTGCCGATCCCGAGGATGCCATGCTTGAGGACGTAGCGCCCATCTACGAGGACGTATTGCTCCCGATCCGCAAGAGCTTCCCGGTCAATACCGTCACCGTCGTCACAAAGCCCCTCTTCCGCTCGGTCTCCTCCTTCCGCCTTGACGGCGACAAGGTGAACCTTGAGGAGGAGCTTGGCATCTTCTACTCGGCCATTCAGCGCATAACGTCGCTCTCGGACAGCGAGGGCCTCGGTGAGAAGGAGGTCGGCGCGATCCGCGAGGTAATGAAGCTCCTCGAGGAGTCGACGCTCTTTACGAGCTTCGCGACTGAGGCGGTTGCCGGAATGGGCGAGGCATGGCAGAACGACGAGGAGTTCCTCTCGATCGGCCACCCGAGCATCGACGAGCAGATTGATCCTCTCTTTGACGGCCTTTCCACCATCTTCGCCACCACCACCAAGGACACCCTGGCGGGCGACATCGATTCCTTCCTTGACCTTCTCGATCTCGTCGTTGCATACGGTCTGACCGAGGGCGAAGGGGACGACTTCTTCACCAAGATGACTACCCCGATGCCAGAAAACGGAGATAAGACCTTCGTCACCGCCGCCCTCGATGTTCTCGATGCCAATCCCCGTATGGCCCCCCTGCGCTCGGGCATCACGGCGATCGGTATGAGCGTTGTCGGTGAGCAGCTGAACCTCGGCACCCCCGAGGAGATCCGCGAGAATTACGGTGAGCTTGCGACCGAGGCGGTCGAGATCCTCCGGGATCTGCCCGGCGAGACCAGCGAGGAGAAGATCGAGGCCCTGAAGACCCCGATCCAAGAGGAGCTGGCCCGTCAGGAGATCGAGGTTCCCGAGGAGATCGTGGAGGAGGCCTCGCGCTTCTTCCTTGACGAGCTGGAAAAGAAGGATATTGCCCTTGAGGACGTAACCGAGGAGGACATTTTTGCGATCCTCGAATTGCTCTCCTCGGGCGCTGATTCCGAATAAGCCTTTGGGGGCGGCCTGCGCCGCCCCCTATCCCTTGAAAGGATCTGTATGAAAACCGAATTCACCGTTACGGGAATGGCGTGTGCCGCCTGTGCCAGGCACGTGGAGCGCGCGGTGCTCGATCTCCCCTTTGTGTCGGAGGTCAGCGTCAGCCTCATCACGGGCGTTCTCCGCGTGACGCATACGGGCTCCCCCGAGGAGATCGCCGCAGCCGTCCGAGGGGTGGGCTACGGTGCCGAGGTGCGCGAGCGAGGAGCTGCTGCCATCCCGATTGCTGCCGTTGTCACGTGGCGCGACCTTGGGCGCCTTTCCTTCCTTTTTGTGCTGACGCTTCTCCTTTTTCTTCTCGCGATGGGGCCGATGCTCGGTATCGGACGGCCGTCCTTCCTCGACCCTGACCGAGGGGGAGGGCGGTGGCTGCTTTTGACCGAGTGCCTGCTCGCCCTGCCCTCGCTCTGGCTCGGCCGCCGCTACTTTGTGCGTGGCGCAGCCTCGCTCCTGCACCGTGCACCCACAATGGATACCCTCGTGTCGCTCGGGGCGGGGGTGGCCTTCCTGCACGGGGCGGTACTGACCGTCATGGCCTTCCTCATCCCCGACCGTGCGGCTGACTATGCCGCTTCCGTCAATCTTGAGGCGTGTGCCATGATCCTCTTCTTCGTGACGGTCGGGAAGACCCTCGAGGGGCGTGCCAAGGACAAAACGGCCGAGGCCCTGCGAGCGCTTTCGGCACTCGCCCCCAAGGCGGCCACCGTCCTCCGTGACGGCCGCGAGGTCGCGGTCGATGCCGCCGACCTCCGCCAAGGTGACCTCGTTCTTTTGCGCACGGGGGAGGCCGCCCCGGCCGACGGAAGCGTCGTTGAAGGAAACGGCTCGATGAACGAGGCCATGCTGACGGGCGAGAGCCTGCCCGTCGATAAGCAATGCGGCGCGCCGGTGAAGGCCGGATGCCTTCTTGAGGACGGGCACCTCATCTTCTCGGTGGAGGCCTCGGGCGAGGATACCGCCCTTGCCGAGATGATCCGCACGGTGAGCGAGGCGGCCGCCTCGCAGGCGCCCATCGCGCGCCTGGCCGACCGCGTCAGCGCGATCTTTGTACCCGCGGTCACGGGCATTGCCGCCCTCACGTTTTTTCTTTTCTCGCTGGTCACGGGAGATCTTGGCGCGGCACTCTCGCACGCCATCAGCGTTCTCGTGATCTCCTGCCCCTGCGCTCTCGGGCTTGCGACGCCGACGGCCATCATGGCGTCCACCGGGCGTGCGGCAAGGGACGGTATCCTTGTCAAGAGCGCCGAGGCCCTCGAGATGCTTGGGCGCATTGATACGGTGGCCTTCGATAAAACCGGCACCGTTACGACGGGCGTAATGCAGGTCGTGGCCCTTTGCCCGACCGAGGGCGTGGGTGAAGGCGAGCTCCTTGGGATCGCCGCCGCTCTCGAGGCCGCCTCGAGCCATCCTCTGGCCGTGGCCATACGGAGGCACGCCGAGGAGAGGGGCGTCACACCGCCCGTAGCCGAGGGCTTTATCACGGTCGAGGGGCGCGGTCTTGCCGCCGATATCGGCGATGACCGTTGCTTTGCCGGGAACGCTGCCTTGCTTGCCGAGGACGTAGGGATGGATCTCTCTCCTCTTGACGGAGCGGCCGAGCGGCTTCTTTCCGAGGGGTGCAGTCTCGTCTATCTCGGGCGCGAGGAGACCCTGCTCGGTGTTATCGGCATTGCCGACGCGGCGCGGCCGAGCGCGCGACCGACCGTCGAGGCTCTGTCGGCTCTCGGCATCGACACGGTAATGCTGACGGGCGACAATCCGCGCGCTGCCGCCAAGATCAGCCGAGAGGTGGGGATCGCCAAGATCCGCGCAGGGCTCTTACCCGAGGGTAAGGCCGAGGCTATTGCCACCCTCCGCCGTGAGGGACGTCGCGTGGCGATGGTGGGGGATGGGATCAACGATGCCCTGCCCCTTGTCAGCGCCGACCTCGGGATCGCCATCGGGGCAGGGGCCGACGCCGCCATTGCCTCGGCCGACGTGGTGCTCCGCCGCAGTGACCCCCACGATGCACTTGCTGCTCTCCGTCTCGGACGGCGCACCCTGCGCATCATTAAGCAAAATCTCTTCTTTGCGCTGGTCTACAATTCGATCTGCATCCCGATCGCTGCCGGTGCTCTTCTCCCCCTCGGTATTGCGCTTTCGCCCGGCCTTTCGGCTGCCGCCATGTCGCTCTCCTCGCTCTTTGTTGTAAGCAACTCGCTGCGCCTTGCAAGGACGGGACAGTGATCCTTCCTGCGAATGGAAGAGCCTCCTATTTGAAGCAGTGTACCCCGTGCGCTTGACTTTTTTCGCGGAGCATGCTATAATAATCGCGAAGAATTCTCAACAAGGAGGCTTCTATCATGAAAAAATTTATTCTTCTGGTCATTGCTCTCCTTCTCTTTTTGGCGGCGACGATCTTCTCCGGTATTCTCCTCTACGACATCCTTATGTTGCCGGAAAATCCGGAAGGGGTGAGTGAAAGCATTGGGAAGGGACTTTCGATCGCCATCTCGGTCATCCTCTTTGCGATTGCCGCGATCGTGCAGGGGCTCTCGGCGCTTCTTTCACTGATCGGGCTGATCGTCAGCAAAAGGCGCTGTGCCGCCGGGGGCGTTATCGCCCTGTACGCGGTACAGACTGTTCTGCCCATCGTTTGTGCCGCGATCCCCTTCCTTCTTCTGCCGCTTTAAGGAGCAAGTCTAAAAAAGGCCTTCAGCTTGAAGGCCTTTTTATGTTCGCTTCTTTCCAACCTTTCTCATATACTGTATTAAGATCAGTGAAAGGGAGGGTATAATGAGAAGACAAGAGCGAGGCTGCAGAGCCAACGAGACGGACGCGCGCGCTACCGAAAGGTGCTCACGCCGTTCCGAGTGCTGTCCCTGCCGCGAGGGGCCGCAGGGTCCTCGGGGATATCAGGGGTTGCGCGGTGTTCCGGGGGCGACCGGCCCGCAAGGACCGCAGGGAGAGACCGGCCCTATGGGCCCCCGTGGACCGCAGGGAGAGACGGGGCCTTGCGGAGCGCAGGGTGAGAGGGGCGAGGTTGGGCCTATGGGGCCGCGAGGGCCGCAGGGGGTAGCAGGGCCGCGCGGAGCGACCGGGCCACAGGGCGGGATCGGCCCTATGGGCCCCCGTGGGCCGCAGGGAGCAACGGGGCCGCGAGGGCCACAGGGGCTCCCCGGAGGTAGCGGTGCGCCCTTAGGTCTTGCCGACTTCTATGCCATGATGCCACCCGACAATGCGTGCCCCATCGCACCCGGCGATGAGCTCGCCCTGCCGCGAGACGGCGAGTGCTCGGGACGCGGAGCTGTGCGGTGCGGGCCCTCGGGCTTTCAGCTTACTGCGGGGCGCTATCTCGTCCTTTGGAATGCCACTGTCAGCGGTCGGGGGCAAACCGTTTTGGCGCTCGACGGGCGCGAGCTCACACACACGACCGTCGGGAGTGAGGCCGAAGGAGGTATGCTCTCGGGGGTCGCGGTGATCGCGGTGGGATGTGGGGGAGCGGTGCTTTCCTTGCGCAATCCAAGGAGCGCCGCAGCCCCCCTTCTTCTGTCTCCGAGCGCAGGCGGACAGAGCGTGGCCTCGGCGCATCTTGTGATCGTGCGCGTCGGCTGACTGCACGCCGCGCCCTGACAGCAAGGGTTTTCTCCTTTTTTCTTCTCCATGTGAGGAAATTTAGAAAAAGGCTTGACAAGAGTACCTTTTTCGGCTATAATTAATTTCACTACGGAGAAGTACTCAAGTTGGCCGAAGAGGCGCCCCTGCTAAGGGTGTAGGTCGGGTTTAACCGGCGCGAGAGTTCAAATCTCTCCTTCTCCGCCAAAGAAAAACGCCCCCATTTCGGGGGCGTTTTTCTTTGGCGCGGAGCGATTTGCCCTCTCTTGCGCCGCCGAGCACCGCGAGGCGGCGCAGATAAGCAAGGCAAGGCGGATCGGGGAGCTTGCTCACCAGGCCGCCTGCCGCCGCTTGCTCCGTGGCGGCTCGTTGCCAAACGAGCGGTGGGCGCAGCCCCAAGGGTGCGCAGCACACTTGCGCCACATAGGAGCAGAGTGAGGGGGCAAAACGCGACGAAAACTGAGGTTTTTTCAAAAAAGCACCCCTTGTGGGTGCTTTTTTTATGGCGAGGGGATTTTCTTTCTTCCTTTTTATCGCTTTATCGTGCGCAAGGGGTTGAATTTCCCTGCCGTTTCTGCTATACTAAAGCCGCTGGGCTATAAAACAGCTTCGATCACTCATTTTTATTTTTTGGAGGTTCTTATGAAACGACTGCTGGGGACACTGCTGACTCTTTGCCTTTTGCTTTCCTGCATGCTGGCCTTCACGGCCTGCGGCGGCACCGGCAAGGGCATGACAAAAGAAGAATGGAACGCGGCGTTGGATCTGACCAATGCCACCAAGATCGCCTGCACCATTGATTACGGAGACTGCATCCGCGAGGTCAAATACAACGGCGAGAGCTATTCGGAGATCATGCGATCGCCCGAGAGCGAGGAGACGACCAGCGATACCCGCTGGATCAAGGACGGCGACGACTACCTTGTCTACCACAAGGAGGGCGATGACGCGTGGCAGGAGACTACGGTCACGGCGCGCGATTTTTCGGAGGCGCTTGCAATTTCGAGCTCCACCTATTTTTGCAACTATGCCGCGCTCTTCCCCCTGGAGCAGCTCACCCTGAACGGCAATACCGGCATCTATGAAGCCGCCGAGGTCTCGCTTTCGGTCGATGGGGCTATCGGCGATCTCGGATATACCTACTATAACGTGAAGATCACCCTCGAAAACAAAAAGGTCGCAAGGATCGAGTATACGGATGCCAAGCAAATGCACCACGTCCTGACCTTTGCCTTTGACGGCATTGAGATCGTTGCCCCCATTGACCCGCGTCCGGTGGGCCCCCTGGCAACCGAGGAGGCATGGAACGCCGCCCTAGATCTCTCCGCCTTTGACAACGTATCGATCGTTCAGATGCAGGGGAATACCGCCATCAGCACCTTCAAGTGGGACGGCACGAACCTGTACACAGAGGCCTCCGGCGTTTGCATCCTTGTCATCAAGGAGGGCGACAGCTATTACACCTACACAAAAATGCCGAATACGGGCTGGGGCGAGAAGACCTCCGCCACCGAGGCAACGTACAATGCGTATATCAACGCCTACCTGAAAAACTCGGAGATCTATCATTTTGACGATTTCCGATACGATCCGACGGAGGATCACTACGAAGCGGATGCCATCGACCAGACCGGTGATGGCGTGACGGTCACGATCACCGATGTCAGGATCCACTTCACGGACAATAAGCCCGACACGATCTCGTATTCGTATGCGGGGAGCACGATGGTGATGACGTATTCCTACACCGACGTGACGATCGACATTCCGTAAGCGATGCTCCATAAGGGACTCGCTTACCTCGAACGAAGTCCCAAAAATCTTAAAAAGAGCTTGTATCCCACACGGGATACAAGCTCTTTTTTCAAGGTATGGCAAGGCAGTAAAAAAATGAAGGCATTCCAAAAAGGAAGAGTGCGTGCACACTCTTCCTTTTTTATTCAAGGCCAAGGTCGCGGCAAAGCACGGCGGCCTCGGCAACCGTCTCCTTCGGAAGACGGGTGCCCCGACGGAGCTCGCGCAGGGCGTTTCTCCGACGGCGCCGCGTGAACAGCACCTCAAGCCAGCGGCGCACAGTAAAAAAGGGATAGAGGAGCTTGTGGCGCTTGAGTGCAGGGTAATATTCGCGTAAGGTGCGGTAGGGGAGAAAGATGCGCGAGAGCAAGAAGCGCCCGCGGCTCTTCCCTGCGAGCGAGACGGCGATGCGGTTATCGAGGCGGCCGTAGGTGCCGCCGCCGAGGATGTAGTCGGCCATCCGCAGAGTAAGGTCGGTATGAAGCCCCGCACCGAACCAGGCCTCGGCAAGGCGGCGTGCCTCCATGGCGAAATCAAGGAGCCGCGCCTCGGCGAGAAGGGCATCGAGGGCGTCGCTGTCATAGGGAAGGTTGTCCTCCATAAGCCAGAGGTCGAGGAGGGGGCGGACGCCGCAGCCGCCGTGCATCAGGTGGTACGCCGTATGCGCGATATGGTGAAAGAGCAAAAATTCGTTCGTGGGCTGATAGCGGCAGGCGCCCTCCGTAGCAGGGGAGGAATATTCCCAGGCGCGGGAGAGGACACGGTCCATCGGCTCGCAGTTTTCGCGGAGTGAGAAGTGGAGCTCGATGTGCACCTCGTCGTCGAGATAGAGCGAGACGTCGTGATAGGCACGGCGGGGGCGCCTCGAAAGGCCGAGCTTCGCTTCAATGGCGGCGACGGCTCTTTCGATATCCTCCTCATGGAGAAGCAGGTCGAGGTCGCAACTCGTTCGCATCCAGGGCGCGGGGTAGACGGCACGGATAAGGGCCCCCTTCAAGGGCATATACGGGATGCCCTCGGCACGAAGCACGGCATAGAGGCGGTCAGCGGCGTGCGAAAGACGTGCCTCGCGGTAGACCGCGCGCAGGCGGTCGTTAGCCATCTCTCGGCCGAGCTCGCCCTCAGGGAGGGCGCTACCCTTTGCCAGCGCCTCGGCCATAAGATGAGAAAGATCGTGCCGCCGCGCAAGCGAAAGGATCGTCCCCACTTCCTCGGCCGAAAGCACAAAGGAGCGTGCCTCGCCAAGGGCGGCGGCGCGCAGGAGCGATAGCATCAGCGTGGCGGTACGTTCCATATGATTCCTCCGCGGTCAGGCCTTGCGCCAGACCATTTTGTTGACGATGCCGGTATAGGACTGGATGATACCGACGACCTTCGTAGAGACGTTCTCCTCGGTGTAGTCGGGCACCGGGATGCCGAGATCCCCCGCCTTTTGCATGGCGACGGCGGTGGCGACCGCCTGGAGGAGGCCGTCTCCCTCAATGCCGGCGAGGACGAAGCAGGCCTTATCGAGGGCCTCGGGGCGCTCGGTCGAGGTACGGATGCACACCGCCGGGAAGGGGCGGCCGACCGAGGTGTAGAAGCTGCTCTCCTCGGGGAGAGTGCCGCTGTCCGAGACAACGGCAAAGGCGTTCATCTGCAGGTTGTTGTAATCGTGGAAGCCGAGCGGCTCATGGCACCGCACGCGCGCATCGAGCACAAAGCCCGAGGCCTCAAGGCGCTTCTTTGAGCGCGGATGGCAGGAGTAGAGGATGGGCATATCGTAGGTCTCGGCAAGACGGTTGACGGCGGTAAAGAGGGCTGTGAAATTCTTCTCGGTGTCGATGTTCTCCTCGCGGTGCGCCGAAAGGAGGATGTACTTACCCGCCTGAAGGCCGAGACGCGAGAGGATATCGCTCGCCTCGATCGCCGAAAGATTCTTGCGGAGCACCTCGGCCATCGGGGAGCCGGTGACGTAGGTGCGCTCCTTCGGCAGGCCGCACTCGTGGAGATAGCGGCGCGCGTGCTCGGAGTAGGCAAGGTTGACATCCGAGATGATGTCGACGATGCGGCGGTTGGTCTCCTCGGGGAGGCACTCGTCCTTGCAGCGGTTGCCCGCCTCCATGTGGAAGATCGGGATGTGCAGGCGCTTGGCCGCGATCGCCGAGAGGCAGGAGTTGGTATCGCCAAGGATCAGGAGGGCATCGGGGCGCGTTGCGGCCATCAGCTTATAGGAGCAGTTGATGATGTTGCCGACCGTTGCCCCAAGGTCGTCACCGACGGCATCCATATAGACGTCGGGATCGGCGAGGCCGAGATCGCGGAAGAAGATGCCGTTGAGGGTGTAGTCGTAGTTCTGCCCCGTGTGCGCAAGGAGGCAATCGAAGTAGGTGCGGCACTTGTCAATGACAGCCGAGAGGCGGATGATCTCGGGGCGGGTGCCCACAATGATCAGGAGCTTCAGGCGGCCGTCGTTTTTGAAGGCAATATCGGAATAGTCAAGTTTTGTTTGCATAGTTTATACCACCTCGAAGAATGTATCGGGTTTTTGGGGATCAAAGGGCTCGTTTGCCCACATCAGCGTGACAAGATCGTTTGTGTCGGACAGGTTCTTGATGCTGTGGGTATAGCCGGGGAGCATATGGACGGCGGTCGGCTCGTCCCCCGTCACGCGGAAGGAGAGGACCTCGTCCGTCCCAAGGCGCCGCTCCTCGATGAGGGCCTCGCCCGAAACGACGATGAAGAACTCCCATTTCGTATGATGCCAATGCTGCCCCTTGGTGATGCCGGGCTTTGAAACATTGACCGAGAATTGGCCGCACCCCTCGGTGCGGAGGAGCTCGGTGAAGCTGCCGCGATCGTCGATGCTCGCCTTTAAGGGGAAGGCGACCTTCTCGGGCGGAAGGTAGGAGAGGTAGGTGGAATAGAGCTTCTTTTGGAAGCTGCCACAGGGGATGGTGGGCATCGTCAGGGTCCTCGGCTGATCGCGGAAGGCTTCAAGGAGCGAGACGATCTTGCCAAGCGTCACGCGATGGGTCACCGGGGCGGCGCAATAGCGGCCGCCGTCGCACAGCACGGTGCGGATGCCGTCAAACTCGCAGCGGTGGGGATGCCCCTCGAGCGCCGCGAGCACCTCGGAAACGAGATCGTCGATGTAGAGGAGCTCAAGCTCGATCGCAGGGTCGGTGACGGTCACGGGCAGGTCGTGCGCGACATTATGGCAGAAGGTGGCGACGGCCGAATTGTAGTTCGGGCGGCACCACTTGCCGAAGAGGTTCGGGAAGCGGTAGACGAGCACGTCGGCGCCGGTCTCCTCCCCATAGGCAAAGAGAAGCTCCTCCCCGGCCTTCTTCGAGCGGCCGTAATCGCTGTCATAGCGGCCGACAAGGGTAGCCTGGATCGAGGACGAGAGGAGGATCGGGCAGGGGTTCTTGGCGGCGCGGAGAGCCCCAAGCAGGCGCGAGGTGAAGCCGAAGTTGCCCGCCATGAACTCGCCGGGATCCTTCGGGCGGTTGACCCCCGCGAGATGGATCACAAAGTCGGCCCTTTGGCAATAGGTATCGAGGAGGGCGGGGTCGGTATCGAGGTCATAGAGGTAAAGCTCGCCGACCGTAAGGCCCGGGTGGGTCCTGTCACGCCCGTCGGCGATCGCGCGGAGCGCCTCGGTGAGATTGCGTCCGACAAAGCCGGCGGCACCTGTCAGGAGGATATTCATAGCGCGGGGCGCCCCATGGCGGCCAGCTCCTCGCGGATGTAGGCGAGGGTGAGGAGCTTTTCCTTGACGGCTTCGACATCAAGAAGGGTGGTATTGTTGGAATTGAACTCGTGGAGGGGGTTGCGGTCGGCATCGCCCTCCTTGAAGTATTTGTCATAGTTAAGGCCGCGATTATCGCAGGGAACGCGGTAGAAGGCGCCCATATCGACGGCGTGCGCGCATTCCTCGTTCGTGAGGAGGGTCTCGTACATCTTCTCGCCGTGGCGGATGCCGATCGTGCGGATCTCGGCCCCCGGCGCGAAGAGCGAGGTGACCGCCTTCGCGAGGGTCTCGATGGTGCAGGCGGGGGCCTTCTGGACGAGGATATCGCCGCTCTTGCCGTGCTCAAAGGCAAAGAGGACAAGATCGACCGCCTCGTCAAGCGACATGATAAAGCGGGTCATCGAGGGCTCGGTGATGGTGATGGGGGCGCCCTGCTTGATCTGATCGATCCAGAGAGGCACGACCGAGCCGCGCGAGCAAAGGACGTTGCCGTAGCGCGTGCAGGCGATCTTGGTGGCACTCTCGGCGACGGTGCGCGACTTCGCAACGATGACCTTCTCCATCATGGCCTTCGAGGTGCCCATCGCATTGACGGGATAGGCGGCCTTATCGGTCGAAAGGCAGACGATGTTGGAAACGCCGGCGTCGATCGCGGCCGTCAGGACGTTCTCGGTGCCGAGGACGTTGGTCTTGACCGCCTCGATCGGGAAGAACTCGCAGGAGGGCACCTGCTTGAGCGCCGCCGCGTGGAAGATGTAATCGACCCCGTGCATCGCGTTCTTGACCGAGGCAAGGTCGCGCACGTCGCCAATGTAGAACTTGATCTTCTCGGCGACCTCGGGCATCCGCACCTGGAAGTCGTGCCGCATATCGTCCTGCTTCTTCTCGTCGCGCGAGAAGATGCGGATCTCGCCGATGTCGGTCGAAAGGAAGCGGTTCAGGACCGCATTCCCGAAGGACCCCGTCCCCCCGGTGATCAGAAGTGTTTTGTTAGTAAAAAGTGACATGGTTACTGCTCCTTTTTAGAATTCTCCAAAGAGGTATAGACGGCTTCCAGCGCGCGCGCGGAGGAAAGCCAGGAAAACTCACGGGCCCGTGTGATCCCATTCTGAGCGATCGACGCGGCCTTCCTGGGGTCGTCAATGGCAAACCGGATCAGAGAGTATACATCGTCGGTCGAGCGCTGCCCGGCAAGGAGCCCGTCATGACCGTGATGTATGATCTCCTCGGCCCCTGTACCAAAACAACCGCAGGTGAGGGTCCCCGTGCTCATCGCTTCAAGATACACACAACCGAGCGCCTCGAAAAACGACGGCATCACAAACATATCGGCGTTTTTCATCAGGCGTGCCACCTCATCGTACGGCTGCCACCCCAAAAAATCAACGGCCTCGGCTATCCCGAGCTCGGTGCAAAGCGCTTTCAGGCGCGCTTCCTCAGGGCCGGCCCCCACAAGCTGAAGGCGTATCGGCACAGCCTCGGACTTTAGTCTTGCGACCGCCTCGATCAGATAGTCATGCCCCTTGATCGGGATCAGATTGGCAACGCAAATGACCGTAAAGATCTCATTTTTCGGTTTGCCGTCCGCCGGGAAGCGTTCAAGATCGACACCGTTATAGACGGTATACAGCGGTACACTGTCAAGCCTCTCGCGGACAACATCGCAAACCTTATCGCTGACACCGACAATGGCGGCACACCGCTTAAGATGCCGCAGACGCAGGGAGGTATTCCGCTTAGAAAGCAGCCGGTGCAACAGGCTCGTCTTATGATAATAATCCTGCCATACGTTCAACCCGTGAAAATGCTGAATGACGGGAATGCCGTGCTTTTTGCAATTCTTCAGCACGCTCGGCAGGATACCGTGAGAGGTAATGTGGACCGAAACGGCATCATAGGCCGTCCAATCGAAGGAATCCAGGACGTTTTTGCGCGAATAGAGCCACAAGATCCGCGAAAGGCGACCGGCCTTCAGGGTAGCGCTGAACACCCTGAGCCCGCCGTGCTCTCCAACCGAGAGACAGGAGGCCTCGGTGCCCGAAAGCCTCGGGATGAGAATGTCAACGGTGTGCCCCAGCGCGCCGAGCGCTTTGGCTTGCTGTTCAAGATAAATGGCGTATTGCGGCCGCTCGGCGCTCGGATAGCACTCGGAAACAAACAGTATTCTCATCACGCATCTCCCTTCGGGGTGTACCATCCGTCGCGATAATGCTCGGCGGGACTGCAAATGCCGTCAGAGAAAAGCGAAAGCCCGTTACCGCCCGCAAGCAGGTGCTCGGAAAGCGACAGGAGGCGGCGGGCGGCGTTCTCCGCGTTCCAATGCTCGCGGATATTTCGGTAGGCGGCGCGGGCGAGAGCTTCCCTTTTCTCTCCGTCAAGGAGCAGAAGCTTCAGCTTGGCGTACATATCGTCGATGTTGTTTTCGTTATACAAGAAGCCGTTTTCGCCGTCACGGACAAGATACGGGGCAGCACCTGTCGCGCTGTTGGCGAGAACCGCGCACGCGCTGTTTTGCGCCTCGTTAAGAACGGCACCCCAGCCCTCCTGACGGTCGGACGTCATAAGGAAGACCGCGCTCCTTTCCATATGAGCGCGCACCTCCTCGGGTGTCATCGAGCCAAGGAGCTTCACGGAATCCTCAAGTCCCAGGCGCTGTATGCTCGCGCGGATCTCGTTTTCCATAGGACCGAAGCCGATCATATTCAGAGTGACGTCGATGCCGTCAGCTTTAAGCCGCCGCGCCATCTCCACCGCAAGCTCGGGATGCTTCCAGTCGATCATCCGCGCCGCCCACGCGATCGTGCGGCTCTCTTTCTTTGCCATGAGCGCGTCAATGTCATACTCATACATCGCAGGGAAATACCCCCACTTAAAGGCGCGGTTTTTGAAGGTGCGTGTTTTGGCGTAGTCGGCGGAGGTGTAGGCGCTGGAGCAAAGGAGATAATAGCTCTTATGCCGGCAGAATTGCCAGAAATACTTGATCGCCCGCAGAGGATACTGATAGCGCGGCGGCTCGATCTTATAGACCCTTTCCGAATAGCGGAAGGTGAGCTTTTTTGCTTTTAGGCGGGGGGCGATGAGCTTCTCGGGGGCACTGCCCAAAATGACAGCATCGGCTTCATTGATGAACCTCTCATAACGGTCCCGATCGGTCTCAAAATTCTCCCGTGTGCACAGAAAAGGGTGAGCCCCCTCGCCCGGTCGCCATCCTATTGGCAGATCACTACTTCGCACCATAGTTTCGACAAAGAGAAAATCCTCGCCCAAGAGCTCAAAAAATCCTTGAGCAAAAGGAATCTGATGCGGAGTCAACAAATTTGATACTATCACAAGTTTCATTGAAGCGCATCCTTTTCTAAGATCCTCGAAGCTCCGCCAACAACGAGAGCGTTATCAGGGATATCCTTATCTACATAGGCGTTAGCGCCGATGCGGACATTATTTCCGATCGTTATCGCCCCAACAATGACTGCACCGCTACCTATCATCACATTATCGCCTATAATCGGCATATAGCGCCCATTCTTTTCTTTGCGATTGCTCCCTATCGTTACATTCTGAAAAATTTCACAGTTGTCACCAATAATAACTTCATGGCCTATCACAATGCCTACGGAATGATGTATACGCAAACAACGCCCAATGGTGGCGTAGGGCGATAATTCACAGGAATATTTGCGGAGCATTTTCTTTTTTATCAGTTCGGGAATCAATTTGATCTTATGTCGATAACACCAGTTCCCTCTTCGATAGAGACGAATGAGAAAGAATGTGTGCCCCGTTATCCATCCCTTGAAAAAACGGAACCAGTTCAGCTTATACGCCGCCATATCAGATCTCAACATCTGTGACACACTCCTTCTTCCTTGTTCATCGTTAAGAGACTCACCGTCAAAAGATTTAATCCCATGGCACCGGCCACGATAGCGGCCTCAAAGCTACCGGCAACAATGACCGCAGCAAAAGCAAACACCGCTGCTCTGCCATACAGCCCCTTGGCCTTGCCAAAGGCAGCTGCAAGCCTATCGTACAAAAACTTCACAAATAGAACAAAAGAGAAAACTCCGTAGGAGCACAGCACGTCGATATGCGTGTTGTGAAGCTGCGACTGCCCCGTGCCACCGCTGATCCCGAAATAATCTCCGAATAGAGGCGAAGCGCGGAAGGACTCAAAGGACCGTTGCCAAATACCTACACGGGAATCCAGAGTCTTGCCCTCGGATTCTAAGAAGGCAAAGGTCTCGCGGAACCAAGGAATGTCTACCACATTCAGATACACGATCGCATATACGATGGGGAATACCGCCACGAAAAAGGAGAAGGTACGCGGGATCCTCTTGAGGAGTCCACCAAGGAGGAAAAAGAGGATGAAGAAGATGGCACCTACCAGAGATCCTCTCGCCTCGGTCAGCGAAATCAGCGAGAAAAGCATCGGCAATAAGGGGGCGGCCAACAGCCGCCACTTACTCGCCCCGTCAAACGCCTTAATGACGAACAGTGCAAGAAAAAGGAAGCAATGCAGGAGCCACATTCCCGTAAAATTAGGATTGGAAAATCCAAGAGTGATGGCTTCTCCCTGCCTCTCATTGTTCCCTAAGAAATAATACGATACTACGAGGAAGACCGATGCCGCCAGTGGGGCATATTCGAGGATGCGGGCAGCAGCAGAGGAGATAACGCTTACCGGCCTTGTGGCGTAATACAGGAGGAGGATAAAGGCGCAAAACATAATCAGCTTTTTGAGATAATCAAAGCTGAGTCCTCCATTGTGCAAGAGCCAGTTGCAGGCCACAGAGAAACTGCACAAAAAGCATACGAGGCAGCTGACATTCAAGGCTCGCTTTTTCAAGATATCCATTACGACATACAGAAAGGCAACCAAAAACGAAAGCGCAAACAGCAAGGAAACCAAGCTGTGCTGCCCAACGGCATTCGCCACCGCAATGGCAGAGGCAAGGAGAACCTCTATACCGATGCAAGTGGAATATTCAAATTTTGTCAATGACATTGGGCTCCTCCACCTCGCTCCCATTGAAATGCGCGGCATACACCGCCGCATAGGCATCCGCCATGTTTTCCTTCGCATAGGCGATGACCGCCGAGCGCGAAACCTCTTCCTTCAAAGGAGGGGTCTCAAGAAAAGCTTCTATGCCCCGCGCCAGCCCTTCGATGTCACCGTAAGGAGCAAAGATGCTGTATGCAGGGAGGGCGATCGTCTCGGGAGCCCCCGCACAAAAGCCAACGACGGGGGTACCGCAAGCCAAGCTTTCCACCGTTACCATCGAGAAGGTCTCGCGCCTGCTGGCAAGAAGGGTCACATCGGCCATCGCATAGAGGGCGGCAAGCCTTGTCTGATCGGCCACACGGCCGAGAAGAAGCACGTTATCGGCAACGGCGATGCCCTCGGCATACGGTCCGGCGACAACCACCGTTACATTCTCCTCCGCAAGACGCTTTGCCAGCTCATTGACATAATAGCCGCCCTTGATGTGCAAGGGGTCAAGCGTAAAGGAGGGAGTCGCATGGAAGATCACCTTTTTTTCGGAGAGGCCGAGCTCAGCCTTCAAGGCTTCGGACGGGCGATAGGTAAAGACATCGGCGTCAAGGCCATTCAGGACAACGGTGTGCTTCTTTCCCGAAAGAATGGGAGAGGCCTCGGCACGCGCCATCAGCCACGGGGAGACCGAGGTGACGATAAGATTATCCTCAAAGCCGTCGAAGGCTTTTTTCATTTTGCGCCACGAGGCGTGGGTGCGGTCTAAGAACAGGCTCTTGGTCTCCCGGCGACGGCGGGGACAGTGTCCGCAACCCGTCTTCCATTTGTCGCACTCATAGGCGTGGCCGCAGTTGGCCGTGTGCATAAACTCGGCATGGAGGGTCAGGACGGTTTTGATGCCGCTTTTTTTGAGCCATGTTACGAGACGGTAGATATTGACGAAATACCCGTTGATGCAATGCAGATGGACGACGTCCGGCTTTTCCTTTTTGATGATGCGGACGAGCTTTGCCGTTGAAAAGAAGCATCCGCCATACATCACTCCTGTGAAACGGGAGAGAAGGTTATTGAACTTGGAATACCACTCGGGGCAGGTCTTGTAGACATGGGGCTCGCGGACCTTCTCGCCACGGCCGTAGCAAACGACCGATTCGATGCCCCGCTTTCCAAGCTCGGTATGGATATCGTAGACGATCTTCCCCGTGCTCCCCTTGCGGTACACGCAATTGATCTGTAATACCTTCATAACAACTCCTTGGGGGTCAGCTTTTTATCATCAAATGATTATTTTGTTAATGTAAAAGAATTCTTTTGGCTCTAGAAATGACTTTTTTGAATTCCTTCGAACGTACATTGAACGCAACAAAAATAATGTTGGGAACGGAGACACAAAGCAAGGCCTTGACCAACAAGGACAAAACGGTGTTGTCGATATGTATTTGCAGGCAGACAAAATATGTCGCCGCACACATGATAAGGGTCTCCAAAAGCCCCTTTATAAGCAAAAGGTAATAGCACTTGCTGCTTGTTTCGAAATAGTTTTTAAACAGGATCTTGGAGGCCCACGGCAAATCGATGATTATAAACTGCGCAACGGTGGAAAGAATAACGCCATAAAGCCCGATGATCTGAACAAAAATAAGATTGAGTATCAGATTAAAGCCGGCGCCGATCAGCGGACGAAATCTATCCTGATCCCAAAGCCCCGCTGCCTCTTTGCACACATGAACAACATCCTGTATCTTCCAGGTCCAAAAATAGGCGCAAAAGCATATAACAATGCCAATGGGGAGTTGATGCTCTTCACCGACATATAGTTCGATAAAATCCTGAAACAGGCACAAAAGACAAACCGTTGCCCATGATATCATCCAATTTTGAACAAATTGCAAAAACTTAAAATCGTCAAGATTTTTCTGCTTACTTTCGGTGGCAATGCTATTGCCGATACCGGATCGCATAGCAGAATAATAGATCCCCAGAAATGCAAATAGCGTTGTGAGAACATAGGCATAATTCCCGTATCTCCCCATCACCGTAAGCCCCAAGAAGGAAGAGATCACGATCGTATCGGCAGAGCCGCTTACTACATTGCCTATTTTGTAAAAGATCAGTCCCTTGATCTTTTGAGCAATTCCCTTCTTCACCTCTTTATCAAGTACACCCGCGGCGGCATACTGAGGATAATGACGTTTAGCGAAGAAAGAAATGAGGATGTTGTTTGCAATACCGGCAAAAATCGCAGAGGCAATATACAGATAATAGTTTTTAAACGCGAATATGAAAACGAGTTGCAGGATCCGTTCAGCTACCGCTATAGCCGTGCTGATCTTCATCAAGACGTCATTACGCTGAAAGGCATGGAAAAGAGAGCTTTTATAGGCAAAAAGGAAATAGGTCAAAACCGTTGCTGTCAGTGTGAGCAAATAAATAACATGAATGTTGATATCGCTCGGGACATCCTTATTCACGAAAAGCTGTAAAAACGGGAGCAAAGAAAGACCAACCAGCAGCACGACAGTCCCGATGACTTTGTATACGTGCTTGAAGTAATTAACAAGAGCGCGAATACGGTCTTCATCGTCCGTAGCGATCGCCTTGTACATAAAAAACACGACCGCGCTTCCAAACCCGAGCTCCGCAAGATTAAGTGCTGATAAAATAGAGGTAAACAGGCTATTAAGTCCAACGTAATTGACACCAAAGACTTGAATAACTGCAGTTCTGCAAAAGAAAGGGATAATAAGCGTAGCAATTTTGTTGACGACGCCCCAAACAATATTCCGTTTTGCGTTTTTTGTTCGTTCTATTTTCAAACCGCTTCTCCAATCCTTGACCGTGGGGCATTGGCAAATTCAAATCTTCCCCAGTATAGTAAAACCGAGCATTCAGCCAACGATTAAATCTACAAACGCCGCAGGGGTCTCCTCATAATACAATGTCTTGAGCGCATCGAAGTCGACCTTCTCTGCCTCATGAGAAAGCAAAGTCTCAACCTTGCTTGCCGCCTCATCAACGTTTGTTTTGGTCTCGTCAAGTATTAGTGAGAGTGGGTATTTTTCAAGCAAGGAAACGCTTTTGTCGCCGTTCGTTTTTACCGTTGTTATAATGGGTTTTCTATAATTCAGGTATTCTACGATCTTGCTGGGCGCTGCGCTCGCATAGGAGTTTCCGATATTAAGCAATGCATCGGCTTCGGACATTATGTTTTCTATTTCCGAATAGGGAACCGCCGAATGAACTCGTATATTTTCTGTCTCTCCCACAAGCTTGGAAAGCCATTCTTTTGAAGCGGCAGTATAAATATCAAGCTGCACGCTCCGAAGTCTTTTGAAAACATTAAGTATATATTCGGGGTTTCTTATGTCAGGGAAAAGCGAGCCTGCGTAGACTACTGTTTTCCGCTTTTCTGCCTTTCTTTCATCAACAGCGGGCCGATCAACAAGAAGCGGAACACCAAGATATTTGATCTTAGGATCAAAGCTGTCTCCATAAAATTTCTTATAATGCTCGCGGTGTTCCTTTTGTGCCACAACAATATCCGAGCATTCAAGGATCTTCTTCTCCGCCTTGATAGCCTTGCGCTCCTTGGCTTTTTGACTAAGCAGGGCTTGCGCTCTGCCCTCCAAAACAGGATCAAGAAAATATGTAACGCACAAAAATGTGCTGTCTTTTCTTCTCAGCCTACACACCGCGCTTGCCGCATCGGTAGGGAAATTTACGCCCACAATAACATCAAACTTTATCTTCTTGTGAAGCTTAGAAATTCGTCTGTACAATGATCGCTCGTATGAGAAGGCAACCAAAGGAAAGGAAACGGCAGACAATGCAAAATCAAGTTTCCCCAAAAACGAAACAAATACAGACAAAAGCTTTTTCTTAAAACCTTGCTGAGTGTTTTTGAGGGTATTTCTCAGTCGGTATATCAACGGGATTCGCGCAAAATACTGTTTGACCCCGTCATATTCCGCTTCTGCCCTGGTACCGTATTGCTCGTTTGAAACCACGGCTACCTCGCATCCGCGCAGTTGTAATTCATCAACGATCTTTTTGCAGCAAACGCCGTTTGCGGACATATTGGGCAGATAGTTGCCGAGTACGATAAGAACCTTTTTCAAAAGAGTCGCCCCCTGCTTCACACTCTATACTTCTTGATAAACTCGTCGATATCGCAAAAGTCGTCAAACCGAGCGGCGATATCCTCGTCGCTCCAATCCCACCACTTGATCTCTTGGAGGGCGGCGATCTGCTCTTCGGTGAAGCGGTATTTGATCACCTTGGCAGGTACACCGCCAACGATGGCATACGGTGGAACATCCTTGGTGACGACGGCACCGGCACCTATCACGGCACCGTTACCAATGTTGACGCCTGCCATAATAATGGCGTTTTTGCCAACCCAAACATCGCTACCGATGACGGTTTTTCTGCCGATGATATGCGTATTAAAGATCTCCTCCTGCTTTTCGTGCGGCATAAGCTTATCAAAGTCAGGATAGCGCCAGCTCGCAAACATAAACTGGTGCGTTGTAACGCCCATGTAATGGGGCTGCACGATCGAACAGCCGTCAGCAAAGCTGCAGAATGAGCCGATGCTTTCGATAAATTTCATATCATACGCACTCGGCTTAGCGAGCGGTCCGTAACAATATCTGCCTATGTTATCATAGCTTGTGTTTTCGGCAGCCTGCTCCAGCTTGATCGCCGTTTTCCTGAAAAGTGCGGAAAGCTTCTTTTTGAAATTCATCTCCATATCCTCTCAAAAAACCACTTGAAATCTTTTCGGGTCTCGTAGGCCCTTGAGGGCTTATATTCTCTGTCGGCAAGGACGTAGTCAAGGATCTCGCCGGCGGGGACAAACCAACCGTTTTTGGATACGATGTAGTCAATGCACCTCTTGAAGTCCTCGCTGAGGCTGCCATCTTCGTCGACAAAATCGTAGGCGAAGTGGGTGTAGACGATACAGCAGCCCCCCTCCCTCTCAAGCCGATCCACATTTTTTGGGGAAAGCAGCTTAAGAAACGGGGCAAGACGCATACCGTCCGAGGAGCTGAACCAATAGTTGGAATACTTCTCCTTACCGGTTTCGGGATAGACGAGGCGCGGGTCGGCCTTCAACGTGTTGATATCCCGGAAGGTGCGGTTACGGATGTACTTGATGTGCTCCTTGCAGGCATCACCCCAGAAATACTCGCTCCCCTCCTCGGCACCGAGGGAACGGATATTCTTCCTAAGGAGCGAATAGAGTTTTCGGATCACGGGAGAAAAGCGCTTCTCGCCCCAATAAATATTCTCAATATTGCTGGCGTGATTGATGTGCATCCTGGGATATTCACCGAGCTTTTCGCGGAAGAGCTCGAGGGCCCTCAGCGTTTCCTCGCGCCGAAAGCCACCCGAGCCGGCATTGTGGAAGCCCAGCTCAAAGCCGCGGTCGCGGAGCTCGCAGAGAAACTCCAGATACTCTTCATCCTCCAGACACTCACCACGAAAGACTTCATCTCTTACCGGGAACGTCCACAGGGTTTTTGTAGTCAGAATGCCCTTCTCATAAAGATAGTCATAGACCGGCTTTACGTTTCTGACGGTGGCCCCGTCGGTGTCGTCCACCACGGTAAAGGCGAAATCATGGCCGTTCGGCCAGGTTATCTTTCGTTTCACGGCTTACAGCCCCTTTTCCCGGCGGTGCTTGCGGATCCTGCGGCAATCCTCGATAAAATCCACCTCAGCCCAGAAGGCCCCCTCAACGTCATGAACATAAATATCCATATCCTTGGAAAGATCGTACAGCACATTTTCCCACCACACCGAATGGCACTGGCGGTTGATCATTTCGATCATGTGAGCCTTGTACGTCCCCACAAAATCGCCCGCGAGCTTGGCGACCCCCAGGCATTCGCCCGTGGTCTCCTCCACGGTAAGATCCTTACCAAACCTTTTCAGAATACCGTTTTCATAGTGGTAGCGGTAGTCCGCCTCCACTCTCCGCGCGCTGTCAGCGAGCAGGACAGGACTTTTATCCAACGCGATCAGCTCGTCAACGATCTCGGGCTCAAGATACACATCCCCGCTCATCAGGATCGTGTCCTCCCCCTCGGTCAGATGCTCGCGTGCAAACCACATGGAGGCAATGCCGTTGGTCACATCGAAGAAGGGATTGTACACAAAGTGGATGCGCTCATCCTTGAGCTCCTCCATGATAACACCGGCCCGATAGCCGACAACGATGGTGACATCCTCGATCCCCTTCGCACGAAGCATCTCTACGGTGTAACGGATCAGGGGAACTCCGCCGATATCCACCATGCTCTTCGGCTTTTCATCGATAAACTTGCTGATCCTCGAGCCAACGCCCGCGGCCAAAATAATCGCTTTCATTACTCTGTCCTCATAGCTTGCATTCCACAATATCGTGGGTGGGTTGCCGTTTTTCCTCAGGTGGGAGCTCCATGTATTCGCCGTAGCAGCGCCTGAGGATATCGTCGTAATTCCTCGGAATAGGATACATTTTTCCCTCAAACTCGCCAGGGATAAGCTCCTCAACATCGGCCTTTGTGAACTTCGGCCAATATCTCCCTCTATGGCAAAGCTGATTTTTAAGCCTTGTGGGGAAAATGTTGAAAAAGCGCATGATAAGCTCTGTAAGGCCGCGGCAAAGCCACAGCGGCATCGCCGAATACAGGATACGCTTGGCCCTCGACCCACATCCGACACCGCGGAGCTTAAGATCGCGCACCGCCTGCAGCTTTATCAACAGCGCAGTCTGCAGCTTGTAGAAGGGGCGGCAGATGTTATCCAGGGGAAAAATATCCACGTAGATACATTTTTCGATCGGAAGATCCTCGAACACCCCCTCGACGAACCGAGTGCCCTTTTTGTTGACCTTGAGTATCGACAGCGGATAGTGAATATCCGTGAAATAGTCCATCAAAAAGTAGGCATCGGACATCTGCTTTTTGGCCACCCTCTTGAACTTTTTGTAATTCCTTCGGGTCATCCAAAGGTCGATATCGTCATCCCACGGAATATAACCCCGATGTCGGATGGCGCCGAGAAGGGTACCGCCCGAAAGGAAATACTTGATGCCATTCTCCCGGCAAAGGCGGTCGATCTCGTCCAGCATTTCAAGCTGGACCGCATGAATATCGTCAAGCGGCACGCCGCAGATCATAAAATCGCTCATGTTGCCTCCGAAAATGATGGTTCTTGCGCTACTTTTTGAAGAAGGTCGGCCATTCTTGCGCTATTTATATCGCTCGAATGGTATTCCCGCGCCCAGGCTTGGGCGCGCCGGACATATCCCTCGCGGAGCTCGGCACTTTCGACCAAGGCACGGATCTTGTCGCAAAGCTCGTCGCGGCTCTCGATCACACAGCCAAGATCGTGCTCCTTGAAATACGCGATCCCCGCGATCTCGGGAGGACCGTAGACCAGAGGACACCGGCCCGAGGCCAGCATCTCCGCGATCTTGGTAGAGAAGGCGTATTTTAAGTCGGCCACATGCTCAGGGGAATCGTTTTCAACGTGTACAACAAAATCGCTTGCGCCGATCTTCGTCTCCAGCTCATCATGCGAGACGGCGCCGTGAAGCAGGATCCCGTTCTCCTCGGTCAGCTCCGCCATATGCGCCCCCGTGCTTGCGGTATAGACATCGATATAAAAGCCAAGCGACTTCAGAGCACGGCCCATCTCCAGCAGCGGCCGGCAGCGGCCTACCGCTTCACCGAGATTGCCGGCGTAGATAAAGCGGGGGCTTTGGGGGTCAAAGGTCTTTCCGGGCTTCTCCTCCTGGGCAACTCCCTTCATGATGGTGCAGCCCACGGGAAAATGCGTTTTGTAATCTCGCTCCAGTGCCTCGCAAAGATAGACGCACTCCTTAGCCCGTGCCATCATTTTTCTGTAGGCGCGGTCAAAGCGGCGACGGTAGATCTTGTAGGTGAGAGTGTTTTCCTGATACGGCTTGAGATAATAGGCCTCGGACTGATGCACAACAAGAGGGATATCAAGCTTTTTCGAGAGTCTTGTGGCCAGCTTCAGAAGATATCCGAAATCACCCGGCTGAACGAGAATAGCATCGGGGGCGACCCTTTTTATCCATGCGCGGAAACGCCCCGTGTTCCAAAGACGGGTCGACCACAGAAGGTCGCGCAGGATCATACCGCGAGCGCGGTTCCTTTTGCCTCCCCTAGCATCCGCCTTAGCACCAGAGCCTTTGGCGGCAGTCATCTCGTGCGGCTCAAAGCTAAACTCGGTTCCGACCCTTGTGCGGAAGGGATGCTTCACCTTCCGGAGAAGCTCGCCGTCGGTGATCTTGAAGTAGTTGTAGCACACGGGTATGTTAGGGAGCATCTCTTTGATGTACAGCTGAGAGATGCGCTCGGCGGGGTATTTTTCGAGATAGGCAGCCAGCGTCGACCCCATCGAATTCTCCTTGGTGAAGGAGGTATGGCTGATCACAAGCAAGTTCGGATAGGTCATCGCTTTGCCCTTCTCCCCGCCTTCGCCCCGCGAAGCATCCGGCGGAGCATCCGAAGAAACTTCCACTCACAGTGCGAATGGCGCTTCAGCCGAACCGCGCGTCGGACACAGGCCAACGGCGAAAGAATGCCGTAGATCCGCCCGTAAATATAGCCGCAAGAGTGGAAGAACTGCTCGGTATAGCCTGAGAACCACGTGCTGTCTTCCTGCTTGACGTAACTCAAAAGCTCAGGGGAATGGTAAATGACCGCACCGCATTTCAAAAGGCGGGTAAAGAACACCGAATCTTCACCGCAATAGATCTCTGCACCGGCGCCGATCCGAGCATCGAATTGCAGATCGTGCCGCAATAAAAATTCGCGCTTCACGGCGAAGCCGAGAACTCCCGCCGGCATTAAGCTTCTCTTGTTTGCTTTCCGAAAGGATGCGGATCGCCGATAGGAAAGCGGCCGGTCGGGGTTAGTGCTTTGCACGAAAAATTTAATGGCATCGGCATCGGGATGCGCGGCGAAGGCGTCTGAAACGATCGTTTCATAACCGTCCACAAACACCTGGTCATCGTCGGCAAAGAGGATAATATCGGCCGATGCATAAAGCATCGCAATGTTCCGATTGCGACTGAGCCCTCGTGTGTCGGTGGTAACAAAGCGCACACGCTTGCCGTCGATCTCCTCCTCAAGGAAGGCACAGGCATCGGCCTGATTGGCGATCACCGCATCGGTCTGCAGATTCATTTCGCGATACTTAGAGGTATCGCCGGCGTGCATTGTGGTAACAAGGACTTCTACTTTTGACATCCTTACACCTTCCCTATGTATTCGGTATAGTCCTTGTCGGTGTCGTATACCATGGCATGAACGGCGGCGCGGCGGGCTTCCTCGGAGGGGAGCTTCATATAGTCGCCGTAACGGTATTCGAGGTATTCCTTGATCTTCTCCGAGCCAAGAAGGACTGTGTCCTCGAAGGGCACGTCCACGGGCGACTCGAAGAACGAGGCATCAAAGAGGCCGCTCCGGAATTTGGCAGGAGTGATCCAATAGCAGTACTTGTAGCCCTCGGTAAGGTTGTCGTATTTGTAAATATGGCGGTAAAACCGGCCGGCCATGAAGCGACACGGCAGAAGCTTCAGCGCCTTTAGCGCGAGGACCTGTGTCCGTGTTTTAGGCTTCCAATTACGTTGCGAGAGGGCGTAAAGAGTCACAAATTTTGACTTATAATACACTATCTTCTCGGTGAGCTTACGGTCCTTCACCTTATGCAGGATCATAATATCGACATAGATGCCGTGATGCATATCGGCTCTATCCTTAAAGCTTTCCTCGATGAAGGTCGTGCCGTTCATGCGCACCTTGGCATATTCGAGGTACTTCTCGGTTGTGCGCCATTCCTGGAGGATAAAGGCATTACTCGCCTCCCTCTCGAAAGCCTCCTTAAATTGGGCGTAGGCGGTGGGAGTCATAAAAATATCGAGATCATCATCCCACGGAATAAATCCACCGTGACGAATAGCGCCGAGGGCGGTACCGCCCATAATAAAATATTCGATTCCGTTCTCGCGACAGAGACGGTCGATATACTTCATGGTTTCGAGGATCTTTTCCTGAACGGCGCGGACACCTTCTGTATTTTCCATGAGTGCTCCTTATATCTTTTTGTGAGGTGGTAGAACCGGCTCATCAGCTTTTTCATCAAGGGGATCTTGATAAGCAGCTTCGCGGTTTTGCGGATAACGGTAAAGACGGCTGCCTTCAGACGATAGGCGATCGCCGATGCGGAATAGCGATGGGGGTGAGTGCTGACGATAGCGCGCTCCTCTTTGGCAAGCGCTGTGAGAAGATCGGCGAAGGATTCGTAAGGGATATCCTTTTCCGAGGTGTCGGTGATGTCATTTGTCAAGGGGTCATAGATACGCTTGAAGCGACGGCCGGCATCCGAAAAAAGGCGTACTCGGTCTCTCGCGCCTCGGCAAAGTTGACCATAATATCCGAGAGTGCGGGATAGCGCTCGCGAACACGGGGCGAGCGAAAGAAATCGCGGTTGGAGGTATAACCGACACGCTCGACGACAGGATTGCCATGCTGGCAGACCGTCTCGGGGCGAAAGCCGCAGGCCTCAAACAAAGCGCGATTTTCCTCGAACTCCACGATAGCGGCATCCAGGTCCCCGTGACAGGCATCCATCACATCGTAGTGATAGGAGATCTCGTGGCCCATGTCCTTCATTTCCGAAAGCAGGGTGATATTCTTCCCCTCACGGAGAAGATAGGCCTGCACGTAATACGAGCCGCGGTGGCCGTAGGCCGCCTCAATGCTCGCCATACGGTGAGCGCGAGCCACATCGGTTTCCACATCGTGCTTCAGGACAAGGTACCGCTCCTGCCCATTGATCTCTTGCGCGGGAATGCTTTGGATGCCACGATCGGAAAGAGCGCGGCAAAACGCATCCCATTCTTTATACAGGAAGGTCATTGCTTATTCAATCGTTCACGAAGAACGGTGGAGGAAATGCCGTCGGTATGGTCGAGATACACGACATCACAGCCAACCGTAGCCAGCTCCCGCTCGTATGTCTGCCAAGCGGAGGTGCCGCGCCAATCCGAGCCGACGAACACGGCATCCGCCCCGAGGTCACGGACGGCCGAAAGCTTATCCATATCGCTTTGAAGGACGACCTTGTCCACATAGCGGATGGCCTCAACAATAGCCACACGGTCAGATTCGCAAATAATGGGGCTCTTCCCCTTGCGCGCTTCGCAAAGAGCATCGGTCGTGACCCCCACGATCAGGGTCTCGCATTGCTCCTTGGCGCGGCGCAGGATATTCAGGTGGCCGATATGGAACAGGTCGTAAACACCCGTTGTGTAGCCGACCTTATATTTTTTCGGCATAGCTTAGACCGCCTTTCTGGCAAATTTTTTGAAGACCCAGCCGCGCAGGCGGTTGGGAAGAAGGACCTGGACGATAAAGCGCTTTCCGACATTTTTGATATAGGTCGTGCGGCCGATGATGCCCTCCTTACGCATATATTTCTGGAGGGCACGCTCGCTCTTGAAGTAGCGGAGGCCGCCGCGGCGGCGGTACATCTCCTTGCCGACACGGACATTGACCACGGTCTCGGGTACATTGGCAAAGCGCATACCGGCAAGCGCCATCCGGAGCCAGAGGTAATAGTCCTCCTCGCAATACCAATCGATGAAGCCGCCGGCGGCCTCGACCATCGACTTGCGGAACATGACGGTGACGAGATTCATGGGGCAACGGGTCTTCATATACTCCTTGATCTCGGCATCGGTCGCCGGCACCTCGCGCCGACCGACAAGATTCTCTTCCTCGCCGACAAACTCGGTGATGTTCCCACCGACAATGGCAAGGGTAGGGTCGGCTTCAAGGGCGGCGAGCTGAAGACGGAAGCGGTCGGGTGCCGCGACGTCATCGGCATCCATAATGGCAACGAGCTCGTTACGGCAGGCCGTAAGACCGGCGCGGCGCGCGTCGCCGTGGCCGCGGTTTTCGGGAAAGCGGAGCACCCGGAAATCGGGGCGGGCCGAAAAATCGGTAATGACATCCTCAAGGGGCGGCGGCACAGGGCCATCCACCACAAGGACGACCTCGTCGGGTGGGGAGGTCTGGTTCAGGATGCTATTGACGGCGGTCCTGAAGTGCGCGGCATCGTCACCGCCGTAGACACACATCGAGACCGAAAGCTTCGTGTTTTCCATTGAGGTCACCTCATCAGATATTCAGAAGCTCGCGGGCTTCCCCCTGGAGAGCGGCATACTGCTCCTCGGTGACCTCCCCATGTGCGAGCAGCCAATCGCCGAGGTCCATATCCGTGACGGTCCCCTCGCGGACGGTATCGGCGCGGCCGAGGACCTTGAAGACCGTGCGGAAGAGGATGGCAATATCCCCGAAGAGGGTGATCCTTTCTATGTAGCGGAGATCCCACTCGAACTTCTCTTCCCAAGTGATATTGTTTCTGCCACTGACCTGCGCAAGGCCGGTAAGCCCCGGGCGGACACGGTGGCGGTCCCGCTGCTGCTCGGTCATAAAGACCATATCGCGGACGAGCTGAGGGCGCGGACC
The DNA here is from genome assembly GCA_045586345.1 of Eubacteriales bacterium. Classification (GTDB taxonomy): domain Bacteria; phylum Bacillota; class Clostridia; order Oscillospirales; family CAG-272; genus UBA1740. The sequence goes on from JAZNAD010000119.1 coordinate 46,285, forward strand.
GACGATCGACATCTGCCCTATGAAAATGTTGAAAAGCTCGGGGAGCTCGTCAAGCGAGGTCGAGCGCAGGAGACGTCCGTAGCGGGTGAGGCGGACATCGTCCGGCAAAAGATTGCCGTCCGCATCGCGCTCCATCGTCATACTGCGGAACTTGACAAGGCGGAAGATGCGCTCGCCCTTCCCGGGGCGCGGCTGTGTGAAGAAGGGGTTGCCCTTCATTTTGATGGCACCGAGGAGGGTAAGGAGAAGCAGAACGGGCGAAAGAACAAGGATCGCAAGCCCCGAAAGCGTAATGTCGTAGAACCTTTTGAAGAAGGGACGGTAAAGGAGCGCCGACATAAGGACGAGAAGGGCGAGGCCGAGTATCGAAAGCAGAGTGATGCCCCACCACGTGGTGACGATCGCCTCGATCACCGCGCTCATGCGAAGCACTCCTTCACGGCTTCAATGATCACATCCTGCTCGGCGGCAGTCATTTTGATGTCCGAGGGCAGGCAGAGGCCACGGTGGAAGATGTCCGAGGAGGCATCGGAAACGCCGCCCGCTATGTACGCATTTGTTGTGCCCCGCGCGCTCCCCTCTCGCGTGATGAAGGGATGCATACGGAAGAGAGGCTGCATGTGCATCGGCCTCCAGATCGGGCGGCCCTCGGCCCCGATGGCGGCCAGCGCCTCGAGGATCTCGGTGGGGCAGGACTTACCGTGCTCGGGGAGGAAGAGAGCCTCGCTGTCGCTCCTCACCTGGCGGCACATGGCATCCCGATCAATGAGAAGGCAGGTGAGCCAGAAGTTCGGCACCATCGTAGCCTCGTCGTACGGGTTCATGCTGACGGGGAGCGAGGCAAAGGCCTCGCGGTAGCGGAGATAGATCTCGCGCTTTCTCTCGATGTGCGCGTCAAGGTACGGGAGCTGACCGCGGACAACGCCCGCAATGACATTGCTCATACGGTAGTTATAGCCGACCTCCTCATGCTGGTACCAGGGTGCCGCCTCACGGCTCTGGGTCGACCACTTGCGTGCGCGGTTGGCGGCCGCCTCATCGTCGGTCAGGAGCATACCGCCCGACGAGCCCGTGATGATCTTATTCCCGTTGAAGGAGATAACACCGTAGGTGCCGAACGTCCCCGTCTGCCGGCCGCAGTAGGTAGCGCCGAGCGACTCGGCCGCGTCCTCAATGAGGAGAGCGCCGTGCTTTTCGCAGATAGCCGTGATCTCGGCCATTTTGGCAGGGGTGCCGTAGAGGTTTGCCAGCATCACGACGCGCGTGCCGGGATACAGAGCAAAGGCACGTTCAAGGGCTTCGGGATCCATATTCCAGGTGTCGTACTCGGTATCGATGAAAACGGGCGCCCCGCCCTCGTAAAGCACAGGGTTAACGGTGGCAGCAAAGGTCATGTCCGAGGTGAAGACAGGCTCACCGCGGCGGAGACCCGCCAGCTTAACAGTCAGGTGCAGAGCCGCCGTGCCGGAGGAAAGCGCCACTGCATGCCGACAGCCGACACGCTCGGCGGCCATGCGCTCCACCTCATTGATATTCTCGCCGACGGTGGACATCCAGTTGGTCTCGTAAGCCTTTTGCATATAGAGAAGCTCTTCCCCATGCATCGTGGGAGAGGCAAGGTATACTTTTTTTTCAAGTTTCTTCATAAGACGCACCCCTTGACGGCTTGATTTCAGTGTATACTGAAAAAATTATAACATAATAAAGTATAAATATCAATATTATCTTGAAATCTTTTTTGTCGATACTTGACAAAAAAACACCGTCTTAGGTCGACGGTTCGGCGCGCAAAGCATATAGGGACTTGCTTTTTTGGGGAGAACGTGGTATACTCTCCATGCTCCTCGGTGCGCTTTGGGCGTTTGGGAGCCGGTTATTTTTAAAAAGGAGCGACCGATGCCGGGAGCTATTACAAGCCGGGCATCCGACGGCTCACGAAAGGAGTAGCAGAATGAAGGATCACCCGACAGAGGGAAGGACGCGTACCGACATTTTTGACCGCCTGATGGGCCTGCCCGTTCTGCGGATTTTCGAGCCCTTTTACCGCTCCCACAGGGAGGGGCTGCTTTACCTTTTCTTTGGCGGGGTGACGACCCTCATCGGCCTTGGCAGCTTCTGGCTGCTCGAAGGCGTCCTTGGCCTTAATTCCCTGCTCGCAAACCCCCTCTCCTGGCTGCTTGCGGTGATCGTAGCCTTCCTCACCAACCGCATTTGGGTCTTTGACTCCCCGACCGTGGGGGGCGCCGCCTATCTCGTTCAGTTTCTCTCCTTCTGTGCCAGCCGCGTGGCCACCCTTCTCATTGAGGAGGGGATCCTCTTCACTTTCGTGACGTGGCTTGGCCTTTCCGCCTTCCCTGTGAAGCTCACGGCGAGCGTTGTTGTGGTTCTCCTCAACTACCTCTTCAGCAAGCTGCTCGTCTTCCGCAAGGGGCATAAAAAGACGAGTGAGGAGGACAAGTGAGGAAAAGTATTGTTTACAAAACCAAGGATCCCACGCGGAAGCGGCGGGATCCTTTGCTTTCTTGAGCGAATATACACCCATAATATACGGAGAGGGAAATCGGAAAAAAATCCATATCATATGGCAAAAATGCACTTGTGTTTCGGCGTTCGCAGCGGTATACTTGGTATGATATAATTTGCTTGTGAGGTACGTACTATGGGCTTTCTGCTCTCGGCCGAAGGGGCCGATGCCAACATCGGCACTTATCTTATCTACATTATCAACTGCGTGATCGGTGCCGTCGGCGGCATCTGTGTGAAGCAGCACGACAAAAAAACCGCCGACATCCGCGGCGGTACTCATTCCTTCAACATGATCTTAGCCCTCGTCTCACTCGTCGAGTTTGCCGTGACCGGGCTGATTGCCACCGGGGGCTTCACGATGCACGGGCCGACCCTCGGCTATGCCGTAATGCGCGGCGTTGCGTACATTGTCGGTATGATCGGCTACCTCGAGGCCGTGCGCCACGGGCCGTTGCTTCTTTCGATCATCATCAGCCGTATGGGTCTTGCCATCCCGATGATCGTCAGCATCTTCCTCTATGACGAACGGCTCTCGGTCTTAATGGTCGTCGGCGTTGCGCTCCTTTTCCTCGCTCTCTTCCTGTTTAATAAGAAGGACGACAGCGGTGAAGGTGGCGGCACCTCGACGATCTTCTGGATCTTCGTTACCCTCTCGGCCGTCGGAAACGGCATTGAGGGGCTCGCCACCAAGATGCAGCAGGAGGCGACCAAGGCCGAATTCGGCGAGGCCTGCTTCAATAGCGAGCTCCTTTTCCTCTCGACCCTCCTTGAGGCGGTCATCTTCCTCGTCCTGACACTGATCCGACCGCCCCGCCGTGTGAGCGCCTCGGGTGAGCTTGTTCCCCTGCCCGAGAGCAAGAGCGCCCGGGTGCGCGAGTTCTTCGCGCTGTCGTCGGTCGGCATCGTCTGGGTCGTTTTGTACGCCCTCTCGAACGCAACAAACGCCTTTGTCGGCTCACTCGTCATCAGCAAGTTGCCCGTCATCTTCTACTTCATGGCATCAACCGGTATCAGCATCCTCCTGACCTTCCTCATCTCGCGCTTCATTTACCGAGAAAAGCTCCGGCCGGCACAGTACATCGGCGTTGCGATCGCAGTCGTTGGCCTGATCCTCCTGAACGACTGGCCGTCGGTGCTTTAATTCCTCGGCGCGTCCTCGCCGTTCCTGTATTGGCTCGGTGAGAGGCCGCATTCGCGCCGGAAAACGCGGGAAAAATAGAGAGGATCGGCATACCCGCACAGGGCGGCCACCTCGCCGACCGGGAGATCGGGGTCAATGAGCAGCTCGCGCGCCTTGCTCATCCGGAGCGAGGTGATATACCCGGCTGGCGTACAGCCCATCAGCTGGCGGAAGAGAGCGTGATAGCGCGAGGAGCCGAGGCCGTCCATCGCGGCAAGTGCCTCCTTGTCGATGTCCTCGGTGAAGTGCTCCCGGAGGTAGGAGAGCGACCGGGTCAGCCGTGTCAACAGAAAGGATATTCAGCAATGAAAAAGGAATTGGCTTTTGAAAAACTGACTCTCGAGCAGAAGCTCGGCATGGTGCTCTGTACCAACGCTCAGGCGCGCTTCTCGGACGGTGAGATCGACAAGCTTCTCACTATGATCCGCGAGCACCGCCTCGGTGCCGTCTGGGTCAGCCGCGGCGCCCCCCGGCGCGATGAGATCCTCAAGATGATCAATGAGGTGGCCGATTATCCCATTCTTATCGTGGGTGACGCCGAGCAGGGCTACGACAAGTATGCCTTCCCCGCCGCCCGCGCTCTCGGTGCGACCGGCTACAATGAGGAGCTCGCGTATGCCTACGGCCGCGTGACCGGGCACGAGCTCCATTCGCTCGGCTTCAATGCGATGAACGGCCCTGTCATTGACCTGTCGAACGTTTCGATGCGCCATATGGGCACCGATGCCGAGAAGGTCGCCCGTCTCGGCTGTGCCATTGTACGCGGCCTACACGACTCGGGTATCTTTTCGATCGCCAAGCACTACCCCGGCCCCGGCGATGCCACGGTCGACACCCATATGCAGGAGGGGCGCAACGATCGCCCGCTCGACGAGCTTGTTTCCTACGACCTTCGCCCCTACCTCCGCATGATGGACGAGGGCCTGCTCGACGGTATCATGCCCGGCCACCGTATCATCTCAGCAGTAGATACCGAGCGCCCCGCCTCGCTCTCAAGGAAGGTGATGGCGCTCCTCCGCGACCGCGGCTGGAAGGGCGTTTCGCTGACCGATGCTCTTTCGATGATGGGCATTGTCTTAAAGTACGGCCGCGAGGATCCCTCAGGCCTTTGCATTGCCGCCGGCTCCGACCTCGCACTCCCCTGGAACGTCTCCTGCGAGGTGGGCTACCACTACCTGAGGGATGGCTTTGAGCGTGGGCTCTTCACAATGGAGGAGCTGGACGAGGCTGTCCGCCACGTCCTCATTGCCCAGCACAAGGTAAACCTTCTTTCGGAGGATATCAAGGAGCCCTCGGAGCGAGACTTTACCGACTTTGACCGCATTGCGCGCGACTGCGTATCGGCACATTACGCCGAGGGAGTCACGCATGCCATTCCGAAGGACGGCAGGCATCTCTTTGTCATTCTCTCCGAGCGCAACCTGAAGGCCGAGGAGCCCGCGCCCGACGCACCGCCCTTTGCCAACGAATGGTTTTATCCGCACCGCGTACAGGATATGGTGAAGGAGCTGTTCCCGAGCTCCTATTGCACCTTCCTTCCCGAGTATCCCGATGCCAGCACCAACATCCGTCTTTTCGATAAGCAGGTGCCCTACGACAGCGTTATCTATATCACCTCGCACCGGATGCAGGCCTACCTCGGGCGCGACTGCCTCACCGAACGCGTGCTTGCCGTTATGCGCGGTCTTCAATCGACCAACCGTATTGCGGCCGTCCTGCACTTTGGCAATCCTCACGTGATGGACGATGTGCCGCGCTGTGACCGCTTCATTCTCGGCTACACGGCCGAGGGGTGCGTCCGCCACGCCCTCCGTGTTCTTGCCGGCGACTGCGAGGCCACCGGCACCATACCGTACGAGAACGTCATTCTCCGCCAGTAGGATTGGCTTTTGAGGAGAATGCACCGGAACGGTCCTCCCGCATGTCTTGGTCGACAGTCACGATTTTGCGCGGTGATTTTAAACGAAATATGTGGCGAAGCATTTTTTGCCGTGGGTCACGACCTGCGAGGTCAAGAAGGGGCTGAGCCGCAACAAGGCTATGCTCTCGGAAGCGAGCCGGGCGCATCGACTGATTGCCGAGAAAACGAGGGAGGCAATCGCCGGGATCTCCGAGTGCCACCTTTTCCAAGTCGCGACTCCGATGACGGTACGCCTTTTGGCCAAGGACAGCCAGTATCCCGACCGCACCTTTGAAAGCCGGACCGTGGAGGAAGCGCTCAGTGAATCCTGGAAGTATTACCGCAAGCCGGAATAAAACGAACGTCTAAAAGCGTAATGCCTTGTTTGCAAAAAAGAAAAAAGAGATACATCCGTATCTCTTTTTTCTTTTTCAGAAACCATAGCGGTAGAGGAACGCCTTCTTCTTTTCCGGCGGCTCGCCGTGAAGGCGGCCCTCAAGAAGACGGCGGCGGGAGGCGGCAAAGTCGATCTCGCCGGCCTCGGTAAGGCGACCGAGAACTTCTTCGACGTCTGAGCGAGAGAAGCCCTTAGCGGCAAGTGCCTCGGTGATGCGGCGCGGCCCCCAGAGCTTACGGGCGGCGGCGAGGACAGAACGCTCGAGGAGATCGTCCTCGCGGAGGTAGCCGCGGCGAATGGCTACGGCGACGGCGCCCTCGGCGGCCGCGGTGGAAAAGCCGCGGGCGCGGAGCTTGCGGCAAAGGGCCGCAGCGGTGTTATCAGCGAAGGAGAGGATGCGCACGGCGGCGCTGTACGCGCGGTGCGCCTCGTCCATCGAAAGCAGGCATTCTTCGCGCTCACCGTCAAGGACGTCGCCGACGGCGGGGCGGCCAAGGGCCGCGTATTCGCCCTCGGTGATGCCATACTTAGCGGTATCGCCCGCATCGGTCACGGCGGTGATAAGGACGGGGACGGTCTTGGTCTTCCCGACCGCAAGAAGGGTCAGCATAGGAGCGACTTATTCGTCATCCCCGAATTCACGGAGATCGAACTCATCCTCGTCGTCCCCCTCGGGCAGGGGCTCGTCGGGATCGAGGCTACTGTATTTTTCCTTGATTCTGGCCTCGAGGGCTTCCATCAGATCGGGGTTTGACTCGAGGAAGAGGCGAGCCTTATCCTTGCCCTGGCCGATGCGCTGGCCGTCATACGAGAACCAGGCGCCGCTCTTTTCTAAGAGGCCAAGCTTGATGCCGACCTCAAGGATCTCGGCCGACTTCGAGATGCCGTGGCCGTAGAGGATGTCGAATTCGGCAGTCTTGAAAGGGGGGGCGACCTTATTCTTCACGACCTTGCAGCGGACGCGGTTGCCGTAGACGTCGCTCCCCGACTTCAGGCTCTCGGTCTTGCGGATCTCGATGCGCACCGAGGAATAGAACTTCAAAGCGCGGCCGCCCGTCGTGACCTCGGGGTTGCCGTACATGACGCCGACCTTCTCGCGGAGCTGGTTGATGAAGATGACGACGCAGTTGGTCTTCGAAATCGCACCCGAGAGCTTACGCATGGCCTGGGACATCAGACGAGCCTGCAGACCCACGTGAGAGTCGCCCATATCCCCGTCGATCTCCTGGCGCGGCACGAGCGCCGCCACCGAGTCAACGACCACGACGTCGATCGCCCCCGAGAGAACGAGCGCTTCGACGATCTCGAGCGCCTGCTCGCCGCAGTCGGGCTGGGAAACTAAGAGGTTATTGATGTCCACGCCAAGCTTTTTGGCGTACACGGGGTCAAGGGCGTGCTCGGCATCGATGAAGGCGGCCTCACCGCCCGCCTTCTGGACCTCGGCAATGACGTGGAGGGCGACCGTCGTCTTACCGGAGGATTCCGGACCGTAGATCTCGTCGATTCTTCCTCTCGGAACACCGCCGATGCCCAGTGCCAGATCCAGCGTCAGAGAACCGGTCGGGATCGCCTGTACATTCATATTGACATTATCGCCCAGACGCATGA
>JAZNAD010000120.1:0-5151 GCA_045586345.1 Eubacteriales bacterium
CTTTGCTTCTGACCGCCCGACAGCTTTACGCCGCGCTCACCGATCTCGGTATCGTAGCCGTTTTCAAGGGTCATGATGTAGTCGTGGATGTTTGCGCGTCTTGCCGCCTCAAAAACCTCCTCGTCGGTGGCGTCGGGGCGACCGTAGCGGATGTTTTCACGCACGGTCCCCGTAAAGAGATGCGTGTCCTGGAGCACCATTGCGATGCTCCGTCTGAGCTCCTCGCGGCGATAGTCGCGGATATCAACGCCGTCGATCTTAATGCTCCCCTCCCCCACGTCATAGAAGCGGTTAAGGAGGTTCGTGATGGTGGTCTTGCCCGCTCCCGTCGAGCCGACGAAGGCGATCTTCTGCCCGGGCTCAGCAACGAGCGACAGCCCGTGGAGCACCGTCTTTTCGGGCACATAGCCGAAGGAAACGTCCGAAAGCTCGACCCGTCCCACAAGCGATGCGATCGGCCTTGCCTCCTCCCGGTCGGGCGCCTCGGGCGCCTCGTCAAGAACCGCAAAGACGCGCTCAGCCCCTGCCAGCGCCGAGAAGACCGAGGTCATCTGCATCGAGATCTCGTTGATGGGGCGCGCAAAGTTCTGCGCGTAGTTGATAAAGGAATAAAGGCCGCCGTAGGTCAGGGCAATGAGACTCCCTGCGGCAATACTGCCGCCTGCCGTCAGCGCACAGAAGATGCCGCCAAGCCCGGCCGTCAGCGCATAGCTGACCTTCGAGAGGTTGCCCATTACAGGCCCCATAATGCCGCCGAAGAACTGGGCGTTCATCTGCTTGTCGCGCAGATCGGCGTTCAGGGTGTCGAATTCCTCGGTGCACTCCCTCTCGTGGTTGAAGACCTTGACGACCTTCTGCCCCGAGACGGTCTCCTCGATGTAGCCGTTCACAGCGCCGAGCGAGGCCTGCTGACCGCGGTAATACTTGCCGCTCTTCTTGGCAATCGCCATACCGCCGAAGGTGAAGATTGGAACGAAGACCACCGTCACCGCCGTCAGAACGAGGTTGGTCGACAGCATAAAGGCGAGCGTGCCGAGGAGGGTCGCAAGCCCCGAGACCACGCTGACGACCGAGGAGTCGAGCATCACGCCGATGTTGTCAACGTCATTCGTGAAGCGGCTCATCGTGTTGCCGGTCGGATGGCTGTCGTGGTAGGCAAGCGGCAGGGTCTGCAAATGGTCAAACAGCTCGCGCCGCAGGCGGTGCAGAGCGTTTTGCGAGATGAAAAGCATCAGCCGCGTCTGGAGGAATGTGCAGCCCGCCGCCAGAAGGTAGACGGTGCCGAGCAGAAGAAGCCCCGCCCCGAGATAAGCCAGGGTACCGGGCTCCTCGCCCCCCGCAAAGACCGTCCGCGCCACCGCGAGGATCAGCCCGTGGGCCACGTTGCCGCTCTCAATGCGACTCCCGGCCAGGCGGTCAAGAATCGGCGAGAGCAGATAGGTCGCACTGAGCGAGGCAAAGGTCGAGGTGAAAAGGCAAAGAAAGACGGGAATGAACAGGAAACGGTAGGCGCGCACGTAGGAGAGAAGACGCAGGATGGTCTTTTTCGTGTCCTTCGGCTTGCCCGAGGCTCCCATCGCGCGGCCGCCGGGGCCACCGGGGCCTCGGCCGGGCCCCGGGCCTCGCGCCGGGCCCTTCGCCGTGCTCTGATAACGCTTCTGAAGCTCACTTAGCGAACGTGCCATCAGACCACCTCCTGTGTAACGCCCTGCGACTCGCAGATCTCGCGGTATTCGGCAGAGGTGGAGAGAAGCTCATCGTGCGTACCGATGCCAACGATCCGTCCCTCGGCCAGCACCACGATGCGTTCGGCGTCGCGCACCGAGCCGATGCGCTGGCAATAATGATCTTGGTCGAGGAGGCCAGCTCCTCGCGGAAGGCGCGGCGGATGCGCGCCTCGGTGGCGGTGTCAACGGCGCTCGTCGAGTCGTCGAGGATCAGGATCTTCGGCTGCGAGAGCAGGGCTCTTGCAATGCAAAGCCGTTGCTTCTGCCCGCCCGACACGTTCTGGCCGCCTTGCACGATCGCGGTGCCGTACCCCTCGGGGAAGGAGGTCACAAAGCCGTCGGCCTCGGCCGCTGCCGCGGCGGCACGAAGCTCCTCCTCGGTGGCGTCCTCACGGCCCCAGCGGAGGTTGTCGGCCACCGTGCCCGAGAAGAGAAGGTTCTTCTGGAGCACCATCCCGACCCCGTCACGCAGGTTCTTGAGGCTGTAGTCGCGCACGTCAATGCCGTCGATCTTCACGCACCCCTCGTCCACGTCATACAGCCGCGGGATCATCGAAACCAGGGTGGTCTTGCCGCACCCGGTTCCCCCGATGATGCCCACCGTCTCGCCGGGGCTGATGTGCAGATCGATCGAATCCAGAACACGCTCGGGACTGTTTTTGTAATAACGGAAGGAGACCCCCGAGAACTCGATCTCGCCACGCTCGACCCGTGCCTCGGGACAGGCGGCGTTCTCGTCGCTGACCGTGATCTCGGCGTCAAGCACCTCGCGGATGCGCCGTCCGCTGGCGAGCGCGCGCGAGCTGTTCATAAAGAGCATCGTCAGCATCAGGAGCGACATCAGGATCTGGTTGATGTAGGTGAGGAAGGTCGTGAGCGTCTCTGCCGAGAGACCCGTGCCGGCGATCACCTGCCGCCCACCGACCGAAAGGACGGCGAGGATCGTGCCGTACATAATGGTCATCATAAGGGGCTGGGAAAGGAGCATCACGTTCATCGCCTTGAGATGATGCTCGCGGAGGGCATCGTTGGCCTCACGGAACTTTTCGCGCTCGTGCTCCTCACGGACGAAGGATTTGACAACGCGCACGTTCGTCAGGTTCTCCTGCACGGTCGAATTCAGGCGGTCGATGCGCCCCTGCATCCGCGAAAAGCGCGGGAAGCCTACGCGGATGACCGTATACTGCACAAGCACAAGGAGCGGTACCGAGATCAGAAGGATCGCCGCAAGATCGGGGCGGAGCACCACCGCCATCACGAGCGCGCCGATTAGCATGATGGGCGAGCGCATACACATACGGAGGAGCATATTGACGAAATGCTGGAGCTGGGTCACGTCGTTCGTCAGACGCGTGACAAGCGACCCCGTCGAGAAGCGGTCGATCTCGGTGAAGGAGAAGTCCTGCACGCGGCGGTAGATGTCGGAGCGGAGATCGGCGGCAAAATTGACCGAGGCCTTGGCGCCGAAGTAGGCACCCCCGACACCGCCGAGCAGCATCAGGGCGGCCGCCCCGACCATCAGCGCGGCGATCCCGATGATGTACCAGATGTCGGCCGGTGTCGTCGTGCCGGGCGCCTCGCCGAGGCGCTTGATCGCGCCGTAAATGTTCTGTAGGAGCAGGGGCATCACTACCTCGCCCACCGATTCCACGATCATGCAAAGCGGCCCGAGAATGAAGGCCGAGCGATAGGGCGATGCATATTTCAACCAGCGCTTCATGCCTGCATCTCCCGGGGCGTGTGCCGCTTCAGCGCCTCCTGCAAACGATCGAGCATCGAGGAAAAGTGGAGAAGCTCCCCGTCGCTAAGCTCCGCGAACATCGCGAGATCGACCTCGGCAAAGGCCGAGCGGCTCTCGGTGAGGAGCGCCTCGCCCGCCGCGGTCACAGCGATGGTCTTGCACCGCCCGTCGCTTTCGCTGAGCTCGCGGCGGATATACCCCGCCGCCTCTAATTTTCCGAGCGTCACGGCCACCGCCGCCGGGCTGATATCCAGCTCCTCGGCCAGTGCCCGCTGTGACAGCCTTCCGCCCGCACGGAACAGATGTAGCAGCATCCGGTGCTGTGAGCGGTGGATCCCGAGCGCGCCGAGCGCCTGCTCGATCGCCGCACGGTGCAGCCTGTCGGTATACATAAAATCGTGGATCGTGCGATGCACCGCCTCGGCGCGTGCATCTTCCACCCCACGCGGGGGAAAGATAGGTTCCTTCATGCAGTCTCCTCCGCGTCCCTTTTCCGCCGCTTCCGCCGCTTCCGCCGCACAGCCCTGACAGGCCGAGCCACCGAAAAAGTTAACGCGTTAATAATTAATGCATTAAGATTTTATCACATCCCCCGTCCCCTGTCAATCCCAAAAGAAAAAGAAAAGCGCGGTATCTGTGGAAATACCGCGCAAAGAGCACTTATTCTCTTTTTTTGTCGTACTTCTCGGCATAGTCGTAGACCATCGCCCCGCCCACAAGCAGCAAAAAAGAAACACCGAAGCTGTCGACCCAATAGGCGAAATTGCTTCGCATCCAGAAAAGATCATAGCCACCCGCCGTCCCCCCGAACGCGAGGACGAGCAAAAAGCCGAGAGCGGCATAGAGCGGGATCATTCCGAAAAGGAGAAGGCGCAAGGCCCCGGGGGAAAAGGCGCTGATGTAAGAACGGATGGCGGCACAAAGCTTCATCGGTACCTCCCTATGTAAAAATTTAAGCATATTATCCATACGGATGTGCACCTTGATTATACCGTATTTTCTCCAAAATTTCATTGTACATCTTCTTCCTCTCACACCGCTTACCTCCAGAAAACCGCAAAACAAAGAATATATTTCCGCATTTTCCACCAACTTCATGAATAAATACGCGCTTTTTGCCCATCCCCTCCTCGCGCGAGGAAAATTATACCATTTACTGAAGAGGCGGCTTGATCTGCGGACACATGCCACCCGCCCTGTCTCTGCTATGCTAAAGCTATTGCTATAGGAGAAATAAAATATGACAAACGCACACGGCCCTGGCGTAATGCCTGAAAATGTAAAGCATACCTTTCGTTTGGTTCGCCTTTGTGCCCTGCGGCTTGAGTATCGCCTCGCCCCTCATCCTTTGGGCTACACTGTCACCGTGGCGATAGAGACGGACGGCCGCCGCACCGAGGATGCGGTGACCCTCCCTACGCTCCCACTCGCTGCCGACTTTCTCGCGTTGGCCGCGCGCCACCTCGTGACGCCCGTATCACTCCCCGCCGTCTATGACGATTTCCTCGCCGCATCGCTGTCGCTCCTTCCGTAGCAATACGGGATAAAACGCCCCCAAAAACGGACAGAGAAGGGCTCTCTGCCCGTTTTTCCTTTCAAAAAACCGAAAAACCATTCGTCATTCACAGAATGTTCACATTATCATGTTATACTGTTATGGTGCGAAATGCTATAATTATATTT
>JAZNAD010000121.1:0-11210 GCA_045586345.1 Eubacteriales bacterium
ATGAGGATGAGAGCTTCTTCAAGGAGCTTGTCCGCTATCACGTCAGCGGACAGCTGAAGGTCGCCCCCGAGCATTGCTCATCCCGTGTGCTCCGTCGGATGGGCAAGCCCCCGATCGAGGTCTACAACCGCTTCAAAAAGCGCTTTTACGAGCTGACCGAGAGCATGAACAAGCGCCAGTATCTCGTGCCGTATCTGATGTCCTCGCACCCCGGGAGCACCGCCACCGACGCCGTCGAGCTTGCCATCTTCCTGAAGCGCGAGGGAATGAAGCCCGAGCAGGTGCAGGACTTTTACCCGACACCCGGCACCGTCTCGACCTGTATGTTCTATACCGGCCTTGACCCCTACACCCTTGAGAAGGTGTATGTGCCTCGCACCCCCGAGGAAAAGGCCGAGCAGAGGGCGCTTCTTCAGTATTTCCGTCCCGAAAATCACGCCAAGGTGCGGGATGCCCTCCGCCGCGCCGGCCGTGCCGACCTCATCGGAAACGGCAAGGACTGCCTCGTCCCCTCGGATAAGCGCGCCCCTCTCTTTGAGGCGCGCGGTACGCAACGTCCGTCCTCGCGCCGTGGGGGTGCCTCTGCCTCGCGCCGCGGTGCCGGAAGACGGCAGAATAAAAAAAGCAGATAGCACGCTATCTGCTTTTTTTATTCGTTTATACGCGATCTCGGATCTCTCTCTTGATCTTCTCGATGAAGTCGGCAAGCGACATCGTCTCGGTCTCGGTCGTGTCGCGGTTGCGGACGGCAACATTGCCCTCCTCGGCCTCCTTCTGCCCGATGACGAGCATATAAGGAACGCGACCGACCACCTGCGCCTCGCGGATCATGTAGCCGATCTTTTCGTTACGGTCGTCAAGCTCTACGCGGATGCCCTCGCCGCGGAGAGCCTCGTAGATCTTTTTGCCGTAGTCGGCCACCTTGTCGGAGACGAGAAGCACCTTGGCCTGGGTCGGGGCGAGCCAAACAGGGAATTTACCGGCAAAATGCTCGGTCAGGATACCGATAAAGCGCTCGATCGAGCCGTAGCATACGCGGTGCACCATGATGGGGCGCTGCTTCTCGTTGTTCTCGTCGGTGTACTCAAGCTCGAAGTTCTGGGGCATCTGGAAGTCAAGCTGTACGGTACCGCACTGCCAGGTTCTTCCCAGCGTGTCCTCAAGGTGAAAGTCGATCTTCGGGCCGTAGAAGGCGCCGTCGCCCTCATTGACGGTGTAGGGGAGTCCCAGCATCTCGAGCGCCGACTTCAGGCCGTTCGTGGCGGCCTCCCAGTCCTCGTCGCTCCCCATGCTGTCCTCGGGGCGGGTCGAGAGCTCGACCGCATACTTGAAGCCGAACTTCGTGTAGACCTCGTTGATGAGGTGAACGACCCCGATGATCTCCTCAGTGATCTGCTCACGGCGCATAAAGATGTGCGCATCGTCCTGCGTGAAGCAGCGCACGCGGAAAAGGCCGTGCAGGGCGCCCTTCAGCTCGTGGCGGTGCACAAGGCCGAGCTCGCCGACGCGCATCGGAAGATCGCGGTAGCTGTGGAGATCGTTCTTGTAGACGAGAACGCCGCCGGGGCAGTTCATCGGCTTGACGCAGAAGGTCTCCTCGTCGATCTCGGTCGAGTACATATTGTCCTTGTAATGATCCCAGTGGCCGCTCGTCTTCCAAAGGCGCTGGTTCATAATCAGGGGGGTGTTGACCTCGACGTAATTCTCACGGGTGTGGATCTCGCGCCAGTACTCGATGAGCGAGTTCTTGATTGCCATACCCTTCGGAAGGAAGAAGGGGAAGCCGGGGGCATCGTCCGAGAACATAAAGAGCCCCATTTCACGGCCGATGCGGCGGTGATCGCGCTTTTCGGCCTCCTCGAGGAGCGTGAGATAGTCGTCAAGCTCCTGCGGGGTCTTGAAGGCCGTGCCCTTGATGCGGGTGAGCATCTTGTTGTTCTTGTCGTTCTTCCAGTAAGCGCCCGATTGGCCCATCAGCTTAAAGGCCTTCAGCGCCTTCGTGTAGCAGAGGTGAGGGCCGGTACACATATCGGTGTAATCGCCCTGGGTGAAGAAGCTGATCTCGGCATCCTCGGGGAGGTCGCCGATATGCTCGACCTTGTACTTCTCGCCGGCCGCCTCCATCAGTGCGATGGCCTCGTCACGGGGAAGGATGCGCGGGCGCACGGGGATGTTCTCCTTCACGATCTTCTTCATCTCAGCCTCGATCGCGGCAAGATCCTCGTCGGTGAGCTTGGTGTCGCCAAGATCAATGTCGTAATAAAAGCCCTTCTCGTTGGCCGGGCCGTAAGCAAAATTCGCGTGGGGGTAGAGGCGCTTGACCGCCTGTGCCAGGATGTGGGCCGCCGTGTGGCGCAGAATATGGAGCTCCTCCTCGGGAGCGCACTCGGCTACGGTGCCGTTCGCGTAAATAACCTTCATAGTGTATCTCCTTTACAAAATTAACAGTAAAAAAGCACCCCGGCTTGCCATGGGGCAATGCCAAGGGTGCTGATAGCACGGTTCCACCTTGAGCTTTCACTCGTTTCCCTTA
This sequence comes from Eubacteriales bacterium, assembly GCA_045586345.1. Classification (GTDB taxonomy): domain Bacteria; phylum Bacillota; class Clostridia; order Oscillospirales; family CAG-272; genus UBA1740. The sequence continues at coordinate 2,534 of JAZNAD010000121.1, forward strand.
ACGCCGGGGGAGCGGGTACGCTTGCTGTCTCGCGCACAGCTCGGGAGGGGTCTTCGCCACGGACACCGTAAGGACTTGCACCAACCGTCCTCTCTCTGCACGGCGCGATCGCGGGTACTCGTTCCGTCATCGCTTTTCGCTTCATTATAACACCGCGCGCGAGGTTTGTCAAGGGCTTTTCGCCTTTTTGCACGGTTGTCGGCAAAAGGGATTTTTTGTATTCAGCCTCTTGATTTCTATGTTTTTATGTGCTATAATTTTTTCATCATGTAAAGGAGCCTTGTACTATGAAAAAAAATTTGATGTGGACCTATTTCATCCAACTCGGAACTAATATGTGGAACGAGCCCGGCAATACCCGCGGCCGTGCCAACCGCTCGACCCCCTCGGGCTCTGAGACCTTTCTCTTCGACCGCTCGGCGTGGGATGAGCACACCGCCCTCCTGAAGGAAAGCGGCGTCAATACGCTGGTGATTGATATCGGCGAGGCCATGCGCTACGAGAGCCACCCTGAAATCGCCGTGGAGGGGAGCTGGGATCATGACACGATGCGCGCCGAGATCGAGCGCCTTCGCGGGATGGGCTTTGAGCTGATCCCCAAGCTGAATTTTTCGGCCTGCCACGACGTGTGGCTGGGCGAATACTCGCGTATGCTTTCGACCTCGGTCTACTACAATGTCTGCCGCGATATCATCAACGAGGTCGCGGAGGTATTTAAGCCCCGTCACTTCCATATTGGTATGGACGAGGAAACGGCAAGAAACCAGGTGAACCTCGATTACTGCGTGGTACGTCAGCACGATCTCTGGTGGCACGACCTCTATTTCCTCATCGAGTGCGTGGAGAAGAATAATGCGCGCCCCTGGATATGGGCCGATTACGGCTGGAACAACGAGGAGACCTTCTTTGCTAAGATGCCGAAGGAGGTTGTACAGAACAACTGGTATTACAGCGCCGCGTTCGACCCTGCCACCATGAACGACTCAGCGAGAGCGCACCTCACCTTCTTCGATAAGCTCTCCGAGCGCGGCTACGATCAGATGCCTACGGGCAGCGTGTGGTCGAATCGCGAAAATTTCGAGGGCCTCGTACGCTACTGCGCCGATCATATTGATCCCGCCCATCTTCTCGGCTTTATGCAATCGGCATGGGAGCGTACCGCACCCGACTGGATGCACATCCACCGCAGTGCCGCCGAAACGCTCGTTGCCGCGAAGACCTGGTACGAAAACCGATAAAAGACCGGAATAGAAAAAAGAGCACATGCGTGTGCTCTTTTTTTATTCCCCGAGAAGAATACTTCCGTCGGCGAAGGGCAACAGGCGCTCGGGCGTGTGTGTCACGACGATAACAAGGCGCTCGGCTGCCTCGCGCAGGATGGCCTCGTGAAGCCGCTCGCGGAGCCGCTCGTCAAGCTCCTTTTCGGGCTCGTCAAGAAGTAGGATCGGCCGCTTGACGGCCATCGCCCGTGCCAAGGAAACGCGCTGGCGCATCCCCCCCGAAAGCGCCGAGGGGCGCGTCCTGAGATCCCCCTCGGGGAAGCCAAGGGCAAGGAGTGCCTCCTTCGCCTCGGCTTCGGCCGCGGGGCGATCAAGTCCTTCGGCGCGAAGTGGCTCTGCCACGTTCCCAAGAGAGGTCAGGGCCGGGAATAGACGGTGCTCTTGAAAGGCTATCGAAACGGCCTCAAGGCCACCGCCCTCGATGCTCCCTTCATAGTCGCCGTCAAGCCCGGCGATCATACGGAGGAGGGTCGTTTTGCCGGTTCCGCTTCCGCCGAGGAGAAGAAAAAGTCCTCGCTCGGGGAACGAAAAGGAAAGGTCGTGAAGGAGAAGCTTGTCATCAAAGCGCTTGGTGATCTTTTCAAGAAAAAGCATACTTACCCCGCCCTTCTCTCAATAAAATGCAATGTTTTCTTTACTAAAATCTCGAGAACCAGGCTGAGAAGCACCACGGCAAGCGTCCAGGCCCAAAGCTCGGCGGTTTCAAGGTGAAGCTTCGCCGTATAGATGCCGCGCCCCAGAGAACCGGCGGTATTGGCGAGGATCTCGGCGGCGATCCCCGCCTTCCAAGCAAAGCCCACCGAGGTAACAAGGGCACCGAAAAAATAGGGAAGTGCGGCAGGCAGGCGGTACACAAGGAATCGGCGCCAGCGAGAGAGGCAGTAGAGCTCGCTCACCTCGCCGAGCATCGGATCGGCCTTGGCAAGCCCGGTCGAAAGCTCGTCAGCGACGATGGGCAATACCATCAGGGCCGCAATCACGAAGGGGAGCGTCTTGCTTCCCGTAAAGCTCCAGACGAGGATCACGAAGGAGGCTACGGGCGTCGAGCGTACCACCGTGAGGAGCGGTCGGATGAGAAGCGCGATCGGGGCATAGAGGTGAATGAGGGCACCAAAGAGCGCTCCGAGAAGGACCCCGATGAGAAGGCCGGCGAGGACGCGCCCAAGCGAGGCGAGGATCGCCAGCCAAAAGCTACCCGCTCCGGCCAGTGTAAGGAGTGCTCCCCCGATGGCAGGGAGCGTGGGGAGGAGCAGGGGCTTATCAAGGAGGGTGGCCGTCAGCCAGAGTAGACCGCCCCAAAAGATGAGCGGGAGAAGGATTTTTGCCGCCTTGATGGCGTATTCATTCCGCATTATAATAGAAGTCCGCATCGGGGATGCTGCCGCCGATCGAGGCCGGGGAATAGCTGTGAAGGATACGATAGAAGGCATCGAGTGCTGTCTTCATCTCCTCGCCGTCGATATAGGTGATGGCGCATTTCGGGAGTGCCTGCTTGGCGATCCCCACCGCTGCAAGGATCTCGTATTCCACCACAAGGGCGGCCGCCGAATCCAAAAGCTCCTCCGACGTCATGTATTCCACCGAGAGCTCGTACTTCCCAAGAAATTCCTTGACCGCTCTTGGATGCTCTTCGAGGAAGGCGGCGCCGGCCACAAGGCACCCCTGCACGATGGGGGTCTCCTCCCCCTTATTCCACTCGACCGAAAGATCAATGGGGGTAGCGATCGTCTTGCTCTGTTGCGTGGCCTTGACAACGGTAGCCGTAGCGGCGGGCTGGGGTAGAACGGCGATCTCGATCGAGCCGTCAAGAAGCCCTTGCTGGATCATCGCGGGCTGCACGACCGAGGTCTCGACCGTGGCGTTGATCCCGTTCATAGCGAGGATGTGACGTAGAACGTACTCGGGATTTGAGCCGGCGTTCGGAACATAGATCGTCTCGCCCTCGAGGTCGGACAGCTTTGTGACGGTGCCCGTGGCGTCCAAAAGGTGAAGAACACCCAGCGTATTGAGCGCGATCACTTGGATATCGGCCTCCTGATTGTAGAGCATTGCTGCGTTGTTGGTGGGCAGGGCGGCAATATCGAGATTGCCCGCCACAATGTCGCCGACGATCAGGTCGGGAGACGTGTAGATCTCAAACTCATAACGCTCGTCGCCCTCCTTCATCAGGGACAGCGCTCCCATGGCCGTCGGGCCGGAAAGCACGCCGATGCGGATCGTGGTGTTATCAGGGCCGCAAGCCGCAAGAAGCGGTGCAAGCAGGCAAAAAGCAAGCAAAAGGCAAACAATTCTTTTCATTTTATTTCATTCCTTTCGGTTTTTGTGAACGATGTAAGCGCTAAAGTGTCGAGCACCTCGATCGAGGCGCGCCCCGTGCGGATGACCCCTGCTTGCTCCATCTCATCGAGGATACGGTAAAGTGAGGCACGTCCGAGCCCCAGGGTGGAGGCAAGTGCCGATTTTGTGATCCCGAGGCTGGTCTCACCACCTCCTCGCGAAAGGAGGAAGGAGGCAACGCGCTCCTCAGCGCTCCGCCCCGCAAGAGTATCGAGACGCTGGTTGAGGAAACGGATCTTTTCGGTGAGCAGGGTAATGTAGTTCTTTGCCACGGGGGGAACGGCCATCAGCATCCGCGAAACTCCCTCCTCATCAAGCAGAAGGAGGGTCGAGGTCTCCTCGGCGATCACGGTGGTGGGGAAACCGCCCTCGCCCCCGAACAGGGAAGACACACCGAAGATCTCGGCATATCCCGCCCTCTTATGGATCACACGGCGATGCTCGCCCGATCGGATAATCGAGAGAGCTCCGTCGGCTACGATACCAATGGCAGAGAAGGGATCTCCCGCCGCCACCACCGTCTCCTTTGCCACATAGCGGCTCGAAAACGGAGCCGCAGCGGTAAAGGCGGCCTTCTTCTCGGCGTCGGTCAGTCCCGCGACAAGGCGGCAGTCGAAAAATGCCTGCGCTTCGTTGGTCGGCTTTCTCATCCGGCCGCCCTCCCCTTTGTATCATTTGAGACAATTATATCGCATCTTGAGGCTACTGTCAATAGGAATAAAAAAAATGCTTTTAAACGCTGATAAAACCTCAATTTCCTGTTGCGTTCCGTGACAGATTATGTTATAATGGAAATAACTTTTATTTTCGCGCCCCCGTGCGTGGGCGTAAGGAACGGAGGATCCAAGTGCTTACCGACGCTTTCAATTTTCTTGGAGAGCAGCTTCGTACGGCAACTGCCGGCGATATCGTCCGCTATATCGTGGATATCCTGCTTCTTTCATTCATCCTTTACATTGCCGTGCGCTTCCTTTGGGACCGTCGCGCCGGCAAGCTCCTTGTCGGTCTTTCAATCTGGCTTGTGGCGCTTTTTGCAGCGCGTCTCTTCCGTCTGTATGCCGTTGGCTCGCTTCTTGAGCTGATTGCCGAGGCGGGGATCGTTGTTCTCGTTCTGATCTTTCAGCCCGAGATCCGCGATGCCCTTGAAAAGCTCGGAGGTGAGCCGCTGAAGAACTTTAAGAACCTCTCGGTCGATGCTAAAAATGAGGCGACGGTTGAGGGGATCAATGCGATTTGCGAGGCGGCGACGGATATGGCGCGTACCAAGACCGGCGCCCTTATCGTCATCGAGTGCTCGACAAAGCTCGGTGATATTATCCGCTCAGGGGTGGACGTCGATTCAAAGCTTACTCCCTATATCCTCCGCAGCGTCTTTTTTCCGAACTCTCCCCTGCATGACGGCGCGGTCGTCATCCGCAATATGCGCGTCTGTGCCGCCGGCTGTCTTCTCCCTCTGACCCGCCGTCAGGACGTAGACCCGAACCTCGGCACGCGCCACCGCGCCGCCCTCGGCATGAGTGAATCGTGTGACGCTGTCATTATCGTCGTTTCGGAGGAGACCGGTACCATCTCGGTTGCTTACAACCGTACCTTAACGCGCGACTACACCTCGCAGACGCTCAAGCTCCGTCTCTCGGAGATCCTGATGAGCTCCCACGGAACCACCGATTTCGGAAAGGAGAAGACCGAACAATGAAAACCAAAAAGGAACCCGGCACAGCGCGTCGCTTCTTCGGCCGCTTCAATCTCTGGCTATATCTTGTCTGCCTTGTTTTGGCCGTTATCGTCTGGTGCGCCTCGATGTACGTGAAGGATCCCGACGGCCTTCGCCCTGAAGAGGAGACCGCGGCATTCGGTCCCCTCGAGTGGGTCACAGAAACCCTATGACCCTTCTTCTGAGCGGGATCACGGTCCCTCCGGGCACTCCCCGGGAGGAGATCCTCGCGATCGCTGCCCGGCGGCTGAAAAAGCTCTCGGTATTCCCTCATGGGGCTGAGCTCTCGCTCTTTCGCCGCTCGGTGGATGCACGCAAGAGGCACGATGTCCGCCTCGTTTTTACCGTGGCCGTTCGCGGTGACTTTTCGCCGTCTGACATTTCGCGCCTCCGGGGAGCCGGCCTCTCGCACCTTGCTGAGGTAACACCCACCCCGGCGATTGGCACTCTCCCGATGGAGCGCGCGCCTATCGTTGTCGGCACCGGCCCCTGTGGCCTCTTTGCCGCTCTTCTTCTCGCCGAGGCGGGGTATGCCCCCACCGTCCTTGAGCGCGGGGGGAGCGTCACCGAGCGCCGCGAGGCCTACGCGCGCTTCTGCCGCGATCGTATCCTTGATCCCAATACCAACATCCAGTTCGGCGCCGGCGGAGCCGGCACCTTCTCGGACGGGAAGCTCGTTACCCGCGTCAACGACCCAATGGTGGCATATGTCCTCTCGCGCTTCTGTGAATTCGGCGCCCCCCGTGACATCCTCCTTGAAGCGCGTCCGCACATCGGTACCGACCGTCTCTTTGCCACGGTTGATGCCATGCTCGCCCATATCGAGCGTCTTGGCGGCCGTGTTCTTTATCACACGCGCTTTCTCTCTCCCGTCCTCGTGGGGGAGCGTGTCATTGCGGCGAAGACCGATCGCGGGGAGCTCCCCTGCGGCGCCCTTGTCCTCGCCGTCGGCCATTCGGCCCGTGACACCTATAAGACCTTACTCGACGCTGGCTATTCTATCGAGCCGAAGCCCTTTTCCGTCGGCCTGCGCATCGAGCACCTTGCCTCCGACGTTGATCGCGCCCTCTACGGCGACTTTGCCGGTCACCCCGATCTTGGGCGCGCCTCCTATAACTTTTCCGCCGATACCGACACGCGCGGCGTCTATACCTTCTGCATGTGCCCCGGTGGCACGGTCGTTGCCGCAGCCAGTGAGGAGGGAGGCGTTGTTGTCAACGGGATGAGCGATTACGCACGCGCCGGGCGGAATTCCAATGCCGCTGTGGCCGTCTCGGTCTTTCGTGAGGACTACGGGAATACCCCCGCCGCCGCGATCGCGTTCCAACGTTCGATCGAGGCCGCCGCCTTCCGGGCGGGTGGTGGAAATTACGCCGCCCCCATCACCACGGTCGGCGATTTTCTTACGGGGAGCCGTGGCACCGAGCCGACGATCGTTCTCCCCACCTACATGGACGGCGAAGGCGTGACTCTCGCCTCGCCCACCGACTATCTTCCCTCGTTTATCACCGAGTCTCTCGGCCGCGGCCTGCGCGCCTTTGACCGCCGCCTTCCCGGCTTCGCGTCACCGACCGCCGTTCTGACCGGCGTCGAAACGCGCACCTCCGCCCCCCTTCGTATCCTTCGCACCGAGGACGGCACGGCACCCGGTACCGAGAACCTTTATCCCGCAGGCGAGGGGGCGGGCTATGCCGGTGGCATCACGAGTGCCGCGCTTGACGGCCTGCGAACGGCGATGGCGATTCTTTCGCGTTACCGTCCAGTGCTCTGATTTTTGTATCACATACGGGAGGCAGCCTTTGGCTGCGAACGAAACTATAATGCATAAGATAACCGGAAAAACACAAAAGAAATGGGTCCTGCGTGACGCTTTCACCGCCTCCTCTGAGCCCGCCGTCGCGGAGATTTCCTCGGCGCTCGGCATCGGGCGAGTGACGGCGCGCCTGCTCTACAACCGCGGCTACACGACCAAAGAATCCGCGGCCGCCTTTCTGCGCCTTGAGAGCGAGATGCTGTGCGACCCCTTCCTCCTTGACGGAATGCGCGAAGGTATCGATCGCGTCCGTCTTGCTATCGAGAGAGGAGAGAAGATCACGATCTACGGCGACTATGACGTGGACGGCGTGACCGCTGTCTGCACGCTGTATCTTTACCTTCGCACACAGGGGGCGAAGGTCGACTACTATATCCCGAACCGTGCCGGTGAGGGATACGGTGTCTCCTGCACCGCCATTGATACCCTGCACGAGGGCGGAACCACCCTGATCGTCACGGTGGATACCGGTGTCACGGCCATTGAGGAGATTGCGTACGCCGCCACGCTTGGCATTGACGTCGTCGTGACCGACCATCACGAGTGCCTCCCCGAGCTTCCGCCTGCGGTGGCCGTTCTGAACCCCCACCGCCCGGGGAGCCGCTACCCCTTTTGCGAGCTTGCCGGTGTCGGTGTCGTCTTCAAGTTTATTTCGGCCTATGAGGAGATCGTGAGCGGCGATCCGCGTGGCGAATGCGTTGTCCGCATCTGCCAGAGCTACGCCGACCTTATCGCCATCGGTACGATCGCCGATGTGATGCCGATCCGCGGAGAGAACCGCCTCATCGTCAAGGAAGGCCTCCGCCTTCTTGACACCGCGCCCCGCCTCGGCTTTTCCGCCCTCTGTGAGAGCGTTCGCTCCTCGCGCAACGAGGGGCGTCGCACCCCGGCAAAGCCCACCAAGATCACCTCGGGCTTCATCGGCTATACGATCGCTCCGCGTCTGAACGCCGCCGGGCGTATCCGCAGCGCCTCTCTTGCCGTTGAGCTCTTCCTCACTGAGGATCCGCAGCGTGTTGAGGCTCTGGCCGAGGAGCTGTGCGAGGCGAACCGCGAGCGCCAGGCCGAGGAAAACAAGATCATGACCGAGGCTTACGAGAAGATCGAGCGAGAGCACGACTTCGAGCGCGATCCCGTCATCGTCCTCGCTGCCGACGGCTGGCATCACGGCGTTATCGGGATCGTTGCCTCCCGCATTACCGACCGCTACGGCCTCCCCTGTATCCTTGTCTCTTTTGACGGTGAGGACGTTCATCTCGATACCGATGTCGGGAAGGGCTCGGGACGGAGCATCAAGGGCCTGAACTTGGTCGACGCGCTCGTCTACGCCTCTGAGCATCTTGTGAAATTCGGTGGCCACGAGCTTGCTGCGGGCCTCTCGGTCACACGCGGGAGCCTTTCTGCCTTCCGTGAAAAGATCAACGAGTATGCGCGAGAACGCCTTGACGAGGACGCCATGGTTCCGACGCTTGAGGCCGATTGCGAGCTCCTGCTTTCGGATATCTCCAAAGTCGGATCGTAGCCATGTCGTTC
>JAZNAD010000122.1:0-10415 GCA_045586345.1 Eubacteriales bacterium
TGTAAAGGGGGCTCCCGCGGAGCGGGTGGGGGATTGTGTCCTACCGTGGAAGGAATTAGAATACGCTTTGGCTACCTGATACGGCTCCCTTGCCTCTTTCCTTACGTATCGCAACCCCTACTGCGGCGGGGGCACAATCCTTCCGTCTTGCTGCGCAAGCCACCTCCCTTTGCACAAGGGAGGCTTCCATACCCCGTTCACGGGTAGCTAATAACAGATGCATGGCCGGCAGGCCAATCGAAAGCGCACGTGACGCGCTGCCAGCAGTTTTAGGGCTATGCCCGAAAATGAAATACCCCCCGCTATGCGGGGGGATTTTTATTATGCCTAAATCAGTAGTCCTTAATACCCGACCTGCTCCCAGCAATCAAAGGGAGCAGCCAGCTCCTCGCTGACATAGACCTGGGTCTTCATCAGCTGGAGCATCGAGCTCGGGACAAGGGGAGTGACCGGCCCGTGAAGCACAAGGCGCGAGGTCATTCTCTGCCAGGACGAGAAGGTGCAGTTCGTGAGGAGGGCATGGACCTCGATTCTCTCACGGGCGTTCTTCACGTCGTACGGCCCGATGGTGGCGGCGCAGGGCGGCACGTCGGCAATGTAGCCCGACTGGCCGAAGACACCGTGGAGCGAGTTCTGGGCAACGGTGAGGGGATGGAGCTTCACGATCTTGGCCTTCTGATCGAAGTACTCGTCGTCAAGGCTCGTCAGGATCTCCTTGCTGCCAAGGAACTCGGGAACGGGATCAATGAAGGCCATATGACCCGTCCAGCCGGGCGAGGAGGAGCAGATGTCGGCGCCGCCCTCACCGCAGTCGGTGATCATATCCGAATAGTAGGCAATGTTCTTGTTGGTGGGGTAGTTGACGTTCTTCATGGGCATTCTGAGCTTCGGGTCGATCTGATACACGAAGTACTTGAGCATCGAGTGAGCAAAGCCCGCCTGGTAGGTCTCGGGGGCGATGTTGCCGTCCTGATCGGCCCACTCGTCCATGGCGAAGATGTGGACCTTGGAGCAGTCAACCTTGAAGTAGTTGATGAGCTGGGCCAGGGGGATGTAGGTCTCAGGCTCGGGGTTGCCGAGGATCAGGGTGATCTTCTTGCCGTTCTCCGAGGCCTCCTTGATGCGCGAGAAGAGGGTCGCGATCAGAACGGGATGGGGGTTCTGCATGACCTTGATGTTGAAGTCGGGGTTCGCGTGCTTTTCAAGGTCCTTGCCGCTGATCTTGCGCAGACGCTCGCACACCTCTCTGTCCTTGAAGGGGACGTACTCGGCGCACTTGAAGTCAAATCTGGTTGCGGGATCGAAAATGATGTTTTCCATAACCTTTCTCCTTTATCTTTTTATGCGAAATTCGCAGGGGTAACAGAATTATCTGACGCGCTCACCGCCGAGGTAGACCGAGCGGATGTTAAACTCGGCGTCCACCACAAGGAGGTTGGCGACATTGCCCTTGGCGATCCGACCGCGGTCGGTAAGGCCAAGCAGGGTAGCGGGGTTCAGGGAGGCATACTTGAAGACCTGGCAGAGCGAGGCGCCCGTGTGGGTCATCATGTTGCGGCAGGGACCGTCGAGGATCATCTTGCTCCCGGCGATCTCACCGGCGAAGTCGAAGTTGATATCATCGGCGCCCTCGTAGAGGTCACCGTCGGGAATCGGGCCCTCCGCCACGAAGGCGTCGGCAATTAGGATGATGCGGTCGTCTCCCTTGATTTTTTTAATAAGGCGGAGCATGTAGGGATCGACGTGGATGCCCACCTTATCGCAGATCAGCTCGGTGTAGATCTCGTGGTTATAAAGCGCCGTCTCGTCGACGCAGGCACTGCGGCACTCGGGATAGCGCTGGAGCGTGCCCGTGGCGTTCGTGTGGTGGGTGGCAAGGCGCAGTCCGTAGGGCAAAAGGCGCTCGATGTCCTCGGGCGATGCCTCGCTGTGCGCCACTGAGAGGACGGCAGCGGGGTTCTTTCCCTTGACATAGCGGACGAAGTCGAGGATCCCCTCGCGCTCGGGCGCAAGGCACCAGACACGCGCGATGTCATAGGCGGCATCCACGACAGGGATAAAATCCTCGCTCTTAATGGGGCCGCGCCAGGGATTGCTCTCGCGGTTACAGCCGTAGGCCGGGTTGAGGTAGGGGGCTTCCATATACAGGCCGATGATATTCCTGGCCTTGCCCGATTCCATGGCCGTGCGGACCGTCTTGATCTCTTCGATCAGCTGGTCGCGTGCAGAGCTGAAGTAGAGGGCGGGCATCACATCAGTGACACCGTGTTGAAGAAGCGTGGCGGCGGCGCCTATCGGATCTTCTGCAAAGAAGACTTTACCGTCTGCATGGGTGTGGATGTCGATAAGTCCGGGGCCGATGTATCCGCCGCCAAGATCTGCGGTCTCAGCGCCGTCCGTCGGGATATGCTTACCGAAATCGGCGATCCTGCCGTCCTCGATAAGAAGCGTGGCACCGCGGATGATGTGGTCGGACATGACGAGGTTGGCGTTTGTAAGTGCGGTTTTCATAAGACCTCCTAACGATTGTTGTGCTGACTTTGTGTTACTAGCCGATCCTGCAGGACCGTTTGTATTGCGTGGGGGTCATCCCTGTGTACTTGCGAAAGGCGGTAGAGAAGTAGTGCGAATTCGAGAACATCAGCATCTCGGAGATCTCGCAGAAGTTGTGAGACGACTCGCGGATGAGACGCTTGGCCTCGGCGATCTTCATCATATTAAAATATTCGATCACCGAGTGACCGACGGAACGCGAAAAGTAGCGTGAGATGTAGGTCTTGCCGAAGGAGAGGGTGCGGGAGAGCTGCTCCATCGTAAAGCGCGAATAGAGGTGCTCCTCCATAAAGGTGATGATGCGGAGCACGAATTCGTCCTCGGTAGGGCGGGGCGGGAAGAGGAGACTTGACGCTTGGGGGCGGTAGTCGCCCGCTTCGCGAATCAGCTCGATCAGCATAAGCTCAAGGCGTAGACGCACCGTCTGCTCTCCGCCGAACAGACGCTTGCCCTCACGCAAGCGGAGGAGACGGCGCTTCGGGTCGTTGAATGGCAGCTCAAAGGTCGCGGAGGCCTCGTGCAGGATGGCCGAGATGTGCTGCTTCGTCGACATCGATGCTGAAAGACGCCGATCCTCAAAATAGTGCAGAATAGGCGAGCGCGAGGTGAAGGTGATGATAAAGATGTTGGGGGCGACCCCCTTGACGACCTCCAGCATATGCGTCTCTCCCGGCTTGTGGAAATACATTTCTCCCTGACCGAGGAGGAGAGAGCGGCCACCTGCCACGATGCCGCATTCGCCACGGTCGACAAAGACCAGCTCCCAGGAATCGTGCGCCTCGGGCTCGTCGCGGAAGGCATCGTCAAATTCAAAATAATAGAGCGAGGTGATCGTGTCGATCGTGACCCCTTCACTTACTGATTTTTGCGCTGTGTCTATCATACTGTCTCCATATAGAAACGCACTGCATGGGTATATTATATATGATTTCCCACTCTTTTGTGTACAAAATAGAACGCATTTTGTTTTAAAAAAGCAAATGTACGAAAAATGCGCCACAAACGTACAAGATCATGCCTTGAGAATGCGGATGCCCATCTCGCTGAGAGCCGCAGTCTCGGCGTTCCCGTCGGCACCGGCGGTAACGAGGATATCGGTCTTGGCGGCATCGGTGATGCGTGCAAAGGCGCTGCGGCCGAGCTTTGAGCCGTCGGCGGCCACGATCACGGTATCTGAGGATTCGATCATCCGTCGCGCGAGCGTGGCCTCGTTCGCATAGTAGAGGGTGAGCCCCGCCTCGGTGTTGATGCCGTCGACCGAAAGGATACATTTTGTGGCATGGTAATTGCCGATCTGGTGCTCGGCATCCTGACCGTAGGTAAACTGGTACTTGGAATCCAGCTCGCCCCCGAGCAGGATGACGTGAAAGGAGGAGGTAAAGGCCGCCTCGTTGGCGTTCGGGATTGAGTTCGTAACGATGGAGATGTTCTTCTTCCCCCTGAGCGCGCGCAGGACGTAGGCTAAGGTCGTGCCGGCGTTCATCATAATGGTATCGTTGTCGTCGATGAGCGCGGCAACGCGCTCGGCAAGGGCGCGCTTCGCAGCGGCATTGGTCTTGAAGCGCTCGCCAAGATCCATCGTGACGTACATTTTTTCAAAGGCGACAGCACCCCCGTGGATGCGGGCCAGGTGCCCCTGTGACTCGAGGATCTCAAGATCCTTGCGGATCGAGACCTCGGAAACGCTATATTTCCGACTGAGTGCGGCCACCCTGACCTTGCCCTCATCACGGATGGCCTCGACGATCTCCTCTCGACGCTGTTCTGCTGTGATCTGCATACCTGTTGCCTTCCAATCGTAAGCTCTGTTTTTTTATTATAACACAATTTGGAGGAAAAAGCAAACCTTTTCAAAAGTGATTGGGGCGGATGTCGCGGACGGCGTCATCCTTTCGCCTCCGCCCTTGTCTGCGTGAGGGCGCCGTTGCGGAAGGTCGGTGGTAAAGGACCTTAGAGGTTGCACGAAAAAAAGCGCAGACGGCTTGACTTTTTTCTCTGTGTATGATATAATATAAAAACGAAAAAGAAATGTAATCCGAAAGAAAAACGAAAGAACGGAAGGAAGGCTCCTATGCTGAAAGGTTATAAGATCAGAGCACCCTATTTTGAGATCGGACCCAAGTGCTTTATGTGGGGCGAGAGAATGCTGAAGCTCGCCAAGGCTGTCGATAAGATCGCCGCCAAGTACGATCTTGACGTTATCATTACCCCCCAGTACACCGACATCCGTCTTCTCGCTGAGAACACCGAGCGCATCCACGTGTATGCGCAGCATATGGACTCGCTCCTGCCGGGGCGCGGCCTTGGCTCGGTGCTCCCCGAGTCGATCAAGGCGGCCGGGGCGGTCGGCGTTATGCTGAACCATGCCGAAAAGAAGCTGACACTCGATGAGGTGCGTGCGGCCATCGCGCGTGCCGATGAGGTCGGCCTCGCTACCATCGTGTGTGCCGATACCGTGGCCGAGATCCGCGGGGTGGCCATGATGGGGCCGAACCTTATCGTGGCTGAGCCGACCGATCTGATCGGCACCGGCGTTGCCAGTGATATGGGCTACGTCCGCGATACCATCGCGGCGGTGCGCGCCATCAACCCCGATATCATGGTGCTCCAGGGCGCCGGTATCTCGGGGCCGCAGGACGTTGAGAACGTCATCCGCGCCGGTGCTCAGGCGACCGGCTGTACAAGCGGCGTGATGAAGGCTGCCGATCCCGAGGCGGCCGCCGAGGAGATGCTTTACACCCTCAGAAAGACCTGGGACGAGGTGAACGGCAAATGACGGACGGGGTACTGAACGCCGCGTACGAGGCCTTCCGTATTGAGGCCGAGTCGCTTCTGGCGACGGCAGAGGTGCTTGACCGTGCCGAGCTTGCCCGTGCCGTGGAGGTGCTGGCCTTGGCCGAGCGCATTGCCACCTCGGGTTGTGGACATTCGGGGATCGCTTGCCGCCATTTTGCGCATCTCCTTTGCTGCATTGAGCGCCCGGCGCGCTTCCTCTCACCGGCAGAGGCGGTGCACGGCGGTCTTGGTTTTCTGCAAAAGGGCGACGTGATCATTCTGGCCTCGCGCGGCGGTAAGACCGACGAGCTGCTTCCCATTGCCCGCATTGCGCGTGGCAAGGGAGCGATCGTGATCGGCGTCACCGAGGTTCCGGACTCGCCCCTCGGTGAGCTTTCCGACATTATCCTCCGTATGAGGGTGACGAAGGAATGCGACCGCTACAACTGCCAGGGAACGACGAGCTTTGCTGTCACCTCGGCCATCTTCGACGCGCTTCAAACGGCGCTCGTTGAGTACACGGGCTTTATGAACGAGAGCTTCGCCGTGATCCATCCCGGCGGCGCCGTCGGCAAACGCCTCAATGAAAATAAGTGATTTGTAAATAAAACTTTATAAAAAAGGAGAATATTGCAATGGAAATGAAAGTTTTTCAGAAGGAGATCGAGCTCCAGTCGAGAGGATGGATCCCCACCTTCCACGACATTTCGAAGGAGGTCAAGGAGATCGTTGCAGCTTCGGGCATCAAGAACGGCACCGTGGCGATCGTCTCGCATCACACCACCTGCTCGGTGATGGTGCAGGAGTGCTCGCACGACATTGATTCCTTTGATCTTGAGTTTTTGCAGCACGACCTTCTTGACATCATGAGAAAGATGATCCCCGACTTTGCCGAGGAGCATCAGTACCGCCACCCCGGCCCTGTGCACGCCCAGTTCGGCCGCTACGTCAACGAGCCCGGTGACTACTCAAGCATGAACACCGACGGCCATCTGCGCTCGGTCTTCTTCGGCAGAAGCGAGACTATGACCATTAAGGACGGTCTGGTGGACGGCGGCCAGTTCGCGCATGTCTACTTCATCGACTGGGACCACGTCATTGCCCGCCGCCGTCAGGTCAATGTGACGGTCATCGGTACCACCGAGGACGTGGGCGACAGAAAGTGGAACAACGGTGAGGTCATCAACACCCGCCGCAAGTTCACCGACGAGGAAAAGGCCTACGACGTTCACTACGATCTTCAGCTGAAGCGCTGAGGGAGGCCGCTTTGAGAATACTCCTCGATACGGCGAATCTTGAGGATATCCGCTATTTCAACACCTATTACCCGATTGAGGGTGTGACCACGAACCCCACCATCCTCTCGAGGGAGGGCGGGGATGTCCTCGCACTTCTCAAGGAGATCCGTGCCATTATCGGCGGTGGGAAGGAGCTACACGTGCAGGTCATTGAGACCGAGTACGAGAGGATCCTTGAGGAAGCGCGTGCGATTGTTTCCTTCCTTGGGAAGAACACCTTCGTCAAGATCCCTGCGACCGCTGTCGGGCTCCGCGCGACCAAGACGCTGTCGGGCGAGGGCTACGGCGTTACGGTGACCGCCGTTCTGACGGCGGCGCAGGGACTGCTTGCCTCGAATGCGGGGGCGGCGTACGTTGCGCCCTACGTCAACCGTCTTGAGAATATCTGCGCCGACGGCGTGGGCACGGTGGCCGATCTTTTCCGGGTATTTTCGGTGTCCGGCACCTCGACCGAGATCCTTGCCGCCAGCTTCAAGACGGCCAAGGAGGTCCTTGATGTGGCCACCGTTGGCTGTCATGCCGCCACCGTCGGCTCGGACGTTCTCCGGAGGTTCATCGCGCACACCACGACCGACACCTCGATCGCCGGCTTTGCCGCCGATTGGAAAGGTGCGTTTGGGGATGTGACACTGCTGGAGCTCCTCAAGAAGTAATCGGGGCTTTAGCTTCGGCATAACCGCAAAAAGGGCAGGCGAAGGCCTGCCCTTTTTGCTACCGCTACCCGAACCTTGGGCGCCCCCGTCGGGAAGAAGAAAAGACCGTTGCGGCTGCAACGGTCTTTTGTGTTGGCTTACAGGCTTGCGAGGAGGTCAAGGCCTTCCTCGATAAGGCGCTCGGCAACGCCGGCCTTGTAGCTCGAGCTTTTAGCCTCGTAGCCGCCCTCGTCGTAGGCGTCCTTCATCGGGAAGTAGCCCTCGCTACCGTTAACGAGGCAGGAGGGGATGACCATACCATAGCCCTCGGCCAGCTTGAGCGCACGGCCGATGCCGTTGAAGGGCTCGCCGGGGATACCGATGAAGGCAACATCGCCGACGGCCAGGGCGATCATGCGCAGGGGGAAGGAGGCGGGGCCGTGCTCAAGGCGCACCTTGCGGGCGGCATCGGCAACCACAGTCGTGAGCATCATGCCCTCGTAGGGGAGCTGCTCGTCATGGCCTGCCACGTGAATGTCGTTGATGCGGTGCGCCTCGGCCATTTCCTCGGGGGTGGGCATGTTCGAGGGGAGGTGGATCAGCTTTTCCTTGAAGCGAATGCCATCGGCCTCGCGGTACTCGACCTTATCAAAGACCGAGAGGACGGCGCCTGCCACCACGCGGCCCATATAACGGGCGTGGCCGTAGCCGCGGGCGACATCGTCAAAATCCATAAAGAGGTCGTTGAGATAGCCGCCGGTCGGGTGGACATTCACGTGGTTGATATCGCCCTGGGCGCCGTTTAAGAAGAGGCACTTGACATTGTCGAGCGCCTTCTCGACGGTGCGGCGCGTCATGGCCGGCCAGTCACCGGAGAGGAGGTTGCCGCCGACGACGTCGGGGTGGTTTGCGAAGTTCGCAAGAACGATGGTGTCGGCACCCTCGCGGTCGAAACGGACGACGCTCACGCGGTCATCGATCTCGCCGATCGGAGCGACGATGTCGGGATTACCCACGCCGGGGTTCGTGCGGACACTCCCATCCTTCATACGGAAGCGGCGGATAAAGGCGATGTTCTTGGCAACGCCGACGCCGGTACCCATACGGGCGGGCTTCATGTCCTCGAGGGCGGCACGGGCGGCATCCACGATGCGGCGGCAGAGGAAGTCCTGATACTCGGCCACAAGGACGGCATCTACTTCGTCCGTGAGGCCGCCGCCGATCGCCCTCGCGACCTCCACGTAGGGGGCGGTGTGCGTGTGGGTCGAATGAATGTAGATCGCGGCCTCGTCAAGCCCCGTCGCTTCGGCCACGGCATGGCGGAAGCGGTCCGCGACGCCCGTCTGCACCTGCAAAAGGTCAAGGGTGATGATGACGGCACGGCTTTCGCCATCGGAGAGCGCGAGGGCGTTGGCCTCGAGGTCGTCAAGGATTCCCTCGGCGCGGCGCACCTTGTAGTAGCCGGCAACGCCGATGCCGCGCATGGGGTTGATGTTCACGCGGGCAAATCCCGCCAAAAGCTTGCTCATGGTAGGCTCCTTTTGCATTCTTTGTAAGGTTTTATTTACCGATTTCCTTGAGAATAGAACGGCCGTCCTCAATCATCTTCTCGGCGGTGCCACTCTTGTAATGCGAGGTCTTTGCCTCGTAGCCGCCCTCATCGTAGGCGTCCTTCATCGGGAAGTAGCCCTCGCTCCCGTTCACGAGGCAGAGGGGGAGGACCAGCGAGAAGTCTTCGCCCTCTGCAGCGCGGATTCCGCTACCGATGCCGGTGAAGATTTCGCCGGGGAGACCGACGATGGCAACGTCACCGATGGCAAGGGCGATCATGGGCATTTCAAAGGTGTCGGGCTTGTTCTCGAGGGCCACCATACGGCAGGCCTCGGCGATCACGGTGGTGCGCTCCATGCCCTCGTAGGGGAGCTCATTGGCGCGCCCTGCGTCGTAGAGGTCGGCGATGCGGTGGGCCTCGGGCAGCTGCTCGGGCGTTCCCTTGTTGGCGAAATAGGAGACGGTCTTCTCACAGAAGGTGAGCGATTCGACATCGCGGTAGATGGGCTTGTCGTAGACGGCGAGGATGCTGCCGGCAAGGGCGCGGCCCATGTGGCGCGCGTGCTCGTAGCCGGTGGCTCTGCCAAAGCACATGCGGACCCCATCGGGATACTCGGTGTTGGCAAGATTGACGTTGATATGGTTGACGTCACCCTGGGCGCCGTTGAAGAAGATGGCCGAGGTGCCTGGGAGGGCGGCCTCGAGCGTGCGGCGGGCAAAGCCCGGCCAGTCGGCAGAGAAGCGGCGGCCACCGACCACATCGGGGTGGGTGCCAAAGTGGAAGAGGAGGATGTTGTTCTTGCCCTCGCGGTCAAAGCGGACCGAGGTCGCACGCTCCTCAACGGTGCCGAGAGGCTCGAGAATATCGGGATTGCCGAGCCCCGGATTTGTGCGGATGCTGCCATCCTTCATGCGGAAGCGGCGGATAAAGGAAATGTTCTCGGCACGGCCGACCGAGAAGCCCATGCGGGCGGGGGCGAGGTCCTCGATGGCGGCCAGGGCAACGTCGACAAGGCGGTGGCCGAGGAAGGCGAGATACTCGTCGATAAGGGCATCGTGTCCCTCGGGGTGGGGGGCGCCGGTCTTGGGATGATAGAGATAGGGACCGCTGTGAATGTGCGTGCCGTGGAGGAGGATCGCCTCCTTCGGAAGGCCGGTGGCGGCGGCGATCGCCTCGCGGTAGCGGTGCGCGACGGACGTCGGGAACGAGATGACGTCAGCCGAGATCAGGAGCACCGTCGTGTCCTCTGTCTTCAGCGCGAGGGCGGTTGCCTCGAGATCATCTGCTACGCCCTCCGAAATGCGGACGCTGTAATAGCCGGAAAGCCCCATGCCCAGCATCGGATTGATATTGACTCTCGAGAAGCCTGCGGAAAGTTTATTCATCGTTATACTCCTTTGGTTGTTGTCGGTTTTTGCGCCAACCTCATTATACTCCTTGTAACATCGAAAGTCAACAAAAACGAAACAAAAAAAGAAAAAACGAAACGAAAAGCGTCCTGCGGCGACCTGAAATAAAACAGGTCGCCGGAGCACGCTTTTTTCTTATCCCAGCCATGTTCGGCCTACCGTAACATCGACTGTCAGAGAAACTAAAAAAACAACA
>JAZNAD010000123.1:0-14179 GCA_045586345.1 Eubacteriales bacterium
GACGGTAACCGTCGCAAGGAGCGCATTAAAGCCGTGAAATGCCGCGAGGTACAGAAATCCGCCGAAAAAGGCTAGGATGAAATTCGAAAGCGGACCGGAAAACGCCGTGATCGCCATATCGCGGCGCGGTCTCTTGAAATACCGCGCGTTGATCGGTACGGGGCGCGCCCAGCCGAAGCGAAAGAAGATCATGGCCAGGGTCCCGATCGGGTCGAGGTGACGGAGCGGGTTCAGGGAAAGCCGACCGAGGCTCTTGGCCGTTGGGTCGCCGAGGCGATATGCGGCGTAGCCGTGGGCGCATTCATGCACGGTGAGTGCGATGAGCACGGCGGGGATGGAAAGAAGTATGGAGATCAGGTTTGGCATAATTCCTCAGGATAGCTCGGTGGCGGCGAGGATGGCGGCCCGAAGGGATTCCTTGCCCGTGCCGTTCAGGGAAGAGAAGGGGAGGACCGTAACGCCCGGGTAGGCGGCGGAAAGCTCGGCAACGGCGTTGGCAACAGCCGTCTTTGAGAGCTTGTCCGCCTTCCCGGCGACGATAAGGAACGGGATCCCGCACTGCATCAGGAAGTCGATCATCATACGGTCGTCATTCGTCGGGCCGATGCGGATATCCACAAGCTGTACGACAAGACGGAGGCGGTCAAGGTTCGGATTCTTGACAAAATAGCCGTCGGTGAGCGTGCTGAAGCGACGGCGCTCGGCGTCCGAGCGCTTAGCAAAGCCGTAGCCCGGGAGATCGACGAAATACAGCTTTTTATCAACGTCGTAGAAGTTGACGGTGATCGTCTTCCCGGGGGAGGCGCTGACCCGTGCCAGAGCCCTGCGACCGAGAAGGGTATTGATGAGCGAGCTTTTGCCGACGTTCGAGCGCCCGGAGAAGGCGATCTGAGGGCGGGGATCGCCAGGGAACTGCGAGGGAAGCCCCGCGCTCATCGTGAGGTCGGTTGAGGCGAAGTTAACGGCCATATCAGCGCAAAGCCCCCGTGACCGTGAGCCCTGCCGTTACCGGAGGGATCGTAAGCGGAGCCTCGCCGGTCACCGCGGCTACCGTTTCCTCGGGGAGGGACGGAGCGACGTAGGGCACAGGCTTTTCGGCAAGGGCGGCGGCGAGAACATGGTCGACGGTGTCGCAGAGGATGAAGGAGAGGTGGGCCTTTGCCTCTTTGTCAAGCTCGTCAAGGTCGCGCTCGTTGTCGCGGGGGATCAGCACGGTCTTGACGCCAGCGCGATACGCGGCCATCGTCTTTTCGGTAAGGCCGCCGATCGGAAGAACACGGCCGTGGAGCGTGACCTCACCCGTCATAGCCACATCGTGGCGGACGGGGATGCCCGACAGGGCGCTGACAAGTGCCGTGACCATCGTAACACCCGCCGAGGGACCGTCCTTCGGGATCGCGCCCTCGGGGAAGTGGATGTGTAGGTCATTCTTGGTGGCAAAGTCGGCGGGGATACCGTATTTCGCAGCGCGTGAGCGGACACAGCTAACGGCGATGTGGGCAGATTCCTTCATGACATCACCGAGTGAGCCGGTAAGCTCAAGCTTACCTGTGCCGGTCATGGGCAGGACCTCAACGCGCAGGAGATCGCCGCCGGTGTGGGTATAGGCGAGGCCGTTGACGACGCCCACCTCATCGGTGTGGCCCCCGTTATCGGGGCGGAACTTCGGCTTGCCGAGATATTCTTTAAGGTCATCCACAGTAACCTTGGCACGCTTGATCTCACCCTCGGCGATGCGGCGCGCCGCCTTGCGGAAGACGGTCGCTAGCTCGCGCTCAAGATTGCGGACGCCCGCCTCACGCGTATAGCCGTCGATGATGGCGAGGAGCGCATCCTCGGAGAGCGAGAGCGTGCGGCGGTTGAGGCCGTGGCGCTTTAGCTGCTTCGGAATGAGATGGCGGAGGGCGATATTTAGCTTTTCGGTGCGGGTGTAGGGCTTGACCTCGATGATTTCCATACGGTCGATGAGGGCCTCGGGGATGCCTTCATAGTAGTTTGCTGTGGCAATGAAGAGGCAATCCGAAAGATCAAGGGGGACCTCAAGAAAATGATCGCGGAAGAATCTGTTCTGCTCGGGGTCAAGCACCTCAAGAAGTGCCGAGGCGGGATCGCCGTGAAGGTCGCGCGAGAGCTTATCCACTTCGTCAAGAACAATGACCGGGTTTTTGGATTTTGCCGCGGTGAGTGCAGAAACGATGCGGCCTGGCATAGCCCCTACATAGGTCTTGCGGTGACCGCGGATATCGGCCTCGTCACGCACGCCGCCGAGGGAAATGCGGGCATACTTGCGCCCGAGGGCACGGGCCACGCTAGCGGCGATCGAGGTTTTACCTACGCCGGGAGGGCCGACAAGGCAGAGGATCTGGTTGCGGATATCGGGAGCGAGCTTACGGACGGCGATATATTCGAGAATGCGAGTCTTGATCTTGTCAAGGCCGTAATGGTCGGCCTCGAGGATCTTGGCGGCAGACACAAGGTCGAGCTTATCCCTGGTGGTCTTTTCCCACGGGATCTCAAGGCAGGTGTCAAGGTAATTGCGGATCACAACGCTTTCGGTGGCGCCATAGGGCGTCTTAGCAAGCTTGCCGAGCTCCTTTGAGAGCTTTTCCTTCACTTCCTTAGGCATGGAGATGCGCTCTATCCTCGTGCTGTATTCGTCGATCTCATCGCCGTCCTCGCCAAGCTCCTGCTGGATGGCTCGCATCTGCTCACGCAGAAAGAACTCCTTGTGATGCTCATCCACCTTCTCACGGACGGTGTTGTGGATCTCGGCCTCGCAAACGAGAATGTCCTTTTCTTCCTCAAGAAGGACGAGGAGACGCTCCATCCGTACAAGTGGATTGATGCACTCAAGGACGGTCTGCTTGTTCCTGTAATTGAGGAGGACTGAGGAGGCCACGAAGTCACAGAGCATCGAGGGGTTCTTGATGGCGGTAGCGGCGGCGCGAAGCTCGTCGTTCAGGGAGGGGTGGACGGGCTGGATGGCGGAAAGCGCGTTCGCCATCTCCTGCATCATAGCCTCGGCGCGCAGGGTGGTAACGTTGCCGAGCGAGATCCTCTTGCAGATGACCGAGGCACGGAAAAAGCCGTCGTCGGGTGTGATCTCGGTGATCTTGGCGCGGCAGATTCCCTCGAAGACGGCACTGAGATTCCCGTCCGGGGTTTTTGAAACGTGCTTGATGGCACAGACGGTACCGACACGGAAAAGATCCTTGACAGTGGGCTCCTCAACGCCGGCATCGCGCTGGGCACAGAGAAGGATGTACGACTCCTTCGAGGCAGCTTCGCCAAAGGCCTTCAGCGAGATGCCGCGTGAGATCGTGAGATTCATCTGGACAGAGGGGAACGCTACGGTTCCTCGGAGTGGGATGAGAGGGAGTTCCATGACCTCTGCTTTTTCAATAAACTTGTTCATACGGTTTCCTTTGCTAATATTCGAACGCGGCTCGGCCGCGCAGCTGGCACAATTTGGGTATACGTGGGCAGTATACATTGCATTATAACACAAAGAGAAGAAAAAATCCACATTTTTTCAAAAATAATTAAGAAAGACCGGCGATGGCCCCCGAAAAAGAAAAAATAGGGAAATTGAAAAAAAGTATTGACAAGAAGCGCTCCCGGTGGTATAATGCAATTCGTAGTGGGCTTTGATCCCACCGTAGTAAGCAGAATTTCCGTTCTCACCTTACCACAGGAGTGCGTAAGGTCAATACACCGGCGCTTTTTTTGGCGCTTTTGTGCATGCGGAAATTCGTATGCATTTTTGTTTTTATTGGAGGTACTGTACCATTAGCACCAAGGATTTGCAGATCAACGAAAGCATCCGTTTCAAGGAGGTTCGCCTTGTCGGTCCTGACGGCGAGCAGCTTGGCATCATGTCCTCAATCTCGGCGCTTGAATATGCCTACGGGCGGGGTCTTGATCTTGTTTTGATGGCACCCAATGCCGAGCCCCCTGTTTGCCGCGTGATGGATTACGGCAAGTATCGCTTTGAGCGCGACAAGAAGGAAAAAGAGGCGAGACGGAATCAGCAGATCGTGAAGCTCAAGGAGGTTCAGCTCTCCTGCCGTATTGATACTCACGACTTCGATACACGCGTCAATCAAGCGCGCAAGTTCCTGCAGGGCGGCGATAAGGTAAAGGCTGTCATCCGCTTCAAGGGCCGTGAGATGACGCACCAGGATATGGGACGTGCCGTGATCGATCGCTTTATGGAGGCCTGTGCCGATGCGGGCGCGGCCGATAAGGCGCCGATCCAGGAGGGGAGATACCTTTCCGTTATTCTTTCCCCGATGAAGTCGGGCAAATAACTTCGTTATAGATTCAATCTTGAATTTTTATATTTTCGGTGACGCCGATAGTAAAGTCAAAGGAGAAAAAACATGGCAAAGATGAAGACTCACAAGGCCTCCGCCAAGAGATTCCGTGTAACGGCCGGCGGCAAGATCAAAGTTCAGCATTCTCAGCACCGTCATAACCTGGGGATCAAGACCGCGAAGCGTAAGAGAACGCTCCGCAAGGGATTTGTGCTCAGCAAGTCGATGACGCCCAACATCAAAAGCATGATCCAGAAGTGATCTCGACGGAATTTAAGAATTGGAGGAATAAACAACATGGCAAGAGTTAAAGGCGCAATGATGACGCGCAAGAGAAGAAAGAGCGTTCTCAAAGCCGCTAAAGGATACTGGGGTGCAAAGAGCAAGCACTTTAAGATGGCGAAGCAGGCCGTTCTCAAGAGCGGTAACTATGCCTTCGCCGGCCGCAAGATGAAGAAGAGAGACTTCCGTTCTCTCTGGATCGCCCGTATCTCCGCTGAGGCGAGAGCCTGCGGCATCACCTACTCGCAGCTGATGCACGGTCTGAAGCTCGCTTCGATTGACCTCAACCGCAAGATGCTGGCCGAGATCGCCGTCGCCGACAAGGCTGCTTTCGCAGCAATCGTTGAGCGCGCTAAGGCCGCCCTTTAAGCACTTATACCCCGACTCACGCGTATTTACGCGGAGTCGGGGATTTGTTTTATTCCCGAGGTGAAAAATGAAGTTCACAAAAGAAACGATCACTGCCAGGAGAAACCCTCTGGTGATGCTGGCGGCATCGCTCTCAGAGAAAAAATACAGGGAAGAGCACGGCCTTTTTTTAGCGGAGGGACGCAAGCTTTGCGAGGAAGCCATCACAACCCGCGCTCCCGTCCGCTACGTCCTTTTGTCCGAACGCTATGCAAGGGAAAATCTCGGGCGTGTGATGGAGGCCTTTGCCGATCCCATCTACAGTGAGACAGAGATCCTTGTGCTCAGCGAGGGCTGCTTTGACAAAATTACCACAGAAAAAGCCCCTGAAGGGATAATTGTTGTGGTAAAATATCTTGACATTTCGGAAAGATGTATTAAAATAGATGTAGACAATTTTGATAAGATCGGTCGCGCCCTCTTTCTTGTCTCAATTCGGGACCCCGGAAATCTTGGCACTGTGCTCCGCGGCGCGGGGGCCTTTGGCGCGGAGACGGTGATCCTCAGCGAGGACTGCGCCGACGTCTACAATCCGCGCACAGTGCGTGCGGCGATGGGGGCTGTCTTCCGCGTTCCCACTCTGCGCGTTGCGGATGCTGAGGGCACCGTCGCGGCCCTCCGATCATGCGGACGCCGCGTTTTTGCGGCTGAGCTGCGCGAGCACGCCACTCCGATCTCCCACGTCGGAGTTAGGAGTGATGACATCTTCGTGATCGGGAATGAAGGGCACGGGATCCCTACGACGCTTTCGGCCTCCTGCACGGGGAGCGTCTATCTTCCCATTGAGAACACGGCCGAGTCGCTCAATGCGGCGATGGCGGCCACGGTCTTTTTGTGGGAACAATCTAAAGCGAGGTAACCTTGAATGAAGGGTGTGCTTTTCTGGATATGGCTCAGTGGGTGCTGTACACCGGGCTCCGGAACCTTTGATCTTCTTCTGCGCGCCTTTGCTTCGCCCTATGACATTTATGAGGCAGACGAGGCGGCACTCCGCGAGGCGCTCGGCAAGTACGAAAAGGATCTCCGTCGCCTGCTCAACAAGGATGCCGGGGAGGCCGAGAGGATCCTCAACTTCTGTAACATGACCGGTGTTGTGCCGATCGCGTATGATGACCCCCGGTATCCGGCGGCTTTGCGCACGATCGCAGCGCCGCCCGTTCTCCTTTACTGCAAGGGAAGACTCCCACAGATGAACGGCCGCCTTTCGGTGGCTGTGGTCGGTACGCGCAAGATGAGCGATTACGGCAAGCGGATGGCCTTTGAGATCTCAAGGGATCTTGCAAGGGCCGGTGCTGTGGTCGTCAGCGGGCTGGCGCTCGGGATCGACGGTGTGGCCTCGGCGGCCGCCATCAACGGCGGCGGTGAGACTGTGGCGGTTCTCGGAAGCGGTATCGATATCATCTATCCTCCGGCACACGCGCACCTTGCGGCAACCGTGACACGCCACGGTGCCGTCATTACCGAATATGCCCCGGGGTCACGCCCTGAACGTCATCATTTCCCAGCAAGAAACCGTATTATCTCCGGGCTTGCACAGGCGACGGTCATTATCGAGGCCGATCTTGACAGCGGTGCACTGATCACGGCACGCAAGGCGCGCCAGCAGGGGAGAGTCCTATATGCGCTCCCCGGGCGCGTCGACGATCCCGGGAGTGCCGGTACCAGTATGCTTCTACGCGACGGAGCTAAGCTCCTTGTTGCGGCTGACGACATACTGACCGATTTTGAGAAGGTCTATTCTGATAAAATCAACATTTTCCGTCTGCTTGAGCGTTCTCCCTTTGTGATTGATACGGTCCTTCGCTCAATGAAGGTATACACAAGGGAGGAGAAGGGAAGCGTTCCTCCACGGGCACGGAAGCCGGCCGAGGAGGAGATGCCAGCGCCCACTGCGGTGCCGACGCCCGAAGAGGCCAAAAAGACCGAAAAGATTCTTGAGCGGCTTGGGGAGACTGCCAAGAGGATCTATGCGATGATCCCTGCCGACAAAGGGATCTCATACGATGAAATTACTGAGGCCGGGCTTCCGATCGGCGAGGTAATGGCAACTACCGCTACCATGGAGATCGAGGGACTTATCGAGCTCCTGCCGAGCGGAGACATGCAAAGAAAGCAGAGCAAGTAAGAAACGGAGAGATTCTCCGAGGTCCAAGGAAAGGAAACAGTTATGGCGAATTTAGTTATTGTGGAGTCGCCGGCTAAGGCGAGCACCATTAAGGGTTATCTTGGCTCGAATTATAAGGTCATCGCTTCAAAGGGACACATTCGTGACCTGCCGAAGAGCGGCCTTGGCGTTGACATCGAAAACGATTTTGTGCCGCATTATATCAATATCCGCGGCAAGGGCGATGTGATCTCGCTTCTCAAGCAGGAGGCGAAGTCAGCAGGGAAGATCTTCCTTGCGACCGACCCTGACCGTGAGGGTGAGGCCATTTCCTGGCATCTGGCCACGGCGCTCGGCATTCCGCTCGACAAGCAATGCCGCGTGACCTTCAACGAGATCACAAAGAGCGCGGTCAAGGATGCCATCAAGCATCCCAGTGTTATCAACCAGGATCTTGTCAATTCTCAGCAGACTCGCCGTATCCTCGACCGCATCGTAGGCTATCAGCTTAGTCCCTTCCTTTGGAAGAACGTCCGCAGCGGGCTTTCCGCAGGGCGCGTGCAGAGCGTTGCCGCGCGCATCATTTCCGAACGTGAGGAGGAGATCCGCTCCTTTGTGCCGCAGGAATACTGGACAGTTCGCGTGACGGTCACCACGGCCGACGGCACGTCCATTGAAACGCATTTTTACGGCAAGGACGGGAACGAGCTTCGTCTGAGCTCGGAGGCCGAGGCGAAGGCGGTGGTTGCCACCGTGGAAACGATGCCCTTTGTGCTGACCGGCATCCGCCAGTCGCAGAAGAGCAAGCTCCCGTCGCCTCCCTTTACGACATCGACGCTCCAGCAAGAGGCCTCCAAGAAGCTCGGCTTCCAGTCGAAGCGCATCATGAAGACGGCACAGGAGCTGTACGAGGGTATTAATATCGGTGCCGAATTCGGCGGTTTTTCGGGTCTTATCATGTATATGCGTACCGACTCACTCCGCATTTCGGCCTCTGCCCAGGAGGCGGCGTTTACCCTGATCGGCGAGCAGTACGGCAAGGAATACCATCCTACGACGCCCCGCCAGTTCAAGATGAAGCCGGGTGCACAGGATGCGCACGAAGCGATCCGTCCCTCCGATGTCACCCTGACCCCCGACAAGATCAAGCGCAGCCTGACGCCCGACCAGTACCGTCTTTACAAGCTGATCTGGGAGCGCTTTGTGGCTAGCCAGATGTCCTCGGCGGTCTTTTCGCTTGTATCGCTTGATTTCACCTGTGGTGACTATCAGTTCCGTGCGACAGGAAGCACGATGAAGTTCAAGGGGTATCTGGCGGTGTATGACGACACTCAGGACCACGAGGATCTTGGCGACCGCCGTGCGCTGCCCCCCGTTTCTCGGCTGACCGAGGGCGCAACAATGCCTGTGGCGTCATCGAATGCGGCACAGCATTTTACCGAGGCGCCGCCCCGCTATACCGAAGCCTCGCTTATCAAGTTCCTTGAGGACAATGGCATCGGTCGTCCCAGCACTTATACGGCGATCATTTCGACGATCATTGACCGCACCTACGTCCGTCGCGAGGGGAAGGCCCTTGTGCCGACGCCGCTCGGCGAGGTTACGACCAAGCTGATGAAGGAAAATTTCCCCGATATCGTTGACTATCAGTTTACGGCCGAGATGGAGGACAAATTTGATAGCATTGCCCGCGGTGAGGAGACGCTTCACACGGTGCTTTCTGACTTCTACGGCGGCTTTGCCGCCGCCCTTGAGCGCGCCAAGAGCAACGTTAAGGCGGGGGATGTGGAGATTCCCCCTGAGGAATCCGACATCCCTTGCGACAAGTGCGGGCGTCTGATGGTTTATAAGACCGGCCGCTTTGGCCGATTCTTGGCCTGCCCCGGGTATCCCGAATGCAAGAATACCAAGGCCCTTGGCAAGGACGGAAGACCCATCGAGAAGAAGGAGACCGCCGTTGAGGTAGCAGACTTCAAATGTGAGCTTTGCGGTGGCGATATGGTCATAAGGACCGGGCGCTACGGAGCCTTCTATGCCTGTGCCAATTATCCGACATGCAAATTCACAAAGCAGAAGGTCAATGAGCTTGGCGTGAACTGCCCGAAGTGCGATGCCAAGATCATCACGAAGATCGGCAAGGGCAAGCTTTTTTACAGTTGTGAGCGCTACCCGAGCTGTGACTTCTCGACATGGGAGATGCCCCTTGCTGAGAAGTGCCCCGAGTGCGGTGATATGCTCCTTTACCGCAAGGGGCGCAAGCAGGTGGTGTGCCACAACAAGCTCTGCCACTACAAGAAGGATAACGTAGAAAAATGACTCCCTGTGCCAAGATCGCCGTGATCGGCGCGGGGCTTGCCGGCTGTGAGGCTGCATGGCAGGCTGCCGAGGCCGGTTGCGAGGTAACACTCTATGAGATGAAGCCAGAACGGTATACGCCGGCGCATCACGCGCCGACGTTTGCTGAGCTTGTTTGCTCGAATTCGCTTCGCTCGAACGCTCTTTCAAACGCGGTGGGGCTCCTCAAGGAGGAGCTGCGGCGTATGGGCTCTCTCATTATGAAGGCGGCCGATGCGACGTCGGTTCCTGCAGGGAGTGCTCTGGCGGTGGACCGCACCCTTTTTTCGGAGTATATTACCGAGAAGATCGGGGCGCATCCGCGCATTACTGTCGTCTCCCGTGAGATGACAAGGATTCCCGAGGAGGGGATCACGGTGGTGGCCACCGGCCCCTTGACCTCGGAGGCGCTTTCGGATGATATTCTCGCTATGACGGGGACGGATGCGTTGCATTTTTTTGATGCGGCGGCACCGATCGTTTCGGGAGAAAGCATTGATTTTACCAAGGCATTTTATGCCTCGCGCTACGGCAAGGGAGATCCCGAGGATTATCTCAACTGCCCGATGACCGAGGAGGAATATCTGGCCTTCTATCGGGCGTTGACCAAGGCCGAGGTTGCCAAGCTCCACGATTTTGAAACGGGAGAAGCGCTGACGGTGTTTGAGGGGTGCATGCCGGTCGAGGTGATGGCCTCGCGCGGTGTCGATACCCTCCGCTTCGGTCCGATGAAGCCCGTAGGGCTTCCCATTCCCTCAACGGGGAGGGATGCGTATGCCACGGTACAGCTCCGCCGCGAGAACCGCGCGGGAGATATGTATAATCTCGTGGGCTTTCAGACCCACCTGACCTTCCCCGAGCAGAAGCGCGTTTTCCGCATGATCCCGGGGCTTGAGAATGCCGAATTCTATCGGTACGGTGTGATGCATCGCAATACCTACATCAACTCTCCGATACTCTTAGCATCGGACTACTCCATGCGCGCCCGCCCGACACTTTACTTCGCCGGTCAGATGACGGGGGTGGAGGGATACGTCGAATCGACGGGCTCGGGGCTTGTAGCGGGGATCTCTGCCGCGGCAAGGGCGCTCGGCAAGGAGGTGCCTGTCTTCCCGCGGACGACGATGCTTGGTGCAATGGCGGCATATGTGAGCGATGAAACGGTTGTCAATTTTCAGCCGATGAATGCCAATTTCGGCATTATTGCCCCTCTTGACCGCAAGGTAAAGGGCGGAAAGGTCGCCAGAAACGAGGCGTACTCGGTGCGTGCCCTTGCCGAGATCGAGGCACTGAGGACAGAAATTTCCCAGATGGGGAAAGGAAACTGATATGCGTATTCTTATTGATGTTATGAGTGGGGATAACGCCCCGCTTGAGTTGATCCGCGGCGCCCTGATGGCCAAGGAGGAGTATCCCTCCCTAACGATCGCGATCGTCGGCTGTGAGGAGAACATCCGCGAGATCGCCGAGGCCGAGAAGCTCTCGCTCGACGGTATTGAGGTCATTCCGTCGACCTCGGTGATCAGCATGGAGGACAAGGCACTGGCTGTTGTCCGCGACAAGAAGGATTCCTCCATGAGCATCGGCCTGCAGAAGCTGGCCTCGGGCGATGGCGATGCCTTTGTCAGCGCCGGCAATACTGGGGCTCTTATTGCAGGCGCGACCCTCCTCGTCCGCCGTATCCGCGGCATCCGCCGCGCGGGAATTGCCACGGTGCTCCCCTTCCCAACGCCCGTCCTTTTGATGGATTGTGGCGCTAATCTCGAGGTCTCTCCCGAGAATCTCGAGCAGTTCGCCTTCATGGGCTCGTTATATATGCAGAAGATCTACGGTCTTCCCTCACCCCGTGTCGGTCTTATCAACAACGGCACCGAATACAACAAGGGCCTGCCGCTTCAGGTGGCGACCTACGAGCGTCTCACGAAATCGGAGGTCAACTTCATCGGAAATGTCGAGGGCAAGGCGTTACCCTTTGATGCCTGTGACGTGGCTGTGACCGACGGCTTTACCGGCAACCTCGTTCTGAAGGTAATCGAGGGAATGGGGAGGTTTATCGGCAGTGCGCTTAAGGATCTGTTCCACACGAATATGACGACGATGCTGTCGGGCCTGATGGTCCGCGGCAAGCTGAACGGCTTCAAGAAGCAGATGGACTCCTCTGAGCACGGCGGCGCCCCTCTGCTCGGGATTGCCAAGCCGGTCATCAAGGCGCACGGCTCCTCGGATGCGAAGGCGATCAAAAACGCCGTGCATCAGGCAATGACCTTTGTCAACACAGGCATCAACTACGACATTGCCGCGTGGGCCGAGGCCTTTGAGGAAAAGGAGAAGCAGGCAGCCGCCGAGGTCTCGGTGAGTGAGCCGGCAAAGTGAGGACATTATGACGAAAGAACCTGTGCTTGCATCGCTCGAGGAGAAGATAGGGTATCATTTTTCGGATCCCTCGCTTCTCCTGACGGCCTTGACGCACGCATCCTATACCAATGAAAAGGGCGAGCCCTCCTACGAACGACTTGAATTCCTCGGTGATGCCGTTTTGCAGATCGTGGTGAGCCGCTATCTTTATCTGCGCTTTGCTGACATCCCCGAGGGCGTTTTGACGCGATACCGTCAGCATCTTGTCTGCGAGCCGACGCTGGCAAAGATCGCGGGGGAGCTGTCGCTCGGCACGTATCTTCGTCTTGGAAAGGGAGAGGATGCGGGGAATGGGCGCCAACGCCCCTCGATTCTTGCCGATGTGATGGAGTCGCTGCTTGCCGCCATTTATCTTGACGGTGGCATGGACAAGGCTGAGCCTGTGCTCCTGCGGCTTTTGCGCCGCGAGCTTGAGAACTGTGTCGAAAACCGTCACGGTGACTATAAGACAAGACTCCAGCAGCTTGTCGAGCAGGACGGGAGCGAAACACTGGAATACATTGTAAAGGACAGGAAGGGCCCCGACCACGCGCCGATCTATCTGATTGAGGCGCGCATCAACAGTAACGTTGTGGGTGTTGGCCGCGGGTCCTCCAAGCACGATGCTGAGCAGGCGGCAGCCAAGGAGGCCCTTGGCCTTTTCGGGATATTAGAAGAACGAAAGGAAGGAGAATGACCGATGTATTTAAAATCTCTTGAGCTGCACGGCTTCAAATCCTTTCCGAACCGCACTGTCCTTACCTTTGAGCGCGGAACGACCGTCATTGTCGGCCCAAACGGAAGCGGTAAGTCTAACATTTCTGACGCGATGCGTTGGGTGCTCGGTGAGCTTTCGAGCCGTAATATCCGCGGCACAAAGATGGAGGATGTTATTTTCGGCGGTACCGATCAGCGCCGCCCAATGGGATATGCCGAGGTATCGGTCACCTTTGATAACACCGATAAGAGCCACCGCATTGATTCGCCCTATGATGAGATCAAGGTTACACGCCGTTATTACCGCACGGGCGACAGTGAATATCTGATCAACGGTCAGCAGAAGCGCTTGCGTGATATCACCGAGCTGTTTATGAACACGGGCATCGGCCGCGAGGGCTATTCGATTGTCGGTCAGGGGCGAGTTGCCGAGCTTCTCTCGAAAAAGAGTGAGGACCGCCGTAATGTCTTTGAGGAGGCAGCGGGGATCGCCAAATACCGCCACCGTAAGGAGGATGCCGAAAAGCGCCGCAAGGAGACCCACGCCAACATGGAGCGAGTCATCGACATCTTTGACGAGCTCGAAAAGCGCTTGGCACCTCTGACGAAGGATGCCGAAAAAGCGAGAAAATACCTCGATCTCCACGAAAAAAAGAAGATCGCGGACGTGTCGCTCTGGCTCTACGATACCGAAAAGCTCCGCTCGGATCTTGCCAAGGCGAAGGACACCTATCAGCTGTCGGTGCACGAGCTTGAGACCTTGGAGGCCTCGCTGGCCTCTCTGAACGCGCAGGACGAGCGCCTCTTTTCTCAGATGGAAAGCGGACGCCTTGCCTCCGAGCAGCTGCTCAATAAGATCAACGAATGCCGTGGGCGCATTCATACGCTTGAAAACGACATTTCTGTGCTCGATACCGAGATCCGCCACAAAACCGACCTCGCCGGGGGAAGCCGTAAGAGGATCGAGGAGCTGACGCGTGCGGCGAGCACGCTGTCCGGGGATACCTCGGGCTATGATGCCAAGATCAAGGAGCTCCGCGACGAAATGCGCTCGCTCTCCGACGAGCGTGTGGGCATCCTTGCCGACTTGCAGAAGCTGACCCAGGCCATTCAGCGCATTGAAAAGGAGCTGGACACCTCGCTTGCCGCGCTCGAAAGGCAGCAGAACGCCGCCCTTGATCTTAAGGTCAGCATCGATGTGCTTTCTCGCTCGAAGAACGAGGACGGCAACCGCGGCGAAGGCATCACCGCCGCCCTTTCCGAGTGTGAGGAGAACGGCAAGCGCCTTGAGGGCGAGGTTGCTCTTTGCGAGAAGAACGTCGAGGGCTTCAATCAGCGTGTCAAGGAGATCGAGGCCGCCATTGCGGGCGCCGATCGCGAGATCGAGGAGCGCCGCCGTGAGCGCGAGGCGCTGTCCGAGGAGTGCGGTCGCTTGCGTGCCGACAAGTCAGCGCTTGAGGAGGCCGCCGCCGCTTTGCGCCGCATGGAGGAGCATTTTGAGGGGTACGGCGAGGCTGTACGCTTTGTGATGCGCGCCGCCGGCGAGGGGCGCCTTAAGGGGGTCCACGGTCCTGTTTCCCAGCTCATCAACGTAAAGCCCGAGCATGTGATCGCCATTGAGACC
>JAZNAD010000124.1:0-5816 GCA_045586345.1 Eubacteriales bacterium
GCTGCTGCGAAGGAACCCGAGACGGAAGCTCCCGCGGAAGCCGCGGCTGAGTAAAAAGTGTAAGGAGAGACTATCATGGCAAGTTTCAACAAGGTTATTCTGATCGGCAATCTCACCGCCGACCCCGAGCTCAGACAGACCCCGAGCCAGATCTCTGTTTGCCGCTTCACCCTGGCGGTCAATCGCCGCTTTGCGAGGAGCAACAATCAGGATGCGCAGAACGGCCAGCAGCAGACGGCCGATTTTATCACTGTTGTTGCCTGGCGCCAGAGCGCGGAGTTCGTGGCACGCTATTTCAAGAAGGGGCGTCCGATCCTTGTTTGCGGTCAGCTGCAGTCCCGTAGCTGGACCGACCAGCAGGGCACCCGTCACTATGCGACTGAGGTGGTTGCTGACGAGGTCTCCTTTGTCGAATCGCGTGGTGATGCTCCCGCCGCCGGTGGGAACAACACGCAATACACGCCCGATGCTTACGGCACCCCGGCCTATACCGGCGGCAACACCGCGAGCTTTGAGGAGATCCCTGCCGACGACAGTCTGCCCTTCTGATCCCGCGATCTTACGAAGATCTTATCCCGCGGATGTGCGAATCGGCTCATAACGCACACCGCTTGAATTTGAGCCGGAAAGGTCAGGAACCCTAAAATGGAAAGAAATGACGCACCGCACTCCTTCCGTCCCAATATGAGACGTAAAAAGAAGGTCTGCGCTTTCTGCACCGAAAAGGTCGAGGCCATCGACTACAAGGATGTTGCCCGTCTCCGCAAGTACATCTCGGAGCGCGCCAAGATCCTTCCCCGCCGTATGTCCGGCACCTGCGCGAAGCACCAGCGCGAGCTGACGACCGCGATCAAGCGTGCCCGTCAGGCCGCCCTTCTGCCCTACGTCACCGACTGATTCGGGCATAACCGAAAACAAGAGATATGGTACTACCATATCTCTTTTTTGTTATCGGCGTTCACTTCCCTTGATGTGCGGACTGTATGCCCGGCGTGACTTAAGCATTCTTCTTGCGGAAATCCGAGGGGGAAAGGCCGGTCATACGGCGGACGAGGGAGGCGAAGAATTTTGCATCACCGTAGCCTACGAGCGAGGCGATCTCGCTCAGCGAGCGGTCGGAGGTAGCCAGGAGACGACACCCCAGCATCACACGGTAATTCTGCAGATACCGGACAAAGGAGATGCCGGTCTCCTTGCGGAAGCGACGGCTGACATAGGAGAGACTGTAATGCATCCGATCGCAAAGCGCAGAGAGCGAGATGCTCTCGCGGTAATGCTCCTCCACGTAGTGCGAGAGAAAGGCACTGATCCCCTCGTCAGCTACCGTGCTCTCGGCGTGCTCGATCTTACGCATGGTATGGAGCAGGATCTCAAGGAGGTAGCACCGCAGAAACTCGGTATAGCCGAGGCGCTTTTCGATCGTCTCTTGCTCCATCCTCCTCAAAAGCTCACGCACGGCGCCGTCCTCGTCATGGAAGGTGGTATCGGCGGGATTCTTAACAAGAGCACGCATGCGGAAGCGCAAAAGGTAGTGCTCAAGGCAGGTGCGCAGGCTTTTCGTTCCGCGCAGGACGGGGTCGAGAAGCTCAGGGAGGAAAAGGCAATCAAGATTCTCGAAACGACCCTCCCCCATGGCCTTATAGCTGTGGGTGCTGCCATAGTCAACAATAAAATAATCGCCTGCCGAGAGGATCTCGTGGCGGCCGTCCTTGATATGCTCAACGGGTCCCCTTACGATATAGGTAAGCTCGAGAAAGCAATGATCGTGCGTACCCGTCTCGCGCAGGACATGACGCTGCAAAAGGATCTTCTCCTCCGAAAGCGTCTTCAGGATCTTTTCCGACCAGACCGTGCGCTTCATGACAAAACCGCCCCCTTTTCATGAAAACAGTAGGTGGTTTTATTATAGCATAGTGAAAATGCCCTGTCAATCCCTGCTATCTTCGACCAAAGAGGCGGTTCAGGTAGAGATATTTCTCGCGATCGAAGTGATCGAGATAGTCAGCAGGAAGGCGCCACGACCAATTCCCTTCCGCGCGCCCCGGGGTGTTGATGCGCCCTTCCCCACCGATACCGAGAAGATCCTGCATCGGAAAGACGGCGAGGCGCGCAACCGAGGCAAGAAGCGTGCGAATAACCGCGGAGACGGCGCCCTCCCGGGAGGAGGCGCCACAATAGTCGAGGAGATAGGCACGCTCACTTTCAGGCATAGAATCCAGATATCCTTGTAAAGTATCGTTGTCGTGAGTACCGGAATAGGCCACGCAGTCCTCGGTATAGTTGTGTGGAAGGTGGATGCTACCGGGGTCACCGAGGAAGGCGAACTGGAGGACACGGGTCGAGAGAAAGCCACAGTCGCGCCGCAAGGCGGCGACGGCTTCGTCGACCTCGCCGAGATCCTCGGCGATCACCGCACGCCCCGAAAGAAGATCGAATAGCGACAAAAAAAGATCCATCCCCGGCCCCGCCTCCCAATGCCCCTCGGTGGCAGGGGCGCCTCCCGGGATGCGGTAATACGCCGAGAAGCCGCGGAAGTGATCGAGGCGGATGCCGTCAAAGCGGTCGAGGAGATAAGCAAGGCGCGCACGAACGAAGGAGTAGCCGCACTCGCGCATGGCCTCCCAATCGTAGAGGGGGTTACCCCAGACCTGCCCCTCGGGCGAAAAATAATCGGGCGGAACGCCTGCGACGTCCCCCTCGGCGTAGAAGGCCTCGGGATAGAGGGCGGCATCGGCGCTCCCCGGCGCCACGTAGATGGGCAGATCGCCGACAATACGGACACCGCGACCGTGAGCGTAGTCGCGGAGCGACTCCCATTGGCGATCGATCGCCGCTTGTGCGAAGGCGAGGGTATAAAGCGCCTCTTCACCGTCGGCGCGGTGGCGGCAGTAAGCCGCCGTCTCAGGGTGCGCGTCAAGATAGGCGTCAAGCGAAGCACGGTCGGCGTGCGAGGCCGCGAGCGACACAAGGGCACCGTGATCGCCACTCTCGGCCTCCTTCCGGGAGAGTAGGTCTTCCCCGACGAGGGCATCGATATCGAGGAGAGAGGAATCCATGGCGAAGGAGGAATCCGAGGCGTAGGGCGACCCGTAGGCATCGGGTGGGGTCAGGGGGAGGGTCTGCCATAGGGTGAAGCCACCGTCCGCAATGGCATCTATAAACCGATAGCACGTCTCCCCGAGCGTCCCACGGGGAAACCGTCCCGGGAGGGAAAATACGGGGAGAAGAATACCACTTGCCCGCGCCATAACAGAAACCGCCTTTCATTTTACTGCTAACAGTATATCCCGAAGACAGAAAATGATGAAAAATAAAAAAGCACCGCGTGTACGGTGCTTTTTTATTACGCCATGGCGTTCAGTTTCTTGGTGAAGCTGCTCTTTTTGTGTGCGGCGTTGTTCTTGTGAAGGATCCCATGAGCAACGGCCTGGTCGATCTTCTTCACAGCAACCTTGTATGCGGCGGCGGCCAGTTCACGGTCACCGGCGGCGAGCGCGGCATCATACTTCTTGATGATGGTGCGCATCTGCGACTTGAAGATCTGGTTGCGCAGAGCCTTAGCCTCTGTCACCTTCACACGCTTTTTGGCAGATTTGATGTTCGGCACGACACTTTCCTCCAAATTATTTGTTGCTTTCGGACTGCATTATCACCTGAGAGGGGTGTGAAAA
The DNA here is from genome assembly GCA_045586345.1 of Eubacteriales bacterium. Taxonomy (GTDB): domain Bacteria; phylum Bacillota; class Clostridia; order Oscillospirales; family CAG-272; genus UBA1740. Next base: position 3,672 of record JAZNAD010000124.1, read on the forward strand.
AGCACTCACCTGCATACATTAAAGAATTGTACCACAGTTCTTTCTAAATTTCAATAGTTTTTACAAATTTTTTTTATTTTTTTGTTGACAAAGTCGAGAAAGGATGGTATACTTGTAAAGTAAATGACTTTACAGGGGGGAATCCATGTTTGAAAAGAATCTGACCGTGGAATTTCTCCTTGATTTTTACGGCGAGGTATTACCCGAGAGGACGCGTGCGATCCTCGGTGCCTATTATGGCGACGATCTGTCGCTGGCCGAGATCGCCGAGGGCGAGGGCATCTCGCGCCAGGGCGTCCGCCACATATTGAAAAAGGGTGAGGAGGAGCTTTTCTTCCTTGAGGATCGCTTAGGGCTTGCGGCACGCCACCGCGAGCTGCTGGTAGCCGTCGGTCGCCTGCGGCCGCTGGCCGAGGCACTTGCCGAGTTCCCCGATGAGCGTGTATGTGCGCTCAGCCGAGAGGCCATCCGCCTCTCGTCCGATTTTCTCGAAAAATAAGCGAAGGAGTATGCGCTGTGTCAATGTTCCAAGGGTTAACCGAAAAGCTTTCCGCGGCGCTGAAGAAGTTCCGCAGCAAGGGAAAGCTCACCGAGGCCGATGTCCGCGAGGGCATGCGCGAGGTTAAGCTTGCGCTGCTTGAGGCCGATGTCAACTTCAAGGTCGTCCGCGAATTTGTCAAGGCAGTGACCGAGCGTGCTGTGGGCGAAGCAGTACTCGAAAGCCTTCTCCCGGCCCAGCAGATCATTAAAATCGTCAATGAGGAGCTCATCCGCCTGATGGGCTCGGAATCCCCGAAGATCGAGATCGCCTCAAAGCCCCCGACGGTCATCATGATGGTGGGTCTGCAGGGTGCGGGTAAAACGACGCACACCGGCAAGATCTCTCTTCATTTTAAAAAGAAGGGGAAGAATCCCCTGCTCGTCGCCTGTGACGTCTACCGCCCTGCCGCCGTCGATCAGCTGAAGATCGTCGGTGAGACTGTGGGTGTCCCTGTCTTTTCGATGGGCACCGGCACAAACCCCGTCAAGATCGCCAAGGCGGGCGTTGAGCACGCCAAGAAGCACGGCCACGACATGGTCTTCCTTGATACGGCAGGTCGCCTGCACATCGACGAGGAGATGATGGAGGAGCTGCGCCGCATCAAGGAAGCGGTCGGCCCCACCGAGATCCTGCTCGTCGTCGACTCAATGACGGGTCAGAACGCGGTGGACGTTGCCACCACCTTCAATGAGCAGCTCGACATCACGGGCGTTGTCATGACCAAGATGGACGGTGACACTCGCGGCGGTGCGGCGCTCTCGGTCAAATACGTCACGGGGCGGCCGATCAAGTTCATCGGCACGGGCGAGAGCATGGACGCTCTCGAGGCCTTCCACCCCGATCGCATGGCCTCCCGCATCCTCGGGATGGGGGATGTGCTTTCGCTGATCGAAAAGGCCGAGGCCGCCTTTGACGAGAAGACCGCCGCCGACATGGAGCGCAAGATGCGCGAGGCGACCTTCTCGCTTGAGGACTTCCTCGTTCAGCTGCGTCAGCTCCGCAAGATGGGCAACCTCAACCAGATCCTCGGTATGCTCCCCGGCGTCAAGCCCGGAGCGATCGACAATATGAACCTTGACGAAAAGCAGCTCGCGCGCGTCGAGGCCATCGTGCTCTCGATGACACCCGAGGAGCGTCTGCACCCCTCGGAGGTTCTGAACGGCTCGCGCCGCAAGCGTATCGCGGCAGGGAGCGGCACCTCGGTTGAGGAGGTCAACAAGCTCTTAAAGCAGTTCGAGCAGATGAAAAAGATGATCAAGCAATTCTCGGGTGGCGGTGGCAAGAGAGGCCCCTTTGGTAAGATGAAAATTCCGTTCTGATTTCACGGATTTTTATAAAAATAAAAATAAAAAAACAAAAACATTTTGGAGGAAACTAACCATGGTAAAGATCAGACTGAAGAGAATGGGCATGAAGAAGGCTCCCAGCTACCGCGTTGTCGTCGCTGACGAGCGTATGCCCCGCGACGGTCGTTTCATCGAGGAGATCGGTTACTACAACCCCATGACCGAGCCCGCAGAGGTCAAGATCGACGTCGAATAGGCTCAGAAGTGGCTCAAGAACGGCGCACAGCCTTCCGAAACGGTTCGTTCTCTGCTGAAAAA
>JAZNAD010000125.1:0-9240 GCA_045586345.1 Eubacteriales bacterium
CTCCCCGAGGCGGTCCTGACGATCGGTACCCTCCCCACCTGCGAGTACGGCACCCCCTCCACGATGGAGATCCCGGACTCCCTCGATCCCTACCTCCAGGACCATGACGCCTTCCTTCTGAAGAACCACGGCGCCCTGACCGTCGGCAACACGCTCACCAAGGCCATCTTCCTGATGGATGTGGTCGAGTTCAACGCCAAGATCTGCAAGTACGCCCGTGAGCTCGGCGGTGTCGATGAGATCCCCTGCGAGCAGCTCGAGAAGCTGATGGAGCTCCGCAAGAAGATGAACATCCCCGGCCGCCACCCCGGCTGCAAGCGCTGCTCGAATCTCGGCACCGACAAGTGCCGCTGCAAGGAGAACGGTCACCACGAGCACGCCGACGGTCACGTCTGCACCTGCGGCAAGAACGACGCCCCGAAGGGTGACGATCTCGTCGCCGAGATCACCCGCCGCGTCCTCGCCGCCCTCGGCCGCTGAGCTCCTTCGCCGCAAGGAGAAGAGATATGGCTATCCAGTGGACCGAAGCGCAGATTGCCGAGATCGTCAAGAGCGTGATGCGCGAGGTCGGCGCCGCCGCCCCCGAGGCGGACTATGACGCTACCTCCTACGGCGGTCGCCGCCTGATCGGCGTCTACGAGGACATGCGTGACGCGATCGCCGCCGCCGAGGCCGGCTACCGCGCGATCCGCGAGATGCGCGTGGAAGAACGCGAAAAGATCATTACCTCGATCCGCGAGCTCACGAGGGCGGAAGCCCCCGTTATGGCAAAGCTCGGCGTTGCCGAGACCAAGATGGGCCGCGTTGATCACAAGACGGCCAAGCATATGCTGGTCGCCGATAAGACCCCCGGCACCGAGGATATCGTGTCGGCGGCAAAGACCGGGGATCGGGGGCTTACGCTGACCGAGATGGCGCCCTTCGGCGTTGTCGGCAGCATCACTCCCTCAACGAACCCCTCCGAGACCGTCATCTGCAACTCGATCGGCATGATCGCCGCCGGTAACGGTGTGGTCTTCAACCCGCACCCGAACGCCATTGCGGTATCGAACTACGCCGTCGACCTCGTCAACCGCGCCTGCGCGGCGGCGGGCGGTCCGCGCGTCCTCGTGGCCTCGGTCAGAAAGCCGACCCTCGAGACGGCCGATCTGATGTATAAGCACCCCTCGATCCGCCTGCTCGTCTGCACGGGCGGCCCCGGCGTTGTCAAGAGCGTCCTTTCCTCCGGGAAGAAGGCGATCGGCGCCGGCGCCGGCAACCCTCCCGTCATCGTGGACGACACCGCCGACATCAAGAAGGCGGCGCGCGATATCATCGACGGCTGCACCTTTGACAACAACCTTCCCTGCATTGCCGAAAAGGAGGTCTTCGCCTTCGATTCGATCGCCGATGAGCTGATCGACGGAATGCAGAAGGCGGGCGCGCTCCTTATCGACCGTGCCACCGCCGACAAGCTCGTTGACGTGGTCCTCACCGAGGTCACCACCAAATCGGGCGCCAAGAAAAAGACCGTCAGCCGCGACTGTGTCGGCCGCGATGCCGCCGTCATCCTTGAGAAGATCGGCATCCGCGTCGGCCCCGAGATCCGCTGCGTCATCTGCGAGGTGCCGTTTGAGCATCCCTTCGTCCAGGAGGAGCTGATGATGCCGATTTTGCCGATCGTCCGTGTCCATGACATTGACGAGGCGATCACGCTGGCTGTCAAGGCCGAGCACGGCAACCGCCACACCGCCCACATGCATTCGAAGAACATCGACCATCTGACGCGCTTTGCCCGTGCGGTCGAGACCACCATCTTCGTCAAGAATGCCCCCTCGTACGCCGGCATCGGCTTCGGTGGGGAGGGCCACGCCACCTTCACCATCGCCGGTCCGACCGGCGAGGGCATCACCTCGGCGAGGAGCTTTACGCGCCTCCGCCGTTGCGTGATGGCGGATAACTTCCGCATTATCTAACGAAAGGAAAAAGCACGATGGAACTTAGCGCACGCGATATTGAAAGCATCGTCCGCGAGGTCCTCGGGAACCTCGGCGCGGCAGCCTCTGCCCCCGCCGCCGGCCTTCCGAAGACCGCCAAGGTCGCGATGCTGACCGACAAAAAGCACATCGAGGTCAAGGAGTTCCCGATCCCCGCGCTCGAGGATGACGATATCCTTGTCCGCGTCGAGGGCTGCGGTGTCTGCGGCACCGACGTCCACGAGTGGAAGGGCGACCCCTTCGGTCGCCTCCCCGTCGTCCTCGGCCACGCGGGCACCGGCGAGATCCTCGCTCTTGGCAAGAACGTCAAGAGCGATACGGCGGGCAACCCGATCAAGGTCGGCGACAAGATCGTTACCTCGGTCATCTCCTGCGGCGATTGCAACATCTGCCGCAACCACCCTGCCAACACCAACCTCTGCGACAAGCAGGGCGTCTTCGGCCTTATCGGCCACAACGAGGCACAGCCCCTGAACGGCTGGTTCGCCTCGCACCTCCTGATCCGTGCCAAGGGCGCGACCTACTTTGTGGTCAACGACCTTGATCTAGAGGAGAGAATGCTCCTCGAGCTTGCCTGCGTCTGCGTCCACGCTCACGCGAGAGCCTGCAAGACGGGGCTTATGAACTTCAACACGAAGGTCCTTATTCAGGGTCTCGGCCCTGTCGGCCTTGTGATGATCGCCGTGCTCCGCGCCGCCGGCATCAACCATATCATCGCGATCGACGGAACGCCGAAGCGCCTTGAGATGGCCAAGCGTATGGGCGCCAAGACGACGATCAACTTCCGCGAGATGGATACCCTCGAGAAGAGGGTCGAGGCCGTCAAGGCCGCGACGAACGGTAATGGTGCCGACTTCGCCTTCCAGTGCACGGGCGCTCCGCCCGCAGCTGCGGACATCTACTCCTACATCCGCCGCGGCGGTGGGCTCTGTGAGATGGGCTTCTTCGTCAACAACGGCGAGTACACGGTCAATCCTCACTTTGCCATGTGCAACAAGGAGATCAACCTTGTCGGCTCGTGGGATTACAGCGCCGAGGATTACCCGACCACGATGGCCTTCCTCCGCCAGGCGCGCGAGATGAACATCCCGATCAAGGAGCTCATCACGCACTCCTTCCCGCTCGATAAGCTCAACGAGGCCATGGAGGTCAACGTCTCTCAGCAGGGCATCAAGATCTGCTACGTTCCCGACTAAGGAGGGCCGCGTATGGCACTCGGAATGATCGAAGTGTACGGCTTTACGACCTCGATCGTGGTCGCCGACCGCGTGGCCAAGACGGCAGACGTCAAGGTCGTCGCGATCGACAAGAACAAGCCGGCGAACGGTGACAGTGCAGAGGTCCCGCTCGTGATGGTGGTGAAGTTTGAGGGCAACGCCGGTGCCGTCGAGTCCGCGATGCAAGCGGGCGTCGAGGAGGCCAAGCGCCGCAATCTGTACATCACCTCCCGTCTCATCGCCGGGCAGAGCCCGGAGATCGAGTGGTTTGCCCACCTCGAGGCTACGGGGAAGGACAAACTCAGAAACAATACGAAATAATTAAAAAATATTTACATCTAAAGGAGATTACAGTTATGCAGGAAGCACTCGGTATGATCGAAACCAGAGGTCTTGTTGCCGCAATCGAGGCGGCTGATGCGATGGTCAAGGCGGCCAACGTTGTTCTTATCGGTAGTGAGAAGATCGGTAGCGGGCTCGTCAGCGTCATGGTGCGCGGCGATGTCGGTGCCGTGAAGAGCGCCGTTGAGGCCGGTGGTGCCGCCGCCGGTAGACTCGGTGAGGTGGTTGCCACGCACGTCATTCCTCGCCCCCACAACGATGTGGAGAAGCTTCTCCCCTCGCTGAAGTAAGTCACACAGTCACTCTATGGAAAAAGCAATAGCGTTACTCGAGGTGCAGGCGCTCGTTGCCTCGATTGCCGGGCTGGATGCCATGTGCAAGGCGGCTGACGTACGTCTCATCCATGTCGAGAAGCGCCTTGGCGGTCGGCTGGTCACCGTGGTCGTTGAGGGCACGGTGTCTGCGGTGGAGGCAGCTGCAAAGGCAGGTGCCGCCGCCGCCGCAAAGGTCGGAAACGTGAAGCTTTGCGAGGTCATCGCCCGTCCGCATCCCGACATTATGCGGTTCCTCTACACCGATTGACGGGAGATCCCGCCTCGGGTGAGGCACCCCACGGCGCCGCACGGCGCCACCCCTATTCGGATCTTGGCGCGCTCTGCGCTTAAGATAAACAAAATCTGATTCCAATAATTTTACGGAGGATATGAAAATGGAAGCACTCGGCATGGTTGAAACCAGAGGTCTCGTCGCCGCGATCGAAGCGGCCGATGCGATGGTCAAGGCTGCGAACGTCGTTCTCGTCGGTAGCGAGAAGATCGGTAGCGGGCTCGTCAGCGTCATGGTACGCGGCGACGTCGGCGCCGTCAAGGCCGCCGTCGAGGCGGGTGGCGCTGCCGCCGGCAAGCTCGGTGAAGTGGTTGCCACGCACGTCATTCCCCGCCCTCACACGGACGTGGAAAAGCTTCTCCCGAAGATCTGAGATCAAAGGGAAGCTCCGCCACAGGGAGACTGATCTCTCCCTGTGGCGCCCCTACGGGGGCAGGCGCCGCTGCGCGGGCGCTGTATTAGCGCGCACATACTATGAAAAACTGTAACTTTGTAAACAACACCTTGCATTCGCAGGGTTAACGATACTACATACGAGGAGTGAGCCGTATGGAACTGAATGAAAAGACCGTCGCAGCCCTGGTGGCCAAGATTGTTGCCGATCTTAAGACAAGGGACGAGGCTGCCGACATTCCGATCGGGGTATCCAACCGCCATATCCACCTGACACAGGAGGACGTGGAGGCTCTCTTTGGTAAGGGCTACGAGCTTGAGAAAATCAAGGATCTGAAGCAGCCCGGGCAGTACGCCTGCCGTGAGACCCTGACGATCGTCGGCCCCTCGATGCGCCCGATCGAGGGCGTGCGCGTGCTCGGCCCCGTCCGCAGCCGCTCGCAGGTCGAGATCTCAAGGACCGATTCCTTCCAGCTGAAGGTCAAGCCCCCCGTTCGCGAGTCGGGCGACCTTGACGGCTCGGCTCCCATCACGATCATCGGGCCGCGCGGCACCGTCACCCTCAAGGAGGGGTGCATTATCGCCAACCGCCACATCCACATGGAGCTCTCAGACGCCGCACGCTACGGCGTGATCGACGGCGACTACGTCACGGTCGATGCCTTCGCCGGCAAGCGCACCCGCTGGTATGATGTGCAGGTGCGCGTCAGTGACGCCTTCACGCTCGAGATGCACGTGGATACCGACGACGCTAACGCGGCAGGTATCGGTAACGGTGCACTCGTCAGCATCGTCAAAGAATAAGTAACTCAGGAAAGAGGAACCACTTATGATCAAAGGACTCGTGGTCAGCCATATCGTCTCCACCAAGAAGCAGGAGGCACTCATCGGGAGCAAGTTCATGGAGGTGCGCGTTTTGGAGAACGACATCCCCACCGAGAAGTATCTTGTGGCCGTTGACAGCGTGGGTGCCGGTATCGGCGAGACCGTGCTCGTCACCCTCGGCTCCTCGGCGCGCCTTGCCCTTGCCAACGAGAGCGCTCCCGTTGACGCCGTGATCGTGGGTATCGTCGACTGACGAGGGCGATCCCGATATGACACCCGATATCAAGACCCTGATGCGCGACTTCGGCATCGTGGGTGCCGGCGGTGCCGGCTTCCCCTCGTATGCCAAGCTCGCCGAGGGGGCGGATACCCTGATCGTCAACGGCTCCGAATGCGAGCCTCTCCTGCACACCGACTACGAGATCATCAAGCAGCATCTCTCGGAGGTGGTGGCAGGAGCCGAGGCGATCGCTGACGCCATGGGCATCGGCCGCGTGATCTTCGCTGTGAAGGAGCATACCTCTCACGGCCTCGGCCTTAAGGCCGACGAGCAGCTCGGCCCCAAGACCCGCGTCTTCCTTCTCCCCAATATGTACCCGATGGGCGACGAGATCACCCTGATCTACGAGGCGACGGGGCGGCTCGTCCAGCCCTCCGCCCTCCCGATCAGCGTCGGCGTTATCGTCTATAATGCCGAGACTGTCTACAACTTCTACCGCGCGATGGCGCTCTCCGAGCCCGTCACCGAGAAGTGGCTCACCGTTGCGGGTGACATCAGCGAACACCGCGCCTTTGTCGTGCGCGTCCCCGTCGGAATGCGCGTGGCCGAGCTCCTCGCGGCGCTCGACGTTCCCGTACCGAAGACCCACCGTCTTCTCGTCGGCGGCCCCTCAATGGGGCGTGTCGCGAACCCCGAGACCGAGGTCATTACCAAGACCACCAAGGGGCTTCTTGTTCTCCCCGCCGACATTCCCGCCGTTGCGACCAAGATCGCCTCGATCAACGTGCAAAAGCGCCGCGCCTCGAGCGCCTGCTGCCAGTGCACGCGATGCACCGATATGTGCCCCCGGTACCTTCTCGGCTATCCGCTCGAGCCTCACCGTATGGTGCGCTCGGCGACGTCCATCGACGAGCTGGATCCCGCCCTTTACACCTCGGCCTCGCTCTGCTGCGGCTGCGGCATCTGTGAGATCGCCGCCTGCTGCCAGGATATCTCGCCGCGTGCCGTGATCTATGAGATGAAGCGCAAGCTCGCCGAGCGCCGCCTGCGCTACGATCCCAAGGGCGCGACCGTCGAGCCGGATGCGATGCGCACCTACCGCCAGATGCCGATCCCGCGCTGGAAGTCGCTCCTCGGCATCACCCCCTACGACCGCCGCCAGGTCTATACCGAGGGGCTCCCCTCGCCGTCGGTCGTTGAGATCCTGACCTCTCAGCATATCGGCGCCCCCTCGCTCCCCACAGTCAAGATGGGGGACAGCGTGCGCCGCGGCGAGAAGATCGCCGATGCCGCCGAGGGGCTGGCGGTGCCGCAGTTCGCTTCGATCGACGGTACTGTCACCTACGTTGACGCAAAGAAGATCATTATAGAAAAGAGATAAGCTATGATTCGCGCTGTTGGAGTCATTGAACTGAAAAGCATTGCGAAGGGTGTGGAGGCCGCCGATGCCGCCTTGAAGAGTGCAGGCATCACGCTGGTGTCCGCGCATCCCGCTTGCCCCGGTAAATTTGAGATCATTCTGACCGGTGCGATCGCTGATGTGACCGCCGCTGTCGATCACGTCTGTGAGCGCTTCGGTACTGTCATCGTGGATTCCTCGGTCATGGGACGCATCGACGAGCATGTGATCTCGGCCCTCTTTGGCACGCAGAGTGCCAAGAAGGAGGGGAGCCTCGGCATTATCGAGACCTTCTCGGCCGCTTCGGCCATCAAGGCCGCCGACCTCGCCGTCAAGACGGCGCGCGTCGAGATCTACGACCTGCGCGTCTCGCGCGGTATGGGCGGTAAGGGCATCGTGATGGTGACGGGCGACGTCGGCGACGTGACCGCTGCCGTCGAGGCCGGCGCCCGCTATGCGGAGGAGCACGGGCTCTTTGGCAACAGGTCGCTGATCCCCGCTCCCCACGCAGAGCTCTGGGAGCAGCTGTAAGGAGGCGTCATGAGTGATATCCCGATGACCGATAAGATGCGCATTATTCAGGAGCTTGTCCCGGGTAAGCAGATCACCCTCGCGCATATCATCGCCAACCCCGATCCGATCCTTTACGAAAAGCTCGGCCTTGATCCGAAGCAGAACCGGTTCCGCTCGGCGATCGGTGTGCTGACCGTGTCGCCCTGCGAGAGCGCCGTCATCGCAGCCGACCTCGCCATGAAGGCCTCGGGCGGTATGGTCGAGTTCGTCGACCGCTTTACCGGCACCCTGATCGTGACCGGCACCGTCTCGGAGGTCGAGAGCGCGATCGGCACCGTCTGCAACTACTTTGAGGGGACGCTCGGCTACGCCGTCTGCCCCCTGACGAGGACATGAGGAAGCTGATCCTCATTGGCCGTGTGGCCGCCGGGAAGACCACGCTCCGTCAGGCACTGATGGGTGAGACTCCCCACTATTATAAGACCCAGTACATTCAGTACACCGACGTTATCATTGATACCCCCGGCGAATACACAGAGCTCCGAAACCTCTCGGGTCCTCTCGCGCTCTACGCGTACGAGGCCGATGTTGTCGGGCTCGTGCTTTCTGCCGACGAGCCCTATTCCATCTTCAATCCGAACCTTGCCTCGATCGTCAACCGCGAGGTCATCGGCCTTGTCACGGGCATCGACAAGCCACGCGCGAATGTCGAGCGCGCCACTCGCTGGCTGAAGCTTGCGGGCTGCCGCCGTGTTTTCCCCGTCAGCTCCTATACGCGCGAGGGGATCGACGCGCTTTTAGATTATCTTTCCGAAGAAGAACCAAAGTAAAGGAGAGTACCTATGGGAAAAACCAAAGTGATCGCCTTCGCCAACAATAAGGGCGGGAGCGGCAAATCCACCACCTGCTCGAACGTCGGCTACGCCATGACGCTTGAGGGGAAGCGCGTGCTTCTCATCGACGGCGATATGCAGATGAACCTGACCCTCTCCTTCTTCCCCGAGGATCGGGCGCTTGAGATCGCCAAGAGCAAGAAGAACCTCTACCACGCCCTCCGCGCCGAGGAGGATCTTAGCGAGTACATCATCCCGACCGCCTATACCGGCCTCGATATCGTCCCCTCGACCACGCTGATGAGCTCGATCGAGTACGACCTCTTCACCAAGTGGGAGAGAGAGCAGATCCTCTCGCGCTGCCTTGAAAAGGTCATCGCCTCGGAGAGCTACGATTATATCCTGATCGACTCGCCCCCGACGCTCGGCGGCTGGGTCATGAACATCATGTGCGCCTCCGACCTTCTGCTCATCCCCCTCGAGGCCTCGCCCTGGGGTCTTTTCGGCCTCGCGAATATGTTCAACTTCTATTCGCAGGCAAAAAAGATCGCCAAAAGCATCGATCTTCTCGGTGTTGTGATTACAAAGGCCGATGAGCGGAAAAACTATTTCAAGGAAACCACCAAAACGCTTTCCGAGCTTGGCAACGTCTACGTCTTTGAGAACTATATCCGCGTGGACAGCGCCGTCGAATGGGCGCAGGACAACAGCATGCCCGTCCTCGCCTATAAGAAGAACAGCCGTAGCGCCAAGGAATATTTAGAGCTTACGAAGGAGATTATTGAACATGCCGATCGGTAAGAACAGCATCAGCCGCGTTGCCGAGGGGATCGAAAGCCCCAACGCCGCCCCCATGAATGTCGTAAAGACCCCCGCCGAGGTGACCGTCGAGGTTGAAAAGGCGATCGTCGAGTCG
>JAZNAD010000126.1:0-6336 GCA_045586345.1 Eubacteriales bacterium
AGAGGGACTGAAAGAGCGACGGCTCCCTCCATGGATTCCCTGAGGATCAGGGAGGCCCTTTCCGCATCCTTTTTGTACGCCTCGAGGATCAGCTCGTCGTGCACCTGGAGGATGATACGGGCATCCAGCCCCTCCTCGCGGAGGCGCCGGTCGGCTGCGATCATGGCGAGCTTCATGATATCGGCGGCGGTCCCCTGGATCGGGCTGTTCATGGCGGCACGCTCACCGAACTTGCGGACGGGGAACTGCGAGGCCGAGAGCTCGGGGAGGTAGCGGCGGCGACCGAAGAGGGTCTCAGTATAGCCCGAGGCCTTGGCCCCTTCAATGACGGCCGCGAGGTAGTCGCGCACCGAGGGGAATTGGGCGAAGTAGGCCTCCATATAGTCGCCGGCCTCCTTGACGGTGATGCCGAGGTCGGCCGCCAGCGAGAAGGCCGAGATGCCGTACACGATACCAAAGCTGACCGCCTTGGCGCGACTGCGGAGTGTGGGCGTTACCTCGTCCTCGGGAACCCCGAAGGCGGCGGCCGCTGTGCGTGTGTGGATGTCGGCACCGTCACGGTAGGCGGCGGTCATCGTGGCATCCCCCGACATGTGCGCAAGCAGGCGCAGCTCGATCTGTGAGTAGTCGGCATCGACGAGAAGATAGTCTTCGCTTTTTGTAATGAAATATTTACGAAAACGGCTCCCGAGCTCGGTACGTATCGGGATATTCTGCAAATTCGGCTCGGCGGAGGAAAGCCGCCCCGTGGCCGTGACCGCTTGCTTGAAGTCGCTGTGGATGCGCCCCTCGGAATCGGCGGCCTTCGTGAGTCCCTGTGCGTAGGTCGAGCGGAGCTTGGTGATCTTACGGAACTCAAGCACGGCATCGACGATGGGATGTAGGTGGCGGATCGCCCCGAGGATATCGGCATCAGTCGAGTAGGTGGCGGTCTTTTTCTTCTTGGGGTAGGGGAGGGCGAGGCGGTCAAAAAGAACCTCGCCGAGCTGCTTCGGGGAATTGATGTTAAAGGCGATGCCCGCCATCTCGGTGATGGCGTTGCCAAGAACGTCGGCGGCGATGCGCAGCTCCTCGTCGAAGGCGGCCAGTCCCTCGGTGTCCACGCGGAAGCCGACGGCCTCCATATCGGCGAGAACGGGAACGAGGGGGAGCTCGATCTCACAAAGGACGCGCTCGGTGCCGGCCTCGCGGAGCTTCTCGCGAAGGAGAGCGGCAAGGGCGAGAAGGGCGTCGGCAGTGGGGGCGCCCTCGCGGAGGTCACGGCCGAGGTAGGCGGCGATCAAGGCGCGCTCATCGGTATGCCCCCCGGCCGAGTTCTCCACGTAGGCGGCGAGCATGACGTCATAGGGTGGAACGGCAGGACGGATCCCCTCGCGGCGAAGGCGGTGGTACCAGGCCTTGGCGTCGTAGAGGGTGAGGGGACGCGCAAAGAGAGGAGCGATATCCGTAAGGGGGCCTCGGTAGAGAAGTCTTGCGTTTTCGGTGGCGACGGCAAGGCCACCGTCGGTCGCGGAAAGGGCAAGCTCGCCGTCAAGGGCGAGGATCGCTGCGGCGTCGGCCTTGGTATAGGCGGTATCCTCTTCCGTCTCCGCACGGGCGCAATCGCAGATGTTGTCAAGGCCGAGGCGCGAGATGAGCTGGAAGAATTCGTACTTGATGCAGACCCTGTGCATCTCGTCGCGGTTCGGGCCGTGATAGGTAAGGTCGGCGAGCGAGACGGTGAGGGGAACCTTCGTGTCGATCGTGGCGAGGAAGCGGGAGAGGGTAGCCATCTCGCGGTCGCGCAGGAGCTTTTCACGGACACCCTTGGAGATTGAGGGCGAGTCGATGCTCTCATAGACCCCGTCGAGCGTGCCGAATTCGGCGATCAGCTTATGGGCAGTCTTTTCGCCGATACCGGCAACGCCCGGGATGTTGTCCGAGGAGTCGCCCATCAGCGCCTTGGCCTCGATCAGCCCTGCGGGCGGGAAGCCGTATTTTTCAAAGAAAAGCTCGCGGTCGTAGCAGAGGGTCTCCTTGGTGCCGATGAGTAGAACACGGATCCTGTCGTCGATCAGCTGGAGGAGGTCGCGGTCACCCGTCAGGATGTAGGCCTCAACGTCCTCCTCGGTGTGAGCCAGCTGCGCGAGTGTGCCCTGAAGGTCGTCGGCCTCGTAGCCCTCGAGCTCGAGGACGGGGATGCCCATGGCCGAGAGGCATTCCTTGGCGTAGGGGAACTGCTCACGCAATTCGTCCGGGGCGGGCTTGCGGTTGGCCTTATACGCCTCATACACCTTCTTGCGGAAGGTGGGGGCGGGCAGATCGAAGGTAACGGCCGCGTAGTCGGGGTGCAGGGCGTCAAGATGCTTCCCGAGGATCGAGAGCATTCCGTAGACGGCGTTGGTGTTCATACCGTCCCGTGTGGTCAGGGGGCGGATGCCGTAGAAGGCGCGGTTTAAGGTGCTGTTGCCGTCAACGATCAGAAGCTTCTTCATCGTCGGTCTCCTCCTCGGGGCGGTCGGGGATTTCGGGGGCGTCGGCCGCGGCAGCAGAATCCTTGGGGGCAGTGTTGACGGCGGCACCGGCAAAGTCGGTAGCAAAGATCATTTCAGGAGTGGCACTGCGCGCTCCCGTAGCGTAGGCCGCGATGAGGCGGGAGAGTGCGTAGAGGAAGATCCCGAGGAGCACGAAGTCGTGCATCGTGCTGCCGTGAAGCGGAGCACCCTTGACGGCATGGTAAGCGAGATTTGGGAGCGAGACTGTGGCCGAGAAGATGACGGTGATTGCCGTTATACAGGTGTGGAGAGCCCACTTGGCACGGGTAAGGGCGATGCGCGCTTCACCGAGGAAGAAGAAGCTCGCAAGGATCCATGCCGTTTCTGCAAGGATCTTGCTCGGCTCGTTCATTTTTGCCGCAGGATCAAAGTAGAAGTAGAGCGCAAGAAGGACGCCGAGGACGGCGAGCGGCAGGGTGAGCATCGCCACGGGAACCGTGGCTGCCTCACCGCGGAAGGCACGCAGGATAAAGGGGACGGTGCCGGCGGCGGCTGCCAAGGAGGCAAGGATCAGGAAGATCATGGCCATTTTTGCAGTGGGGAGAGCCGAAGGATCGATCCTCAGCGCCGAGATGAAGGAAAGGACGGCAAAGAAGGAAAGGGAAATGCTGAGAAAAACACCGGAAAAGAGGGTAGGGATATCGTGATAATCGAGCATAGGGATAAAAAGACCGCGCAGCTCATAGGAAAGGATGGCAAGGGCGGCGGCAACGCCTAAAAGAATAGTCCACATGACCGTGGGGAGGACGGGAGAGGCAAAATAGCCGGCCTCGGCGTCATAGCCGGAGAGGAGGGCCACGGTGCGCAGAATGATGGCGACGGCCGCAGTCAGGGGGGCAGCGATCAAATAGAGGGAATAGAGAGAGCCAATCTTTTTTGACATGATATTCTTCCTTTTTATTTATATAAGGCGCCGCACAGAAAGCGGAGAGTGCGGCGCGCCCCTTTGAGAGCTATTTTTATTGTACCGCCTGTTTGTGAACAGAATGTAAACAAGAGGCCTCTTGCGACCAAAAAAGAGAAAAAACGGGCAAACAAGAGGAAAAAAACACCTCGTTTGTATATGTTGCACAAAAAGACAGGGGAAAATTCTATAAAAATTTTATGCCAAAATTATCAGAAAAAATTGGTGCAGGACTTGCAATTTACGCCCCCTTTTAGTATAATAGTAGGGCTTGATGTGCGATGAAGCGGAAGGTTGCTACCGACCCTGGGTAGGGAATTTCCGTGGAGTATGTCCGTATAACCGGGCGAAGTCGATGTGAGAAGGGAGCACACCGCCTTGCCGTTTCCGGAATTGCCCTTGGGCGATCCGGTTTCTTTCGGGGGGCCGAAGGAACGCGCGGCAGGGTGTGAAAATGACAGCCCTCCAAAAATATTAAAGGGAGGAATCCAAACCATGGCAAACGCAAAAATCAGAGTTCGTCTCAAGAGCTACGATCACTCGCTGGTGGATGCCGCTGCGGCTAAGGTCGTGGAGGTCGCCAAGAGAATCGGCAGTGCCGTCTCGGGCCCCATTCCGCTGCCTACCGAGCGCGAGATCGTTACCATCCTGCGCGCCGTCCACAAGTACAAGGATAGCCGTGAGCAGTTTGAGACCCGCACTCACAAGCGTCTTATCGACATCCTGAATCCCCAGTCGAAGACGGTTGAGGCCCTGATGAGCCTCGAGCTGCCTGCCGGTGTCGAGATCGACATCAAGGCGTAAGCAAATTCGTTTCTCTACCACTTCTTGTGGTCACGTTGGCGTTCCGCTCTGCGGGAAATTCAAGCGCCAACCAATAACCAGGAGGAAAAATGAAAAAAGGCATTATCGGTAAAAAGCTGGGTATGACTCAGATTTTCGATGAAGTCGGAAATGTCATCCCCGTGACCCTGATCGAGGCCGGTCCCTGCCCCATCGCGCAGAAGAAGACCGCCGAGGTCGACGGGTACGAAGCTCTGCAGCTCGCATTCCTCGATTGCAGAGAGAAGGTCATGTCGGCGCCCGAGCTCGGTCACCTGAAGAAGGCCGGCATCGGTGCGAAGAAGCACCTCAAGGAGTTCCGCCTTGCTGATTGCAGCGCGTACAACGTTGGTGACGTCGTGTCTGTCGATACCTTCGCCGCAGGCGACAAGGTCGACATTACGGGTACGACGAAGGGCCGCGGCTACACGGGTGCGATCAAGCGCTGGAACCTCCACAAGCTGAGAATGACCCACGGCGTGGGCCCTGTCCACCGCCAGTCGGGCTCGATGGGTGTTATCGACCCCGCCAGAATCTTCAAGAACAAGAAAATGGCCGGTCAGTACGGTAACGAGCAGGTCACGATCCTGAACCTTGCCGTCGTTAAGATCGATGCCGAGAACAACCTGATCGCGGTTAAGGGCGCCGTTCCCGGTGCCAAGGGCGGTATCGTCTTCATCCGCGATTCGGTGAAAGCATAACGGAAGGAGGAAGTTAGAATGCCTACTATGAAAGTTATGGATATGACCGGTAAAGAGGTCGGCTCGATCGAGCTCTCCGAAAAGGTGTTCGGTGCCGAGATCAACGGTGCGCTCCTTCATACCGCTGTCAGAACCTACCTTATGAACCAGCGCCAGGGCACGCAGTCTACCCTTACCCGCAGTGAGGTTTCGGGCGGCGGCAAGAAGCCCTGGAAGCAGAAGGGCACCGGCAGAGCGAGACAGGGCTCCACCCGTTCTCCTCAGTGGGTCCACGGCGGTATCGCCCTCGGCCCGAAGCCCCGCTGCTACCGCCTTGAGATGAACAAGAAGGCGAGAAGAGCCGCGATGTTCAGTGCCTTCTCCTCCAAGGTGGCCGCCGGCGAGATGGTCGTTGTTGACGCCATCACCGCCGCCGAGTACAAGACGAAGACCATGACCGCGATGCTCGAGGCCCTCGGTGCCGGCAAGCGTGCGCTCATCGTCCTTCCCGAGGTCGATAAGATCGTCGTGAAGAGCTGCGCCAACATCCCCGGTGTCAAGACCGCGGTATGCAACGCGCTCAGCGTTTACGACATCCTGAACTGCGATACCTTCATCGTAGCGGAAGCGGCCGTTAAGAAGATCGAGGAGGTTTATGCCTAATGAAAAGCATTGAGAATGTCATCGTCAGACCTCTGATCACCGAGAAGAGCATGGCCGAGATCGAAGGCAAGCGTTACGTCTTCGAGGTTGCCAAGGATGCCACCAAGGCGGATATCGCCACGGCGGTTGAAACCATGTTCGGCGTCAAGGTCGCGAGCGTGAACACCATCAACATGAAGAAGAAGCCCAAGCGCCTCGGCGTCCACATGGGCTACACCAGCGAGTGGAAGAAGGCCGTTGTGACCCTCACTGAGGATTCCAAGACGATCGCCTTCTTCGACAGCATGAACTAAGAAGGAGGTAACGAAGCATGGCAACGTTTAAGTATAATCCTACCACTCCGTCGCGCAGACACATGTCCGCGCCCTCCTTTGACGAGGTCACCAAGTTCGAGCCCGAAAAGTCCCTGCTTGCTACCAAGAAGAAGAACGCCGGCCGTAACAGTTACGGTAAGATCACCGTCCGTCACAAGGGCGGCGGAAACCGTCAGAAGTACCGCCTGATCGACTTCAAGCGTCGCAACGCGTCTCCCGCTACCGTCGTTGGTATCGAGTACGACCCGAACCGCACCGCCTACATCGCGCTCCTGCAGCATGAGGACGGCAAGAAGAATTACGTTATCGCGACCGACGGTCTGCGCACCGGCGACGTGATCTACGCTTCGGCCGATGCCGATATCAAGGTCGGTAATACCCTGCCGATCGCCAAAGTCGGAGGCCAAGCGGTCTTAGGA
>JAZNAD010000127.1:0-10302 GCA_045586345.1 Eubacteriales bacterium
TTATGTGCTGCCTGCGCTACGAGCACGAGACCTATGAAGAGGCTCTTGCCAAAACCCCGCCGCAGGGAGCGCTCGTCGATACCCCGGCCGGTGTCGGCGTTGTGGTCGAGACCCGTCCGCTCCTCTCGCTGGCCAAGGTACGGTTGGAGGAGAAGCCCGAGGCACCCCGTCTCTTCCCCTGCGAGGAGATCCGCGTGCTTCGCAACAAGGCCCCCCGCCCCGGCGAGGAGGTCAAGCTCGATCTGCCCCCGCGCCGCGAGGGAAAGGAGCAGAAGGCGCCGAACGCCCCGAGGGAGGCGGCCGATCCCAAGGCGACGCTTCCTGCCGAGGCTCCGGGCGAGAGAACGCCCGGCGAAAGCCGCGAAAAGCCCAAGAAGCAAGGACATAAGCACCACCGCGGCGGCCGCGGCCGTGACCGTCACGGAAGAAAAAAGACTCCCGAGACAAAAGAAAATTCGTGAAAAGGCTTGATTTTTCTGCATTCTATGCTAAAATAATTACATCATCAACAAATAGGAGGTTATCACAATGGCTTACGTAATCAACGACGACTGCCTCGCTTGCGGCGCTTGCGCCGACGGTTGCCCCGTGGAAGCGATCAAGGAGGGCGACGGTAAGTTCGTGATCGATGCCGACACCTGCATCGATTGCGGCAACTGCGCCGAGGTCTGCCCCGTGGGCGCCGCCAAGGCCGAGTAATTCATAAAAAAGCGGAGACGGTGAAAGCCGCTCCGCTTTTTCTCTTTTTGCGTTATGATGAAGGATAAAAGCCTCACCTTCCCCGAATACCGCGAGCACCTCAACGATCGGCTGACCGTCGTTCACCGCCGCGACGCCGTGCCCACCACCATCGATGCCCTCCTGCTCGCCGCCTTCCTCCAAAGGACCGAGGGGGTGGCCTGCGAGCTTGGGGGCGGGGGCGGTATCGTTTCTCTCCTTGCGGCGGCGCGCGGCGTCCTCCCTGCCGTACATCTTGTCGAGCGTGAGCCGATCCTTGCCGAGCTTGCCGTCCGCAACGCCGAGGAGAACGGCCTTGGTGAGCGGCTCCGTGTTTTTTGCGAGGACATTCGCGACTTTGACGTCGGCGAGCGCTATGCGGCGATCTATGCCAATCCCCCCTACCGCCGTGCGGAGAGCGGCCGACCGGCCACCCATCACCTGGCTGACGTATCTCGCTTCGAGCGCGCCGGCGGCATCCGTGACTTCTGCCTGGCGGCGGCGCGTCTGCTTCGCCCCGACGGGAGCTTCTCGGTCGTCTTCACGACCGAGCGGCGTGAGGATCTCCTTGTAGCCCTCAGAGAAGTCGAGCTTTTTCCCGAGGCAACCGTCACGGTGCTCCCCTATCCCGGGGGCAGGAGCCGCCTGCTTCTCCTCCGTGCGGGCAAGCGCCCCACCGTGGCCGAGACCCACACCCTGACGCTTTCCCGCGCGGCGGATGACCGCCGCCCAACGGCCGAGGCCGAACAACTGTACAGCGATGGCGTTTTGCCGTTGTAAGGAGATACTATGAGTGAGAAAAACAAGGTCATAGGCTGCATGCTCTATCTTGTGGCCCCCCCGATCGGCAATCTCTCGGATCTGTCCGAGCGCGCTAAGAAGGTGCTGTCCGAGGTCGACTTCGTTGCCGCCGAGGACACGCGCAATTCGCGGGCGCTTCTTTCGCATTTTGATATTCACAAGGAGCTCGTCAGCTACCACGAGCACAACAAGCGCGAGCGCGGTCCGCAGCTCGTGGCGCGGCTTCTTCGCGGCGAGTCCTGTGCCCTTGTCACCGATGCGGGGATGCCCGCCATCAGCGACCCCGGCGAGGATCTTGTGCGTCTTGCGGCCGAGGCCGGAGTCCCCGTGACCTGTATTCCTGGCGGAACCGCCGCCGTCACGGCGCTCGCCCTTTCGGCGCTCCCGACCGGCCGCTTCGTCTTTGAGGGCTTTCTGCCCGCCGACAAAAAGGAGCGCCGCGCGCGCCTCTCCGCTCTTGCGAGCGAGGAGCGTACAGCTATCCTTTACGAGGCGCCCCACCGCCTTGCAAAGACCCTCAAGGAGCTGTACGACGCCCTCGGCGACCGCCGACTCTCGCTCTGCCGCGAGCTGACTAAGCTCAACGAGGAAATCCTGCGTACCACGCTGGCCGACGCCGTCGCGCTCTTCTCGGAGCGCGAGGGGCGCGGCGAATACGTCCTTGTACTGGACGGTGCCGAGAAGGCCAAGGCCGCCGCCGACTTTTCACATCTCTCCCCTGCCGAGCACGTGGCCGCCTACGAGGCCGAGGGGATGGCACGCATGGACGCCATCAAGACTGCCGCTAAAGATCGGGGCGTTTCAAAAAGTATTCTTTACAAAATGATCCAGAACGCCGATGAAGTGTGAAGCTTTTTCTTCGTTCTCTCCTTGAGGGGGCAATGGGAACAACAAAAAACGAGCAGGCCACAGCTTGCTCGTTTTTTGTTGTTTCAGAATTACTCCACAATGAAGGGAGCCAGTTTCGCGAAAAGCGTGGGATCCTCGCCGTGCGCCGTCAGCTTGATGGGATTGAGAAGATCCAGGCTGAAGATACCCATGATCGACTTCGCATCAACCACATAGCGCCCCGAGGAAAGATCCACGTCAACCGAAGCACCGGTAACGATATCGACAAAGCTACGCACATCCTGAATAGTGGAAAGGCGGATCATACACGTGTTCATTGGTCGGACCTCTTTTCTTTTTGTTGTCTACATTATAACAGATGGAGGGGGGCTTGTCAAGCCTAAAGCTGTCGTTATTTTTCGCTCTTTTCTGCGGTGTAGCTTTGCAGTGCTGCACGGAGGTTCTCCACCACGCGGTCACGAAGATCGGTGGGTGAGAGTATCCTCACATATTTAGCATATTGCATTGCCCAGTACTCCATGGCCGCGGGACTGACGCGCACCGTGACACGGTAGTCCCCCTCCGAAAGCGGTGCGATCTCGGCATCGGTGCCGAACCAATCCACCACCTGATCGAGGATGCCGGCCGTAGCCGAAAAGACGACGGGCACCGGGAGGTCGCCGTACATATACGGTAAGGCCGAGGACAGACGGTGCTCGTCGATGCCGTTTTCATATCCGGGAATCGAGCGGAGGGGCACGGCCGCCGCTGTAAGCTCCTCGATCGCTGTGATCTTATCCATGCGGAAGTAGGCGATCTTCTCATAGGTATCGCTGTACGCCATCAGGTAGTAGTGCTGATTCTTGAGTAGCATCCGATAGGGGCTGACCGTGTGGTGTGAGGAGGGGCGGAGCCTTTTGTCGGGACCGAAGCGGCAATAGGAAAACGCGAGGCGGTGGCCCGCCTCGATCGCGTCATCGGCGACCTCGATGTTGTAAAACAGCTCACACGCCTCGGTCTTATCCCAGGCGGCCGCCGTTGCGATATTACGGCACCGCGCGCGGAAATGCTTGCCGCCCTCGGCCGCCAGGCGCTCGGCCAGCTCGCGCGAATGGCGGGGGCTGATGTGCCGCGAGCAGAGGACGCTGTCAATCAGCAGGCGTAATTCGCTCGGCTCAAAGAGGCGCTCCCGGAGGTAATAGCCCTCGGAGGTCTTGGCGATATCGTAGCCCGCTTCCTCCAAGAGGGCAAGGTTGCGTGCGATGGCCTTGCGCTCGAGAAACACACCGTAGC
This sequence comes from Eubacteriales bacterium, assembly GCA_045586345.1. Lineage (GTDB taxonomy): Bacteria > Bacillota > Clostridia > Oscillospirales > CAG-272 > UBA1740. The sequence continues at coordinate 3,640 of JAZNAD010000127.1, forward strand.
GGTCGGCGAGGGTGGCGGCCAGCGCCTCCTGGCGCAGGGGATGCCGGGCATCGGTATCGCTCTTCAGGATCTCTAAGAGGTACAAGAGCGCCAGCTTCTTCGGCTCGGAATGCTCCATAGGTCTTTCTCCTTCCGGGGATGGTCCTTCCCCTGTCATTTGCGCCTTCCGAGGAGGAAGGAGGCAACGAAAAGCAGTAGGGTGACGGCGGCGTAGGCGATATAGAAGACCTGCCATACCCCGGTGCCGATCCGCAGACCGAACACATAGAAGACACGCCCCGCCTCGGGGTGCGTCAGGGCAAACGCCAAAAAGGCGATCGCTACAAGCAGCATCCCTATGGCGATCCACCGTAGGATCCGACCGTCCTTCATGCTCTTCCCTCCTAGGCATAGTTTTCCCTTCTAGTATAGCACACTTCGGGGACGCCGTAAAGAGCAAAGAGGAAAAAGGTGGGTCCTGCACCAAAAAGCACCCTGCCGCCGCAGGGTGCTCGGAAGAGGGGGATCAGTCCCCCTTCACCTTTTCGCAAAGGCTCCTTTCCCCGCATTCGTGGCAGGTCAGCGTGCGACGGGAGCCGACGTGCGAGCCGAGGAGATACTCGCCCACCGTGGGCTCGAAGACCGCCTCGCACTCGGGGCATTGGTAGTGACGGTCCTTCATATCGTAGATGGTAAAGAGCACGACAAAGACGATCAACACCACTGCCAGCACGATCGCAAGAATGCGACCCCAAAGAGGCGCCATCGGATTCCGCCTTTCATTTGTAGAGTTTTGTTTACTAATAACCTTCTTGTGCCAGAGGCGTTCGTTGCATTGCGAGCAATGCAAATAGCGCGTCCGCCCGATGTGCCGGGCAAAAAACACGCTCTTGTAGGAGGGCACGGACGTGTGCCCACAGCGTGTGCATTCATAGTAGCCGGCCACCTGCTCGATCCTGAGTGCGTACGCCGCTCCACCGCCGGCGAGAAGGAAACCAAGCACCGTCAGGTTCGCTCTCAGCCACGTCCTCATCGGCACAAAGGCGGCGATGAAAACGAAGGCGAGAAGGAGCGCGACCGACGTGACACCGACGACCACCTCCATGCGAAGCAGACGCTTGTCTGCCATTTCCTTCTCCTTTACCATTTCAATAAGATTGTTTTCAAGCTCTTCTTTGTAGTTATCCATAGTGACTACCTCCCCACTTAATAAATCGTTGACACTGATCCCGAGGATCCCGCACAGCGTAAGCATCAGGGAGGAATCCGGGAGCGAGCGTCCGGTTTCCCACTTGGAAACGGCCCTGTCGGTAATGCCGAGCATCTCCGCCAGCTGCATCTGTGTCAGATCCTTGATTTTTCTGCGTTCGGCAATGAATTTGCCGATCTTTACCTGGTCCATAGGCGACCTCCTTTCATTTTCAGTGTACCGTGGGGACTCCAAAAAAGCAACATACCGTTGGTTGAGTGGGGAGAATTCAACCGAGGGTAAGAAAATTTTCGTCATGTGATATCAGTATACCACAAAAGGAAAAGAAAAAGCAAGCGAGGGGCGCCCTTGGGATATAAAAAAGCCCTGCCGAAGCAGGGCTTTTTGCATATAAGATAATAACTTATCTCTTCGAGAACTGAGGAGCGCGACGGGCGGCCTTGAGACCGTACTTCTTTCTCTCCTTCATACGAGGGTCGCGGGTGAGGAACCCGGCGGCCTTCAGAGCCTTCTTGTAGGCGGCCTCATCGGCAACGACGAGGGCACGGGCGAGACCGTGACGGATCGCGCCGGCCTGGCCGGAGAGACCACCGCCACGGACGGTGCAGACGATATCGAACTTACCAACGGTATCGGTCGCGCCGAAGGGCTGGTTGATGATGAGCTTGAGGGTCTCAAGGCCGAAGTACTCATCGGCCGTCTTGCCGTTCACGGTGATAGCACCGGTACCGGGATAGAGACGAACACGGGCCACCGACTTCTTTCTTCTGCCGGTACCGTAGAAATAGGGTTTTGCACTCTGATACATTGTCTTTTCTCCTTTCGCGGTAATCAATCAACAGCGACGGGCTGCTGGGCCTGGTGGTTGTGCTGATCGTCGGCAAAGACCTTGAGGCGGGTGATCGCCTTATCGCCGATCGAGTTCTTGGGGAGCATGCCCTTGACCGCCTTGGTCATAGCAAGCTCGGGCTTGTCTGCCATCAGGTGGCGGTAGCTGGTCGCCTTGAGGCCGCCGATGTAGCCCGAATGACGGTAGTAGAACTTCTGGTCGAGCTTCTTGCCCGTGAGAACCGCCTTCGCCGCGTTGATGATGATGACGTACTCACCGCAATCCACGTGGGGGGTGAACTCGGGTCTGTGCTTACCGCGCAGGATGTTGGCGGCGGCAACGGCAGTTTTACCAAGGGGCTTGCCGGCCGCGTCGATCACATACCATTTGCGGCTAACAGTTTCTTTCTTAGCCATGAATGTGGACATTTTCTTTCCTCCGTACAGGTATCGTTTTTTTACATGCCTGTGTATTATAGCATAGGTTTTTTGGCTTGTCAAGCATTTTTTAAAAAGAAAAAGGAGCATTTTTGCGGTTTTTTCAAAATGCTCCCGTTTTCTCTCATTTTCTCTTGTTTTCTTCGTTTTTCAAAAAGACAAAATCATCTTTATTCTGCCTTCAAGGGGCGTTGCATCAGCCCGGCAATGGCATCACTCGGGCGCACCCCCTCGAAGAGAACGGCGTACACAGCAAAAACGATCGGCATCTCGATCCCGAGGCGGCGCGCATCGCTTGCCACCTCGCGGCAGCTGTTGACGCCCTCAACGGTAAACCCAATATCGCGGATCGCATCGCCGCTGTTGGCCTCGCCGATCATACGCCCGGCGCGGTAATTGCGCGAATGCGGGCTGAAGCAGGTCACGATCAGATCACCGACGCCCGTAAGCCCGAAGAAGGTATCGCGCCGACCGCCCTTAGCGACCCCGTAACGCACGGTTTCGACAAGGCCACGCGTGATGAGCGCCGCCTTGGCATTATCGCCGAAGCCGCGCCCCTCGAGCATTCCTGAGGCGAGAGCGATCACGTTTTTGATGGCAACGCCGTACTCAGCACCGATCTCATCCTCGGCCACGTACACGCGCATATAGTCATTGGAAAAGGCGCGCTGTACGAGAGCGGCCGCCCCGGCATCGGGCGATACGGCGGCCACCGAGGTGAGCATCCGACAGACGACCTCCTCGGCGTGACTCGGGCCGATCAGGGAGACCACGCCACGGTAGAGGCACCCGGCCATCGCGTCACGGAGCGCTACCGAAAGGCGCTCGCCGCTCCCGGGCTCAAAGCCCTTGGCGGCATTGACGAGAACGGTGTGCTCGGCAAGGAGAGAGCGAAGATGTGGGTAGACGTCGGGGAAGGCGTGCGTCGGCACGGCCACAAGAACCATATCGTTATAGCCGTCGAGCGCACCCACATCGGTGGTGGCGAAGAGCGAGGGGGGCAGGAGCGCCTCTCCAAAATAGCGGGAATTGCGATGCCCCCCATTGATCTCTACCACCTCAGCTGCATTTCTGCCGTAGATCCTCACCTCGTGGCCATTGTCCGCGAGCACAGCCGCGAGGGCTGTTCCCCACGAGCCGCTACCAATGACAGCGACCTTCATTTCTCGGAAAGATGCAGAACAAGGCTCTCCTTGGTGCTCTCGAGAGCGCGGAGCGTGATCCCGGCGCTCCGAAGCATCCGCTTGGAGGCGAGAGTCCCGGGCGTTGTGGCGTACTTATCCGAAAGATACACGATCTCGCGGATGCCGCTCTGGATGATGGCCTTGGCGCATTCGTTGCAGGGAAAAAGCGCCACGTAGATGCGCGAGCCGGCCAGGGGGCGGCCGCCGGCGTTCAGGATCGCATTCAGCTCGGCGTGGACAACGAAGGGATATTTCGTGCAGTTCGGGTCATCGCCCTCACGATCCCAGGGGAACTCATCGTCCGAGCATCCCTGCGGAAACCCGTTGTAGCCGGTCGAAAGGATGCGGTTATTTTCATCTACGATGCAGGCGCCGACCTGCGTGTTCGGATCCTTGCTACGCATGGCTGCCAGCAGAGCGACCCCCATAAAGTACTCGTCCCAGGTAATGTAGTCTTGGCGCTTCATACATGTTTCCCGTCCTTAGTGTTGTGTAAATCTTGCTTTACAAAACAGCCTCAATACCCTTCTTCTGCAATGTTTTGAAGCAGAGATCCCCGTTGATACAGTAGCGATACCATTCTCTCTTCGGGGCATGCTGTATGTCCATTATATCACAGTGCAAGTAAAAACACAATATCCTCAAAGAAAATAGCGCGGTTTTTCTTGCTTTTGTCCTCATTCCGTGCTATAATCGGAACCGATACCAAAGGGCAAAATGCAAAGGAGTCCCCCATGTTTAAAACCGAGCTTCATCTTCATTCGACCGAGGTCAGCTACTGTTGTGACTGCCCCACCGAGATTTCGGCCCGCCGCTATGCCGAGGCAGGATACACCGCCGTTACGGTCACCGACCATTTTCACCCGTCGTTACAGCGCGAGGGCGAGGCATGGGAGGCCTGCATCGAGCGCTTTATGAGCGGGTACGAGACCTTCCGCCGTCTTCTTGACGGAAGGGTACACGTGCTTTTTGGCTTCGAGCTAACTCTCATTGAGAACAGAAACGATTATCTCGTCTTTGGGCTTGGGAAGGACTTTCTTCTTGAAAATCCCGACCTTGCGCACCTTGCGCGTGCCGGAGCCGTCGCGCGCATCCACGGGGCAGGGGGCCTGATCTATCAGGCGCATCCCTTCCGTAACCGTATGACAGTCATGGACCCCGCCGACCTCGATGGGGTCGAGATCTTCAACGCGCACAACGGTCATGATTCGCGCAATGAGCTGGCGTACGCCTTTGCACGTCACCACGGCCTCTCCGGCATTGCAGGGAGCGACTACCACCACATCTACAACCACCCCTCGGCCGGTATTATGACGGAGGCTCCCATCACGCATGAAGCCGACCTTGTGGCCGTCCTCCGCGAGGGGCGTTACCGCACCTTCGGCGAGGTCGTTCCGAGGGAGGGTTAAAAAAAGAGCACGCGGCGCGTGCTCTTTTTTAGTCTGCAAGATAGGGCGACCAATCGATCGAGCGCCAATCACGCACCGTGACCGCCGCCGTGGCGGCGGCGCGAGAGAAGCGAACGTCGCCCGAGGGATCGTAGACCGCAACGATCGGGAAGCCGGCAGCATGCGCCGTCTTGATAGCATACCACGCATCCTCGAAGACGGGAGTGTTCTCCTTGGGGGTGCCGAGGGCGGCGAGCGCCGCCTCGTAGATGCGCGGCGAGGTCTTGGGGGCGCCAACCTCGGCGCAGGTGAAGATGGCATCAAAGCAGTCAAGGAGTCCGAGGCGGCCAAGGGTTCGCTCAACGATAGGGTGGTCGGTAAGAGTGGCGACCGCCATGCGAACACCGTGGGTCTTAAAGAGGGTCAACGCCTCGGGGACACCGGGCTTGGCGGCGACGGTCTCATACATCGCCTCTACTGTACGCTCAAGCCCTGCGCGGATCTCTGCGTGCGACTCGGGGAGGGCGTAGGCTACACGAAGATGCTCAATAGCCTCATCGACCGTCATATGCTCAAGAAGCCCGGCGATCTCCTTCCCCGGAGAAATGCCGCGGCCGAGAAGATATTCCCAAGGCACGGTATCCCAGACAAACATCGAGTCGAGGAGCGTGCCGTCCATATCGAAGATGGCGCCTTGCATTTTCATTTTGCGCCGCCTCGTAAGGTTTTGTTTTCATCTATACGAGATTTCATGGGTAATGCGGCGCCCTTTATCACCGGAAAGAAGACGAGAAGCACGCCCTCCTTCACGCTGACCGAGCCTCCCTCCTCCGAAAATTCGTTGCTGATGCCGAGGGGGAAGGTCGAACGGAGCACTCCGTCCTCGAGGGGGTATTTCATACCGTGGAGCGTTACGCCGACAGCATCCGTGCCGAGCGCCAGCACCGAGACCGTACCGTAATAGTCAGCCGAAAACTCAAGGCGCTCGCCGCCGCGAAGCGCAGCAACCGCCGTATCGTCGGCGCCGAACAGATACCCCTCGATCCCATCCTCGGCAAGGCGCGCCAGCACCTGCAGATTAGCAACAGTATGGTCGAGCCGCGCACCGAGAGCGCCATAGATCAGGAATCGGTCGGCACCGCGTGCGCGCCCTTCCTCGACACCAAGGAAAAGGTCGGTCTCGTCCTTTTCACGCGGATGGCAGACCGCAGCCACCCCCTTTGGCGTATAGCCGAGAGAATCCATGTCCCCCACCACGAGGTCGGGGGTGCCGAAGGCACGGCACGCAGCGTCGTAGCCGCCGTCGGCCGCGATCACAAGGACATCGCTGCGAGGAGGACAGGTCAGGGGGAGAGATTCTTCCCCCGCACCAAAAATGTAACAATCCATGGCATGGCTCCGTTTTATAGCATTTTCCTTTATTATATACCGAGGTCGAAAAAAAGGCAAGGGTGTGGCCGCATTTTTCCGGTTGCATCCTATGGGACGAATTCCGCACCAAGGTCTTTAATAACCCAATGAAAATCCTGCGTTGCAGGATGAAATCCTCCCAGAGCTCGGATGAGATCTTCAGCTTACGGCTTCCGATGAAATTAAATCCGCCGCTCATCTCCCCGCGAAGCGGGATTTCATCGCG
>JAZNAD010000128.1:0-14335 GCA_045586345.1 Eubacteriales bacterium
ACCGCTTGGCCTCCGACTTGCTCCTCGGCCGTCTCTTTCCCGTAGGCAAAGGTGACGGGGGATGCAACCCTCTCGGCCACCGTCTCGCGCGCGACGGCGTGGTCGGCCAAAACACGGAGAGAGTCTCGGGGGGTGAGCTCGTTCCGCGGCCCCGGCATCGGAGTACTTTCGCGGCGCTCGGTAAAGGCAGCGGGCGCCTTCGCAGCGGGGGATGCGGACACGGCAGGTGTGGGGGGCGGTGCGACCGATGGCCTCCCTGGCGTTACGGGAAGGTCAAAGCGGATCGGCTCGCTCTTTGGCACGGAGTTCTCCTTTAGAGGAGTCGAGGGGGGCGGCGGCGTGAGCTCGGGACGGTAGGCCGCCTCGGTGAGGGCACCGCGCACGGCGTGGTAGACGATCTCAAAGACCGGGCGCTCGTCCGAGAAGCGGATCTCGAGCTTGGCCGGATGGACGTTGACGTCCACAGACCCCGGGGCGATGGTCAGAAAGAGGGCGGCCGCCGGGAACTTCCCGGGGGCGATATAGGAGGTGAAGGCCTGCTCGAGGGCAGCCTGCATGGTCTTGCTGCGGATGTAGCGACCGTTGATAAAGAAGCTCTGGCGGTTGCGCGTTCCCGCGACGTTATCGCTCCGGCCGACGAAGCCACGGAGCGTCATTCCGGCCATCTCGCCCTTGACGGGGAGAAGCTTCTTAGCGAACTCGCGTCCCTCGACGGCGTGGAGCACGGCGAGAAGATCGCCGTCACCCGGCGTGCGGAATTTGGTCACGCCGTCCACGATCAGCTCGAGCGATACCTCGGGATGCGAAAGCGCGACCTTCTCGGCGTAGGCGGTGGCCGCCATCGCCTCGGTGGCATCCTTCTTCAGGAATTTACGGCGTGCGGGCACGTTGCCGAAGAGCTCACGCACGACCACCGTGGTGCCGACACGGCACCCGACCTCCGAGACCTCGGTGATCCTGCCGTACTCGGCCGTGAGGACGGTTCCTGCGGCGGCCGCCTCGGTACGGGTGACGATCTCAAGGACCGAGACGCCGGCAATGGCGGCGAGAGCCTCACCGCGGAAGCCGAGTGTCAGGATTTCGTCAAGATCCTCGGCGTTCTTTATTTTACTGGTGGCGTGGCGCTGAAGGGCCACGGGGAGATCCTCGGAGGCGATGCCGCACCCGTTATCGCTGACGCGAATGAGGGCAACGCCACCGCGGCCGATCTCGGCGGTGACCTGCGTAGCCCCCGCGTCGATGGCATTCTCAAGCAGCTCCTTGAGGACCGAGGCAGGGCGGTCGACGACCTCGCCTGCGGCGATCAGGTTGGCGACCTCCTCGGTCAAGAGGTTGATCTTTCCCATTCTTACTCCTTATGTAACGGTCAGTTCCCGAGCATCCGTTTCAGCTCGAACAGAAGATTCATTGCTTCGATGGGGGTCAAGGTATTCAGGTCAACCGCGCGGATCCTCTCGGCGGCCTCGTCAGCTTCACTGCTCTTGACGGTTGAAAACAGGTCGAGCGGTGCGTCGGCCGCAGCCATCACCGAGGGCTTCGCCACAAGGGTGCCCTCCTCAATATCGGCAAGGATCTTTCTCGCCGAGCGGATGACCTCCGTGGGAACTCCCGCGAGCTTTGCCACCTCAATGCCGTAGCTGTCGTCGGTCGCGCCGCGCACGATCTTACGGAGGAAGACGATGCCGTCGCCGCGCTTCTTGGCTGCAATATTGTAATTGACGATGCCGGGGAATTCGGCCTCCATCGACGTCAGCTCGTGGTAATGCGTCGCAAAGAGGGTGCGGGCACCGATCTTCTTATGCGTGTATTCGACCACAGCACGCGCGATCGACATACCGTCGTAGGTGCTCGTCCCACGGCCAACCTCATCGTAAATAATGAGCGAGCGGGGAGTGGCGTTATCGAGAATATGCGCCACCTCATTCATCTCGAGCATAAAGGTGGACTGCCCCGATGCAAGATCATCCGAGGCGCCGACACGGGTGAAGACCTTATCGGCAACGCCGATAAGGGCCTCGCGCGCGGGCACGTAAGAGCCGATCTGTGCCATCAGGGTAATGAGCGCCACCTGGCGCATATAGGTCGATTTACCCGCCATATTCGGGCCTGTGATGAGGTAAAGACGGTTTTTATCGGTATCAAGCTCGGTATCGTTCGGAACGAAATAGCTGTCCTTGACAAAGCGCTCGACGACGGGATGGCGGCCATCCTTGATCGTGAGCTCACCGCTCCCCTCGACCTCGGGGCACACGTAATTGTTCTTCGCGGCGACCTCGGCGAGCGACAGATAGCAGTCGAGGGCGGCAAGGCGGGCGGCGGTATCCTGAATTCTGGCAGAAGCCGCAGCGGTCGCCAGGCGGATCTCGGTGAACAGCTCGTATTCAAGCGCAGAAAGCTTATCGGCGGCGCCGAGGATGGTGGTCTCCATCTCCTTGAGCTGCTCTGTGATATAGCGCTCACAGTTCGTGAGCGTCTGCTTGCGTATGTACCGGTCGGGCACCTGGTCGGTGTTCGACTTTGTGACCTCGATGTAGTATCCGAAAACCTTGTTATAGCCGACCTTCAGCCCCTTGATGCCGGTGGCCTCCCTCTCGCGGGCCTCGATCTCCTCAAGCCAGCCCTTGCCGTTTTCGCGGATGCTGCGAAGATAATCGACGTCGGCGTTATAGCCCTCCTTGATCATGCCGCCCTCACGCACCGTGAAGGGGGGATTCTCGACAATGGCCTCCTCGATCAGGGTGAAGACGTCATAGAGTGGGTCAAAGCCGGCACTGAGCTCGGCGATACCGGCGCTCGTGCAGCTCCCGAGGAGCGAGTGCAGGACGGGGAGCTCGGCAATGCTTGTGGCGATGGCACGCAAGTCGCGCGCCGAGGCAGTGCCGTAGACAACGCGCGCCGAGAGGCGCTCAAGGTCGAGGACATGCGAGAGCAGCTCACGCAGCTCCTCGCGGAGAAGGTATTGATTGTAGAAATCACCGACCGCTCCCTGGCGGCGGCGAATGTCATTCACGGAGATCAGCGGACGGAGCACCCAGGAGCGCAGAAGGCGCGCACCCATCGAGGTCTTGGTCTTATCGAGCACCCAAAGGAGGGTGCCGCGCTTTTCTTTTGAGCGCATGCTCTCGACAAGCTCGAGGTTGCGGCGCGTGGCCATATCCAGCTCCATATACTGACCGTCGGCATAGACGGTCAGCTCACGGGCAAAGGTCGGATCGCACCTCTGGGTCTCGCGGATGTAGGAAAGCAGAGCGCCGACCGCCGCGAGGGTGGTCTCGTTGTCGATGGCACGGGCACGCTCGCCGAAGCAGAGCTCGGCCTCGGCGCGGGCCTTGTCGAGATCAAAAAGGCGAGTAGCGCGCTCCTCGACGCGCGTCCCGAAGCGCTCACGGAGGAAGTCAACGACCTCACGGCAGCCGTCGGCGGCTACGTTGAGGACGGCCTCGCGGGGGGCGTAAACGCCGAGTTCGTTCTTTAAGCGTGCGAGCTGCTCCTCGCCGGCGATCAGGGTGGTAAGCACCTGCCCTGTCGAAACGTCGCACACCGCAAGGCCGACACCCGTCGCTCCGTAGGCGAGGGCGGCGAGATAGTTGTTGCAGCCCTCCTCGAGGATCGCAGCATCCGTGACGGTGCCGGGCGTAACGACACGCACGACCTCACGGCGCACGATGCCCTTCGCGGCGGCGGGATCCTCGGTCTGCTCGCAGACCGCGACCTTGTGACCGAGCTCGACGAGCCTGCCGATATACACATCGGCCTTATGGAAGGGAACGCCGCACATAGCGGCACGGAGCCCTTCTCCGCAGTCGCGCCCCGTCAGCGTCAGCTCGAGGTCGCGCGATACCGTGATGGCATCCTCGAAGAAGCACTCGAAGAAGTCCCCGAGACGGTAAAGAAGGATATAATCGGCGTACTGCGCCTTGATCTCAAGGTACTGCGCCATCATGGGCGACGGCTTCGTAAGCTCGGCCGCCACCCCGATCACGTTCGACATATCAGTGGCAACCGCCGCAGGTCGAGCAATCGTGCGTGCAGCCTGGGGTCTCGCCAAAGGCGTAGAAGGAGAGGTCGGCATTGACGGCGGCCATCAGCTCATTCACGGCGCCCTGAGCCTCCTCAAGGGCACGGTAGACGGGGTTCGTGCGGATCGCCTCAGTCAGCTCGGCAACACGGGTATTGAGCGCATCGGCCGAGCGCGCCTCCTCCTCGGTGGTATCGCCCTTGGCGTAGAGCTCGCCAAGGAGGGTGCGCGCCGTGCGGTATTCGGCCATCATCGACGAGAGCTCGGCATCGGTATCGAAGGCCTCCTTGGCGGCATTGAAGCTGATGACGGCACTCTCCTTGGCGAGAGCCTCGCCGAGAATCCTGGATGCTTCCTTTACGGTCATAGTTCTATTCCTCACTTTTCCTGTATCGTGCCGAGCATCGCGTAAGCATCGGCTCGGTCAATATGTACCTGCTTCCATTCCCCCGAAAGCGCGGGGTCGCCCGCAAAATGAACCAGCTTGCCTCCGTCGGTCCGTCCCGACAGCATCTGCTTGTCTCCCTTCGAGGGCCCGTCCACAAGGACGCGGAGGGTCCTGCCCTCGTAGATCTTGCCGATCTCAGCGGCGATCTCGGTCGATAAGGACAGGAGGCGGCGCATGCGGTCGGCGCGCACCTCCTCGGGAAGATACCCCTCCATCGTGGCAGCGGGAGTACCGCGGCGCCGCGAATAGAGGAAGGAGTATACCATATCGTACCGCACCCTGCGAAGGAGTTCGAGGGTCGCCTCAAAGTCACTCTCCTCCTCCCCGGGGAAGCCGACAATGATATCGCTTGTCAGGACGATGCCGGGGCGTGCCGCACGCAGCTTATCGACGATGCCGAGGTAGCGCTCAGTATCGTAGCGGCGGTTCATCGCGCGGAGGATGCGGTCGCTCCCCGATTGCAGGGGGAGGTGGAAGGCGGGGGCGATCCTCTCGCGCTTCCCGATGACCTCGATGAGGCGGTCGGAGACGTCCTTCGGGTGACTGGTCATAAAGCGCAGAAGGAAATCCCCGTCGAGCGACGCAAGGCGGTCAAGGAGCGTGGCAAAGTCGCATTCACCGGCATAGGAGTTCACGTTCTGCCCGAGGAGCATGATCTCACGGGCACCGCGCTCGACGAGCGAGGCGACCTCACGGACGATGGCCTCGGCCGAGCGGCTCCGCTCGCGACCGCGGACGTAGGGCACGATGCAGTAGGAGCAGAAGTTGTTGCACCCGTACATGATGCTGACCGAGGCGCGGCGCACGTCACGCCGATAGGGCTCGATGCCCTCGGTGATCGCCGGAGAGTCGTTCCGGAGGAAAACGCGCGGCCCACCCGAAAGACGCCCGGCCACCGCCTCGGGGAGGCGCGACAGCGAGGCGGGATCGAGCGTGAAGTCTACATAAGGGTAACTTTTTTTCAGCTCCTCTATACGGTGCTCCTCCGCCGTCATACAGCCGAGAACACCGACGAGCACCTCGCCCTTCTCGCGGAAACGCTTGAGGCCGCCGATGACCGAGAGCACCTTTTGCTCGGCATGCTCGCGGACGGCACAGGTATTGACGAGGATAAGCGAGGCCTCCTCGGGGCGCTCGACGGGGACGTAGCCCATCATCGAGGAAAGGCCGAGGAGCGACTCACTGTCCGCCTCGTTCTGCTGACAGCCGAAGGTCAGAACACACACGCCCACACACTTGCCGAGGGCGGCGCGCTCGGTATTCAGTTTCCTCACTCGCTCGATCGCCGAAAGCGGGAGCGGCGCAGTTTGAATTTCCATCGCGGTCTCCGAATATTTTTTACTTATAAATCATACCATAGTTATAAGTAAAAGTCAATAGGAGAGTAATGAAAACGGACGGCAGCTCATCCCTCTGAGCGCAAAAAGGAGCGCTCCCCCGTGAAGAAACGATGCGAGACGTCACCTGCTCCCATTACGATAACGGTATCACCGGGTGACAAACGGTCGGAAAGCCACAGCGCCGCCACCTCGGGCGTCGGCAGATACACGGCGGATCCCCCAATGCCCTCAGCCAGGGCACGGCTCCCGATCCCGTCCTCCTCCCGCTCTCTCGCGGCGTAGGTATCGGTGACGATCACGCAGTCGGCCAGCGAGAGCGCTCGGCAGAACTTGTCAAAAAAGGCGGCGGTGCGGCTGAAGGTATGCGGCTGATACAGGCAGAAAAGGCGACCGCTCTCGCGGATCGCCGTGAGAGAGGCCTCAATCTCCTCGGGATGGTGCGCGTAATCGTCGTAATAACGTACCCCACGGAGGGTGCCGCGGTATTCGGTGCGCCGCCCTGCCCCCAAAAAGGAGGAGAGCCCCGCGATAACCGCCCCGTCCCTTGCGCCGATCGCAAGGGCGGCGGCCGCCGCAGCTAGGGCATTTTCAACGTTATGGAGTCCGGGAACGCGGAGCGTAACACGGCCGAGCGGCTTTCCTCGGTCAAGAAGGGTGAAGGAGGCGCATCCCCCCTCCCCCACGGTGACACCGGCGGCGCGCACGTCGGCCTCCTCGGAGAAGCCGAAGGTGATGACGGGAACCGACAGCCCGGCGGCGGCGCGGCGCGCCCCCTTGTTGTCAAGGTTGACGACCACCGTACCGACCGAGGGAAGCAGGAGAAAGGCGCGGAAGGCCGCAAGCGCCGCTTCCCCGTTCGGGAAGACGTCGGGATGATCCCACGAGGCGTTCGTAAGAACAGCCACCGTCGGCGCAAAGGACAAAAAGGCGTTCGCGTACTCACACGCCTCAAAGACCAGGGTCTCCCCCCTGCCGAAGCGGTAGCCGTCGTCATCATCGGGGAGCGGCGCCCCCACGGCTACCGTGGGCGAAAGGCCACCCGCCGTCAATAGGTCGGCGCACATCGCCGTTGTCGTGCTTTTGCCGTGCGTGCCGGCAACGCCGATACGCACGGGGTAGGCACGCATCACCTCGCCAAAGAGGTCGGCCCGTGAGACCAAGGGAATGCCGCACGCCACGGCGGCCGCGATCTCGGGGTGATCTTTTCCTACAGCAGTTGAATAAACGCAAAGGTCGGCGTCTATAATAGCCCCGTCCCCCAAGGGCGGTCGCACACGGACGGCGCCGTCTGCCAGTGAGGACTCTCCCCTCATGCGTTCGTCGGTCCCCGCGACGGTATAGCCGAGATCCGAAAGAAGGCGCGCAAGGACACGCATGCCCGCGCCGAGAATACCGATCATATGGATCCTTTGCGTTCTCTTCAAGATGGCCCCAAGCTCTCCGCGTTTTCCGTACATCGAATTTTCCATAAAGACCCGCCTTTCTTCGTCAAAGATCAAGGAAGCAAGCAAAAACAAGGCAAAATGCGTCAAGGTTTTAACAACTTATTTGGAAAAAATTCACAAAGTTATCTACCCTAGGTCACATTCTCGGGGTACAATAAAATCAAAGAGCATAGCCGTTACGGCTAGCAAACGAAAGGAATTGCACCATGCAGATCACAGACATCAAAATCCGTAAATTCTTCGATGACGGCCCGATGAAGGCTGTTGTCTCGGTTACCTTTGACGAGGCGCTTGCCGTGCACGATATCAAGGTGATCTATGCCAGAGATCGCTATTTTATCGTGATGCCCTCGAGGAAAAATCCCGACGGGACCTACCGCGATATCGTGCATCCCATCAACGCCGCCTTCCGTGCGGAGCTTGAAAATGCCGTGATCGACGCCTACAACGTCCAGCTGATCGCCTACGAGGAAAACGAGGCCGAGGCCGAGCGCGAGCAGGCCGCCGAATACCTTTGATCGGAACCGGCACGAGAGCCACGGGGATACTCTAACAAAATATGCGTCACGCAGGAATTGCGTGACGCATATTTTGTATAGTTTGCTTGTCCTTTTGCACGGTTTGCCTGGGATCTGTCCCTTTTGAGGCGGTCATATGTGAAAAAGGGCAATTGACAAGCGCGTGCTTTTCGGGTATACTACCGGTATACGCGTTACGGAATACCGCGAGGCTGGATGCCCGATGGCAACGCGCATGACAAAGGAGAAGACAACATGAAATTTTGCGTATACGGCTCAGCGAGTGATGATATTCGCCCCGCATTTCTTACAGCGGGCGAGGCACTCGGTGAGGAAATGGCGAGGCGGGGCCACGGTCTCGTCTTCGGCGGCGGCGGCCGCGGACTGATGGGGGCCTGCGCCCGAGGGGCGGCACGCATTGCGGGCGCCGAGATCATCGGGGTGGCACCCACCTTTTTCCCGGACGGCGCCTTCTCGCCGCATTGCACCGACTTTTATTCGACCGAAACGATGCGCGAGAGAAAGCAACGGATGGAGGAGCTTTCCGACGCCTTTATCGTAACGCCCGGCGGCATCGGGACGCTGGAGGAATTCTTTGAGATCTTCACGCTCCGCCACCTCGGGCGCATCAAGAAGAGGATCGCCGTGCTGAATACCAACGGCTTTTATGAGTCGCTCCTTGTGCTCCTGCGCCATATGGAAAAGGAGGCCTTTCTGCCCGTGGGCGATCTTGGTCTGCTCTTTGTCAGCGACGATCCCGCAGCACTGCTTGACCATCTGGAGGCAAGATAGGAAAAAGGGCTCTCACCGAGAGCCCTTTTTCAGGATCAGTGCGTGCGCCGCAGCTTGGCAACAAGCCGGCCGTCGACGATAAGCAGCATCACGGCCGAGAAGCTGCCGGGATGAAAGCGCACCGTGATCCTATGGCCGCTGACCGTGGCGGTGAGCGTATAGGCAAGCTCGACCACCCCCTCGGCCTCGGCGTACACCTTCCCGTTGACGGTGAGCTCTGTGCGGCCGAAGGCGCGGGTCACAAGGATCGCCAGCCCCTTGTGGGTGAGGTCAAAAAAGCGACGGCGGCGCGGTACCGCATCACGCAAGGGCGAGGTATCGGTCTCATCGGGCGGGGCGTCGCCTATGGCATCCCCTGCCGCAAGGTCGGGAGGGAGAGGCGCAAGGCTTTCCAGCACCGATGTGATCTCGTGGACGGCGGGGACCGGAGCCGCCTCGATGCGTCGCGCGGCCGTATAGGCGCGAAGAAGCGAGAAAAGCGCGAGAAGATGAAACATGCTATCCGCCATCCCGTAGGCGTACGAGGTACGGAAGGAAAAGCTCGCAAGGATAACGGTATCGAGCGCGTACGCGGCGGCGGCAAGGGCGAGAACGCGGCGGCTGCGCCGTGCCCCGTACCACAGGAAGAACCAAAGCGCCGAGAGGCATAGCGCAAGAAAGATGCCGACCGTCAGAAGCACGGTCTCCCCCACGTCCCCTGCGATCACAAAAAAGATCTCGTAGACGATCCGTGGGGCAAAAGGGGCAAGGACAAGGTAGAAGGACGACTTCGAGAAGGCGAGGATAAGACCGACCGCACCGAACAGCGCGAGTACAAACAGATCGGTGATGCCGCGGCGGTGGCGCCGCATATCCAGAATCAGCCGTTGCATATCTTCCCTCCTTCCACAAATTTCGCCTTTCATTGTAACACACTAAAACTTCAATGTCAAGGAGATGCTATGATTCTGCTTATCAGCGCCTGCCTTCTCGGTGAAGCCTGCCGCTACGACGGAAAGCGCCGCGGGGTTTCCCCCGAGATCGCAGCTATCGCCCGCTACCATACCCTCATCCCCATCTGCCCCGAGGTGATGGGCGGCCTTCCGACGCCTCGCCCGCCCGCCGAGCGAAAGGGCGACCGTGTCATAAGCTGCGAGGGGCGCGACGTGACCGAGGCCTATCGCCGCGGCGCCGAGGCAACGCTCGCCCTCTGCCGCCGTCACAGAGCTGCGGGGGTCATCCTCAAGGATATGAGCCCCTCCTGCGGGACCGACGGGATCTACGACGGCAGCTTCACAAGGACGCGGCGCGAGGGCACAGGCGTGACGGCTGAGCTGCTCCTTGCCGCCGGCATCCCCGTCTACGACGAGCGGGGCATCGGCCTTCCTGTGGAAGAAAATTTAAAAAATTCGCGTGAGGGCTTGCAATCGGTGTCGAAAATGGTATAATTGTATATAGGTGTCCCGTATATAGGTGTCCCGCTTTTTCACGGTCTTCCCCGCACACGGAGCGCCATCCCTTGCATCTTGTAAACCTTACCTTACCGAACGGAGGGATCCTCATGGATTTTCAAACGAACGACAGAGAAGTAAGCGCCGGTATCATCATTAAGGTTTTCGGCGTGGGCGGAGGCGGCAACAACGCCATTGACCGCATGATATCGAGCAACATCCACGGCGTGGAATTCATCGCCGTGAATACTGACGGACAGGCGCTCCGCGCCTCGCGTGCTTCGACCAAGATCGAGATCGGTCAGAAGACCACGAACGGTCGCGGTGCCGGCTCGAATCCCGAGATCGGGCGCCTCGCGGCCGAGGAAAATCTCGATGAGATCCGCGAGCAGATCAAGGGCGCCGACATGGTCTTTGTCACGGCCGGTATGGGCGGTGGCACAGGCACGGGCGCGGCTCCCGTCATCGCGGCAGCGGCGCACGATATGGGCATCCTTACGGTCGGTATCGTAACCATGCCCTTTGCCTTTGAGGGTAAAAAGCGCATTGCGCAGGCCGAGATGGGTGTTGAGACCCTCCGCTCGGTGGTCGACTCGCTGATTGTCATCCCGAACGACCGCCTGAAGCAGGTCTCGGACGCCAAGATTACGCTGGCCAACGCCTTCGCGATTGCCGACGACGTGCTTTTGCAGGGTGTGCGCTCGGTCTCCGAGCTCATTAACGTCCCCGGCTTCATCAACCTCGATTTTGCCGACGTCAGCACGATCATGAAGGACGCAGGGCTTGCCCACATGGCCATGGGCTGCGGCAAGGGTCCCGACAAGGCCGAGATCGCGGCGAAGCAGGCGATCTGCTCTCCCCTCCTTGAGACCTCGATCGCCGGGGCGACCGGCATTCTCGCGAGCATCACGGGGGCACCCGACGTTCCGCTTGACGACATTTATCTCGCCTCGAACATCATTGCCTCCGAGAGCCATCCCGATGCCAATATCATTTGGGGCGCGACCTTCGATCCCCTCCTTGAGGACGAGCTCCGTATCACCATCATCGCCACCGGCTTTGAGGGAGCCAAGAAGCCTCTCGGCACGGTAGAGCGCCGCGCGACCGTCACCGCGGAGGAGCCGATCTTCACCGGGATCGCGGAGGAGCCCGCCGAGGCCCCCACCGCCCGCCAGACCCCGACAGCGACGCTCTCGGACGCCGACTTTGAGGATGCGCTGAGCGTCTTCCATAAGCCGTTTAAGGGTGCCAAGCGCGATATTTGAACCTAAAAAGAAAAGCCGTCTGATGGACGGCTTTTCTTTTTACTTTTCAAGCAGTTCTTTTTCCGGGAAGCGATAGGCGGCGTTACAAAAGCGGCAGGTGGCCTCAAGCGTTCGGCCGTGGCCCTCGGCCTCCTCCTCGTCGAGCATTTTGAGGATCTCGGGGCGTCCGACACGGCGGATGGCGGTGAGCATACGGTCGCGCGAGCAATCACAGCGGTAAGCCGTGTCGATCTCATCAAAGATATCGAAGGGGATACCCCGCATGGCGATCTCGGCGACCTCCTCGCGGGTCTTCCCCTCGCGGAAATAGCGAGAGATATCAAAGAGATCCGGGGCGTTCTCCTCAAGGCGAGCAATGACCTCCTCATCGGCGAAGGGGAGAAGCTGGACGAGAACACCGCCGGCGGCAAGGCAGGTGTAGTCGCGATCGACCGTCACGCCGAGGGCGCAGAGAGTGGGAATCTGCTCGCTTTCGGCAAAATACTGCGTGATATCCTCGGCGATCTCACCGCTGACGAGGGCCACCGTACCGATATGGGGCTCGGCCGAGCCGTCCTCACGGATGACGGCCAGGGTCCCGCGGCCAACAGCACCCCCAACGTCAAGCTTGCCGTTCGGCTTTGTCGGGAGGTCGGCAAGGGGATTTTCGATGTACCCCTTGACGTTGCCGTAATAGTCCGAGGTAGCGAGGAGCTTGCCGATCGGGCCGTCACCGCTCACCGAGAAGGTAATGCGGTTTTCTTTTTCGCCCATCAGCGAGCCAACCATCGAGGTAGCGGTGAGAAGACGGCCGAGCGCCGCCGAGGCGGTCGGGGTGGTCTTGTGGTAGGCGATCGCCCGATCGACTATATCCCGGGTATCGGTCACAAGGATGCGGGCACTGCCGTCTCTTGACATGCCGCGAAGGATCTTAGCCATGATGTTTCTCCTTACTGTTGCTTTGATTTATTGGTTCGTTTTCGCAGGAAACGGTTTCTCTGCCCGTGCGACGAAATACAGCCGGTCGTCGTCCCTCGTCGCAGTGTCGGTATAGGGGGCGGCGCCCACCGTGAGCGGTGTAAAGCCTGCGGCGCGCAGCTCACGGTGGATGCTCTCGGTCGGGTACATCCGCTCGCGCGTCAGGGCGTCCGAGCGACGATAGCTGCCGTCCCCGTTCTGCTCAAAGACGGTCACGTAAAAATCGGCGAGCGAGGAGGCCCTCCGGTAATCGTTCTGCCAGATGCAGAAGGCATCCTCGGTCTCATAGGTATACACGTTGTCAGCGTAAACGGTCTCGAACTTTTTGCGGCTATTGAGATCAAACAGGAAGAGCCCGCCGGGAACGAGATAGTTGTGGACGAGAGCGAGACAGGCACGCAGGTCGCGGTAGCTTGTGAGGTGGTTGAGGGTGTCGAGGCAGCAGATGACCGCCTCAACCGTGCCGTACAGCTCAAAGGAGCAAAGATCCTGGAGCAGATAAAGGCAACGCGGAAGCACCCTTGCCCCGTCGGCGGCATCGCGCGCGGCCGTGAGCATCTCGGGCGAAGCATCCACCCCGATCATATCGTAGCCGCGCCGTGCCAGCTCCACCGTCATCCGACCGCTGCCGCACCCGAGGTCAAGCACCGAGGGCACGCCCTCCGGGCGGTGCCGGCGGAAGGCCTCCTCGATCGCATCGGCCCACGCGCCGTAGTCGAGATCGCTGTTAAAAGCGTCGTAATAGGGGGCCAGAAGGCTGTAAATGTCGCTCATATCGTCCTCTCCCGATTATAGAAACGTTTGTGCAATCCGTTTTTATTGGTTTTTTAGCAAAAAACGGTTCTTTTTATTTGATTTTTGCGATTATTTGAATTTTTGATAGAATGATGTTACTTTTTAGCGTATATCAAGGGATCATCGCCAGAGAACCGCATAAGAACCTCGTCAAAATTGAGGCGATCGGCCACATAAGCGCGGCGCAGAAGGGGCGCCGGGATATACTCGTCGTACTTCTCAAAGCAGGGCGCCTCCCCACTGCCGACAAGCTCGTCGGGCGAGGGGGGGGAGGTACGGAGGAGTGAGGAAAGCCCCTCGAGAAAGCGCGCGCCGCTCGAGCGCTCGGCCTTAAAGGTGATGTAGCAGCAGCCCTCGCCGCGGATCTCCGAGATGCCGAGCGATGAGGCATAGTGCGCAAGGGTGCGGCGCACCGCACGGAAGCCGCGCGTGCCGAGCCATGGAAAAAGAACGAAGCTCGAGCCGCCGAGGGAGACGAGGGGGGACTCCTGCATGCGCGCGGCGCGCGCCGTATGGCGCGCCGTTTCGAGGCGACGGGCGGCGTTCGGCATCAGGTAGGAATAGGTCTCGGTGCCGAAGAGTATCTCATGCATTTTTTCAAGGAGGCGCGTGTGGATCTCGCCGGTGCCGCCGGGCCAGGAGATCTCCATCTTCCCTTCCACCCCGTGAACAAAGACGAGGCGGTGGGAGAGATCGACCTCCTCGACCTCCCAGACACGGCCGGCAAGGGCAAAGCGGTCACCGACGGGCGGCGGCGTGGTGATCGTGCCGATCTCATCCGAGCCCGAGCGGACGGTATAGTCCTCGCTATCGGCAAAGACGGCGTAGAACTTAAAATTATTGGTAAGGCGCTCGCCCTTGAGGCCGACGATGCAGCCGCCCTCCTCGAGAAGCTCAATGTAATCGCCCTCGACCATCGAAACGAGAAGCTCGCGGTAGTCGGTGGGTGAGAGCGAGGCAAAGGGAGGCAAGGTGAGGATGCGCTCAGCCAGGGCGGCCGGCTTCAATTCGCCCGAGGAGGCAAGCACGGACAGCGTCTGCTGGAAGGCGAGGGAGAGGGGCATTTTGCGGATGATGGGCGGCTCAATGAAGCGCTCACCGCGATACAGCTCCACGATCGCGATCCCGCGCAGAAGTCCCCACGGGATCAGCTGGGGGAGCGGGGTGTTCGGGAGGGGCGTTTCCTCACGGAAGAGCATAAACATCTCGGGAGGCGCGCCACGGCGCCCCGAGCGGCCGAGGCGCTGGAGAAAGCCCGAAACGGTGGTGGGCGCATCAATCTGCGCCACGCGCTCGAGCTTGCCGATGTCGATACCGAGCTCCATCG
>JAZNAD010000129.1:0-11526 GCA_045586345.1 Eubacteriales bacterium
CCTCTTGCTCCGTTTTGACGAAAAACGCAAACAAAACATTACAAAAATCCCGTTTCCTTCCCGTGAACAAAAAATAAACACGAAGAAACATTCGTTTTTCTTCGCAAAAAATCCCCCATTTTCCACTGTAATTTATGAACACCCTGTGACATAACAGTGAAAAAGCTCTTACAAAGCGAATTTTTGTGCGATATGACAAATTTTTCAAGGGGGTCTTTACAACCCCCCTCTATTTGTGCTATACTTGTTTTCAAATAAAAGCAAGACGAAAGGATCTCTTCAAGATGGAAAACAGTAAGTCGCGTTTTTTGGACAGGCTCCGTGCGTTTTTGGCACGGAAGGACATCGCTTTTTCGGGCAAGCGTTACGGCATTGATGCCCTCGGGGCGATGGCGCTCGGCCTTTTCGGCTCACTCCTTATTGCCACGATCTTCAACGCGATTGGTCTTATCCCCTTTCTTTCCTTTTTTAAGACCATCGGCGGCTACGGTGCCCAAGCGGCCGGCTGTGCCATGGCGGTGGCGATTGCGTATGCCCTGAAGGCGCCGCCCCTTGTCATCTATTCGTCGGCTCTTGTCGGCATGATTGCCAACAGCCAGGGGGGCGCGGGCGGTCCCTTGGCCGTTCTGCTTATAACCATTATTGCCGTCGAATTCGGTAAGGCGGTCTCCAAGGAGACCAAGGTGGATATCCTTGTCACTCCCTTTGTCACGGTCCTTGTCGGCGGTGGGCTGGCCGTTCTGATTGCGAAATACATCGGCATCCTTGTCAGCTACGTCGGCAGCTTCATCGGCTGGGCGACGCTTCAGCAGCCCTTCGTGATGGGTGTGCTGGTTTCGTTGGTTGTGGGTATTGCTCTTACCTTGCCTATCAGCTCGGCGGCCATTTGTGCGGCCATCGGTCTTTCGGGCGCGATGGTCGGCGGTGTCCTTCCCGAGAATGCCGAGGGGCTTGCCCTCGCAGGCGGTGCGGCGGTGGCCGGCTGCTGCGCGCACATGGTGGGCTTTGCTGTGATGAGCTTCCGCGAGAACCGCTGGGGTGGCCTTGTCTCGCAGGGCATCGGCACCAGCATGCTCCAGATGCACAACCTCATCAAAAATCCCCGACTCTGGATCCCTCCCGTCGTGGCCTCGGCCATTACGGGTCCGCTTGCCACCTGCCTGTTTGACCTCCGCATGTACGGTGCGGCCATCAACTCGGGGATGGGCACCTGCGGTCTCCTCGGTCCTATCGGGATCATCCTCGGCTGGTACGGTGGAGAATATCCCGATGCTGTCGGCTTCCTCGATTGGTTCGGTCTTATCCTTATCTGCTTCATCCTCCCTGCGGTGCTTTGCTGGGCGCTCGGGCTTTTGCTTCGTCACCTTGGATGGATCAAGGAGAACGACCTTCTCCTTCAGTAAAAAAGAACCGATCTCAAGCGAGATCGGTTCTTTTTTACTCTCCCTCCGGTAGCTTGCAAACGTCCACCCATTCGCATCTTCCAACGAAGGTCTCAAGCTCCTCGGGGGTGACCTCGATGGCGCTGTTCGAGCTTCCGGCGGCGGGGAAGACAGTCGGGAAGCGGCGAAGGCTCTCATCAAGGTAGACCCGCACCCCGGGCGCGACGGCGAAGGGGCAGACCCCACCCACGGCGTGACCGACGGCGGCTGCCACCGCCTCGTGGGGGAGCATGCGTGCCTTTTCACCAAAAAAGTCCTTATACTTGCGGTTATCTATCCGTGCGTCGCCCGCCGTTACGACCAGGATGACCCCATCCGAAAGGCCGAAGGAGAGGGTCTTGGCAATGCGCTCGGGAGCGCAGCCGAGCGCAGCGGCTGCCAGCTCGACCGTCGCGCTCGAGACGGGAAATTCACGGATTCGCTCCTCGGCACCGAGAGCGTGGAGGTAGCTGCGTACCCTTTCTATCGACATAAGAAGCCTTCTTTCGTTTTTCGTTATCCTTATTATACCAGAGGGGTAGAAAAACGGCAAGGGCTTTTTTGCTTTTTCCCGTTTTTATGCGGGGGTCATACGATCTCCACGCGATAGGCGTTCAGCCATTCGTCAAGCTCGATGAGCCAGGCAAGGAGCTGCGGGCGCGCCATCAGCTGGCCAAACCAGGTGACGTCCTCTCCGTCCATGAGGGCGGTAAGGCGGCGGCGGTCAAGGAGGGGGGCAAGTCGGCTTTCGGGCGAGGCAAGGCGCTCAGTAAGCATGCGGCGAACAGCCTCCTCGTAGCGTGGGTTGTGGGTCTTCGGGTAGGGGCTCTTCTTGCGTGTGAGAATGCGCTCGGGGAGGATCCCCTGCATCGCATCGCGCAGAAGTGCCTTTTCGACACCGCCGCGGAATTTGATGCTCCAGGGGATGCTGTACGCATATTCGAGAATGCGGTGGTCGGCAAAGGGGACGCGCACCTCAAGCCCACGCGCCATGCTCATGCGGTCCTTACGGGAGAGAAGATTGGTCATAAAGTAATTGACCGAGAGGTGCGTTGCGATGCGTGCCGTGCGGTCCTCGGCCGTTTCGCAGCCTGTGAGCGGAGCTGTCGCAACTGCGTGACGGTAGACCTCGCGGAGACGCTCACGTCCCTCATTGAGTTGGGCGATTTCGGGCAGAAAGAGGGAGGGACGCACCCCTTCATCATGGATCCAGGGAAAATGATCGCGCTCGAGCATCTCGGGGCGGTAGAACCACGGATACCCGCCGAAGATCTCGTCGGCACATTCGCCCGAGAGGGCCACCGTATGCCGTTTTTTGATCTCCCCGCAGAAAAAGAGGAGAGAGGAGTCGATATCCGCTTGCCCGGGCATATCGCGCATCCGCGCCGCCTCGGGCAGAAGGGCGGCGACCTTCTCGGTGGGGGCGGTGAGGATCTCGTGGCGCGTGCCAAGCTCGGCGGCCAGCCACGAGGCGTAGTCGTCGTCGCGGTTCGGCTGAAAGAGGGTGGGGGCGTAGCTCGTATTGTCCTCGTATTCAAAGGAATAGGTCGAGAGCACCTCGCCGCGCTCGCGGTAGGCGGCGGCGCTGATGGAGGTGATGATCGAGGAGTCGAGCCCACCCGAGAGCAGGGTGCAGAGAGGAACGTCCGAGATCAGCTGACGGCGAACGGCATCCGAAAGGAGAAGTCGAGTGTTTTCAATGGCTGCCTTCTCTGAGGTCGGCTCGTCACTCGGGGTCAGCTCCCAATAGCGGAGGAGCGAGAGGCCGCTCGGCGTGACCCACCCTGCGTGTGCGGGCGGCACCTGCCGTATGCCTGCAAGCACGCCGCTTTCGGGGAGCGTGACAGGGGAGAGGTAGAGCAGCTCAAAGAGCCCGTTCTGCGAGAGGCGTGCCGGCATTTTGCTGGCGGCAAGGATCCCCTTCACCTCGGAGGCGAAGTAAAAGCGCCCCCCGTACTCGGCGTAATACAGGGGCTTGACACCGAGACGGTCGCGCGCAAAAAAGAGGGCATCCCTTCCTTCGTCATAGACGGTGAAGGCAAAAATGCCGTTGAGGTGGCGCGGCGCGTCCTCGCCGAAAAGGATATACGAATAGAGCACGAGCTCGGTGTCCGAGCTGCTTTGGGGACGAATGCCGGCGTGGCGCAGCTCGGAGCGGACGGCATCGCTGTTATAGAGCTCACCGTTATAGACGATGGTATAGCGCCTTCCCCCGTGGCGGCGGCTCATCGGCTGGCTACCGCCCTCGGGGTCGATGACGGTGAGGCGGTCATGGTGGAGTGCGACGCGCCCTCCCTCAAAGTCGCCGTGGGCATCGGGGCCACGGTGCGCCATCGCACGCCCTATCTCCTCGGCGGTGGGGCGCCCCTCCTCGCGATAGTCGTAGATGCCGGAAATCGAACACATAGGCAAATCCTCCCTTAGCCTGAATATTTGCCCGGCGAAGATTAACCGCTGCGGACTTGTCGGTTCAGGCTCATTCAGGCCATCGTTTACTGTTAGTATATGCCATCCGTTGGTCGCCGTTCGCCTTTATTATGGACGGCGGCGGTCTCTTTTTTTCTCAGGCACTTGTTTTTTTGCTTTTGCTACACTATAATGAAGGTGTATTTTGACAGCGGAAGGATACGTATGGAGGACATAGGCCGTAAGGGGTGAGCCGCGCCGTTGCCTGGGCGGTATAAGAAAGGCAAAAATATCCGGCGCCGGCACAGGAAAGAACAGAAGGGGTGGTAATATGAGACAAACGATTGACGGGCTGATGGCCGCGCTTTCTGTTGCGCGCTTTCCCGAGCGGTGGCGCGGCTTTTATGACGAGGTCATGGACCGCTTTGATGCCGACGGATGCGCGCTGACCGACCCTGCGTATTACGAGCGCCTGCATGCCGAGTACGGCGTCTTCCCGGAGTATCTTGACGTTTTTAAGGAGGCGGCTGCGGCGGTCGGGAGGAACGAGGCACTCTCGCACTTTCTCTCTCTTCTTGCCTATGCCCTCCGCGACCGAGAGGCGATCGGCGAGGATCTTTCTCATTTTGAAGCACCGCAACCTCCCGCGGGTGGCCATGACCTTGCCTACGATATGCTGCCGGGGCTTGCGACCGCCTCGGGAATTCCCGAGGCCATCGCAAGAATGCGTGAGCGCGGGCTTCCCGAGGATAAAATCATCGGCACGGTCCGCTCCATTGAGAAGACGGTCAAGAGCTACCGGGAGCGCTTTGGCGGCGCCTCGGGCTTCCATCTTCTTTCCTGGCATCAGCTGACGCTGGACGGCAAGCTCTTCTTCGTTGGGCGTCTCCAGATCGAGGTGCCTGCCGAATTCCGCGTGTCGGCTGCTGTCTTTCGCCACAGGGACGGCAGGACCGTGGCTCTTGCCGACGGGATCGACCTTCACCGCTCGGGCTACGCCCTCGGCGCCCGCCATTTCGAGGATGCCGAGGGGGCGTGGACACCTACCGTCACCGAGACGGGGGAGACGTACGTCGGGCATCCGTATGACGAGCGCGGCTACGTTGAGCACCGTGAGGTCTCGCTCAAAAAGAGCGAGTGGACGCCGGTCCTCCGCCGGGGCGACAAGGCGGTGGGCATTCATATTCCCGGCGGCGGCAAGCTTGACGATGCGCTCGTCAGCGAGACGATGGCCGAGATCCGCGAATTCCTGGCGACCTACTTCAAGGGGTGTGATTACCGTGCCTTTGTGTGCGAGAGCTGGATGATGGACCCGCAGCTTGACGGTATGCTTGGCCCTGACGCCAACATTACGAAATTCCGCCGCCGCTTCCATTCGCTCGCCCTCCGCAGTGCGGCGAACGGTGTCTTCAACTTTATCTTCCACCGCCTCGATACCGATTTCAGGATCGAGGAGCTCCCCGGTGACACCAGCTTCCAGCGCAAGCTGAAGGAGCTGTACCTCGGCGGCGGAGCGATATATGAGATGTACGGCTATTTCTTCTAACGAAAAAGAAGCAGACCTCGGTCTGCTTCTTTTTGTTAGTTGGACTCTTCATATAAGTCTATCTGATAATATTGCAGCGTGTTTTGAAAGACTCCGCCGAGAGAGCAGCTGTAAAACTCACTGTTTCCATCGACCGTTATGACAAGCACGTTGCCATTGACGCAGATAGAATACTGATGGAGTTCTCTTATATGGTCCTCGGTGGTAAAGCAGATAGCCTCGCCATCCCAACTCTTGATGCGCCTGTGCTTTTGAAAGGAGGCATTTTTGAGGATACCAAGGAGAACGTGTACAACCTCGTAATCCTCGGTTTCATAACAGTAGTTGGGGATAAGGCTATAGTACTCTGCGGCAATGATAGTCTCATAATCGTTTCGTGACGGCTCAACCGGATTCGTCTCATCCTTTATTCGCGGTAGCCCAATCTGATAATAGGTAAGAATCTCCTTATCACGGATATCAAACTGTTGCTTGATGACTACGGTAGACAGAATGATAACGGCAATCAAGAGAAAAAGAACCAATCTGTGCCAAAAAGTGTCGTTGCTTTTGCGTTGTTTCATATAGGTATCCCTCAAGAAATAGTGACACTCGCCCCCATAAACGTTACCAAGGAATCTGCGTCAAAGTGCAAAAACCGGGTGTTGGATTTGTTCCAACCGTCATATACTCTGATGTATCTTGATCCATCATTCAAAATTCGATATCCTATTCCTACGACAAAATGTCCAACAACAACCCATTCACCGTCCTGTTGCTTATTCCCTTGTATGAATATGAGATTGCTCATATTATCGTCAAAATCCTCTTGAAAGCCCGACCACCAGTTAAGAAGATATCCGTTTACCGAAATGCTATACGACCGATCCCTCACATAACGACGTAATCCCGACCTCAAGGAAAAGACATTTGTTTCATCAGTTGTACTGTTAGGGTCAAAACCAACTTCACTCACTAATGCTGCATATGTCTCATCAATATCACCGCTTATTAGGATATTGGTTTTTCCCTTGCTGTAATACAGTGCGCAAATATTTGCGGCAGCAGTAGGCCCACAATTTTTTGTATTAACTCCATTGCGAAGTTCACCCATTGTGTAAGGAACAAAAACATCTGCCCCGGGGATCACATGATCGTTTTCATCCGAATAGCCGATTGAGAAATCCGCACCAAAAAAGAATGCAGTGTAGTATGTTTCTTTATCGCTATCTGAGCGAGAATTTTCATTCTTTCCTACGTATGTAATGGTATTCACTGAATACTGCTTTTTCGCCGTGTCGAGGGACATAATCGTATCATCACAATTGTAAATGTGTTCGCCTTTGGCATCTGTGTATCGGACGGCATATTCAAACGGGTTCGTTGTGTAAATTGCAGAAGCAACATTTTTGCTGAGACCGCTATTTTCAATCAATTGATCGTATATTCCCTTTCCGGTTAACGAAAATTCGCGAATATATGATGCAGAATCTTTTGATGCATTAAGAAGCAAATAGCCATTCGGTTCGTTATTTTTTGAAAAATTGATGCAGTATCCGTTCAATTCATCATAAAGATCCTTAACCGGAACCACGCTTTCAATTCTTGTGCCGTCATTATAATTTTCTTTTAGCCATTTCTCGCCCGCAAGATAGCATTCTTTTTCGGTGATTACGTCAACATCTGCGCTGGAATGGATTTCTGTGGCCGAAGCGTTGCATACCACAGAAAAAAACAGAGCGAGTGCTAAAGCAACACTAAATATTTTCTTCATATGGGCCTCCTATTTTTACTTGTATGTTTTATTTTCACATTGCTCTTGTTGGAGATGCCGCATGACACCTAAGAAAGGAATTCACTGATGCCTTGGCTGCCATGCGGCATAATTGCGATTCAAAAGAGGATAAGGGTTAGCAAAATCTTTCGAACAAACTAAAGAAGCCAAAGGATTCACCTCCTCAAAACAAAAAACACAATTCTAAGGTGAAGGTTGTTTTAGAATCGTGCTTCGTATTAACATATTCTCTTGTATATCGTTCGTAGCACCGACGCTTTGCAGGAGAATACGAATTCTGACGAAGCAAAGTTAGAAGCATTACCACTATTATTGTATCATATGAAATTCAAATTGTCAATAGCAAAAAGAAGCAGACCTCGGTCTGCTTCTTTTTTATGTGGGTACGGTCACACGCCATTTGTCGAGGATGGCGACGGGGTGATAGGAGAGCTTGGACTTGCGGAGGCCCTCGTCGTTCATATCGTCCTCGCGGTTGAGGAGGGGAACGGCCTCGGGATCAATATAGGAGGCAAAGCCCGAGACGATCTTCTGATACGCCCCGTGGAAGGAGGTGTCGGCCTTTTCGATGTGGACGGCGAGCATATCGCCGATGACCTCGCCAATGGCGAAGGCGGCGACGGCATCCCCGACGCGCAGGACGACCCCCTGCATCCCGTAGGCGGTGTAATGCATCAGCACCTCGCGCGTCATGTCGATCTCCTCAAGAAAGAGGGGACGCTCGGCGTGGTCCCTGGCAAAGGCATCGAGGAAGGAGAGGAGGTCCCCGACATCATCCTCGCAGATCGGCGTGAGCGAATGGTCGGGGTAGAGGCGGTCAAAGCGGTTCGTGTGGTTGCGCTGGCCGCCGAAGCGCTTGCCGGCGAGAGTCGCAAGCTCCTGTGTGTTGTAGAGGTAATCGGCCTCGCCGCGGTCGGCCTCGACAGTGGCACCCGGGAAGATGGCCAGCAGGCGGTCGCGGTCGCTGTCGTCAAGGCCAAAGAGCTCGAGCGGCTCGCCCTTCTCCTTGGCTTCCCCGTAAAGCGTGCGAAGGGCGCCCTCGGGATCGCGCCCGAGAGGGAAGAGATAGGCATCTCGCGCGCCGTCATAGGCGAGGCGGACAAGGAGCGTGCCCTCCTCCTCGCGGAAGGCGAGACGGAAATAGTCGCGCCACATGAAAAGAACGCCGGGGGTGGAGGAGCAGAGACGGCGCGGCTCCTTGTGCAGATATTCGGAAATGAGGGGGAGGTCGCTGAGTGTTGCGGTTTTCACGGTAGTATCCTGCTTATGATTTTTTGACCCAATCGGGGAGGGGATTTTCGGGGTAGGGCGGAAGGTCGGGCGGCGGCGTGTAATCGGGCGGCGGCGTGTAATCGGGCGGCGGTGCCGTCCGAGCGGCGGTGGGAGCCGGGCGGTTGGGGAATTCAAAGACGGCACGCCCCTCCGAGAGCTTGAGGCAGGCGTCGAATGAGCGCCCGGTCTTCGGCGAGACGAATCCCTCGATGAGCCCGGTCTTCCCCTCGGCGAGGAGCTGGCGCATCATGGCGATCGAGATCGGGCGGCCGCAGATGACCTCGCGCACCGAGAAGCGGCAATTCTTGTCGCGGTAATTCGAGCAGCCGTAGCCGAAGGAGGTGCGGCGCACCGTGCCGCCGCAGAGCGGGCAGGTGCCGACCTCGTCGCCGAACAGCCCGGTGTCGGTGTCCTTTTCCGGCGGCAGATCGCGCCGACGGAAGATCTCGGCGATCTCGGCCTCGGCGAGCCTCACGCTCTCGGCGACCGTCATCTTGCCACGGAAGACACGCTTCAAGGCGCGGCCGAGCTCGCTGGTCTTATATTTGTCCATATTGATGCCGAGGCGGCCGAGCGCCTCGATCAGGTACTCGCCGTCGGGCAGGATGGTGTAGACGTCCTTTTTGAGCTGGATGTAGCCGCTCTTTTTGGCGTTGTCGATGATGCCGGTGCGCGTGGCCTCGGTGCCGAGCTCAAGGCCCTCGAAGATGGCGCGGTAATCCTCGCTGTCGTCCCTCTCCGCGGTGACGTCGCCCTCGTGTGCCTCGCTGAGGGCGGCCTTTTCCTCCTTGAAGGGGTTCTTCAGGTAGTTGTTGAGGGTCTCGATGGTGTAGTGCTTCGGCGGGGTGGTCTCCTTTTCGATCGGGGAAAAGTCGACAGCAACGGTATCGCCCTTCGTAAGGGCGGGGAGGAGCTTGTCCTTCATGCCGGCGTCATCGTACTTCGTCCAGCCGGGCTCAAGGATGGCGGTGCCCTTCAGCGTGAATTTTTCAATGTCGCCGACCGAGATCTCAAGCTCGGTCTTTTCTATGATGCAGTCCTCGGTGCAGAAGACCGCCACAAACCGGCGGAAGACGGTCGAGTAGACCTGCATCTCGCGCTCTGTGAGCTTCGATCTGTCTGGGATCTTGTAGGTCGGTGTCAGCGCCGAATGTGACTCGATCTTCGCGTCGTCAAAGATCTGCTTCGAGTCGCGGAATTTGACGGGATAGCCGAGGCCTGCGACGCCCGCGAGGATCTTTCTGACCTTGTCCTTCTCGGCGGTCGCCATATATTCCGAGTTGGTACGCGGATAGGTGAGGTAGCCCTCCTCGTAAAGCTTCTGGATGATGGCGAGGCTGTCGGTCATCGACATCTTGTATTTTTTGCCGAGGACGTTCTGGAGCTTGGAGAGTGAATAGAGCTTGCCGGGCGAGAGGCGGTCGCGCTTCGACTTATGCTGGGTGACGGTGGCGCCCGCCCCGTTCAGCGCGCGGCAGTAGGCGGCCGCCTCGGCGCGATCTTCGGCCTTGAAGCGCCGCTTCGAGGTCAGCTCGACGACCTCGCCGTTCGTCTTGGCGCGGCTTTGCGGCGCGAGGTATTTTTCGGGCGTGAAGTTGCGGATGGCAAGGTCGCGGTCATAGATCGCCTTGACGATGGGGATGATAACACGGCCGACGCGCAAAAGCTTGCCGGTCTTCAGCGTGGCGTAGCGCGTGAGGTTGACGCCGTAGAGCCAGTCGATGTAGGTGCGGGCGTACCCCTCGGCCGCGAGATCGTCGTAGGCGGCCTCGTCCTCCATCTCGGCAAGGGCCTTGGCAATCGTCTCCGGTGTTTGGTCGGGGAGCCACAGTCTCGCCTGCTTCTTCTTGGTTTGTAAAGCAGTGTTTACACAAGTGCGAACAATGATCTCGCCCTCGCGGTCGGCATCCCCGGCGTTGATGACAAGGTCAACGTCGGGGCGGTTGCAAAGTGCGGCGATCGTGCGGTACTGCTTCTCGACACCGGCGTCGGGCTTTCTGTCGGCACCGCGGCGAAGCTCGTAGCGGAACTCCTTAGGAAAGCAGGGGAGGTTGTCCATAGTCCAACGGACGCGCCCGCCGTCGGCAGGGGGCGGGGCCTTTGAGTAGGCTTCAATATCGGCAAGAGAAAAGAGATGGCCGAAGGCCCAGCTGATGAGGTAGTCGCCGCATTCGATATATCCGTCACGGCGGACCGAGCTCTGACCGATTCCGGCTACGATGTTGCGTGCGAGCGACGGCTTCTCGGCGATGATGAGCTTCATGGCATTCTCCTTTCGCGGTTGCTTACTGTAAAAGTATAGCATTTTCCGGGGCTGAAATCAAGGGGAAGAAGGAAAAAAGCACAGCGCAGATGCGCTGTGCTTTTCCAATGTCAGAACGTATTTTCGGCGGCCGAGATCTCCTCGGTCTCCTCCTCGGCGATGGGCTCGGGCAGAGGACCCGTAAAGTCATCGCAGGGACGGGGGGCACGGCGGAACCAGGCGCCGTTCGTAAAGTCGGGGAAGGCAACGGGGGCACCGCCGAGGGCGATCGACTGCTCCGAGAGGGCGGTGATGACCGTCCAGGTAGCGGCATCGTAGACGTCGATCGGGAAGTCGGGATCGCGGCGCTCGAGATGATCGAAGAAGACCCCGAGGCAGAAGCCATCCATGCCGCCGTGGCCGCCCTTGACGTTATCGCCGTTTTCGGGGCGCCAGAGAGGCGAGAGGTACTGGTGCTCAAATCTCTCGGCGTTGCCGGCATGGCGGCGGATGGAGGTCTCGTGGTTCATACCCGTATCCTCGATGTAGATCGTGTCGCTTTCCTCATTGTACATGCCGCGTGTGCCCTGCACCGTGAAATCGCGCGAATAGAAGCGGGGGAGCGAGGTGTCGAGGTTCAGGGTAACAGTCTCGCCGCCCGCACACTTGATGATGGTGGTGATGACATCACCCTGGGCAAAGTCCACGCCCTTGAGGTGCTCGTGCTGGGGGCGCTTGCGTGCGACAAAGTCCTCGATGCCGAAGGAGCCCGAGGCAATACTGACGAGAGACACGGCACGGTTGCCTCGGTTGATACCGAGGATCTTGGCGATCGGGCCGAAGTCGTGCGTCGGGTAGTTGTGAC
>JAZNAD010000130.1:0-18324 GCA_045586345.1 Eubacteriales bacterium
CCTAAGACCGCTTGGCCTCCGACTTAGACGGCGAAAACGGGGATCGTCAACTTCCTTTACCTCGTGGCCGTTATCAGCCTGAACCTTGGCGTTGTCAACCTCCTTCCGCTTCCCGCTCTCGACGGTGGCCGCATCCTCTTCCTTGCGATCGCCGCAGCCATTCGCCGCCCGATCCCCGAGAAGGTCGAGGGGGCCATCCATTTTGTCGGCATCCTTTTGCTTTTTGGTCTGATGATCTTTGTCACGGGCAAGGATATTTTGAAGCTGATCACGGGGTAAGAACGCTATGCCTGATCACGGGGTAAGAACGCTATGCAGGAACTGACAGCAAGAAGAAGCAGCCGTCGTGTGACGGCAGGGGGGCTCGCCATCGGCAGCGGTGCCCCGATTTCGGTGCAGTCGATGACGAACACCGACCCCCACGACTTTGCCGCCTGCGCCCGGCAGGTCGCGGCCTTGGCCGCGGCGGGGTGCGATCTTGTCCGTCTCACGGTTCCCGACCGCGAGGCGGTCGGTATCTTCCCATATCTGCGCGAGCAGGGGGTAACGGTTCCCCTGTGCGCCGATATTCATTTTGACTACAAGCTGGCCCTCGAGTGCTGCGCCGCGGGCGTCGATAAGATCCGTCTGAACCCCGGTAACATCGGGGGGCGCGAGCGTGTGCGCGCCGTCGCGGCGGCCTGCCGTGAGAAGGGTATCCCGATCCGCATCGGTGTCAACAGCGGCTCGCTTGAGCGTGAGATCCTTGCAAGGCATGGCGCACCCACGCCCGAGGCGCTCTGCGAGAGCGCGCTCTACCATGCACGTCTCCTCGAGGAGGTCGATTTCTATGACACGGTTCTTTCGGTCAAGGCCTCCTCGGTGCCGACGATGATTGCCGCGAACCGTCTCCTCGCCGAAGGGACAAGCTATCCGCTTCATCTCGGCGTGACCGAGGCGGGGGACGAGCAGGCCGGAACCGTGAAGAGCGCTGTGGGGCTTGGCGCCCTGCTTGCCGCGGGGATCGGCGATACGGTGCGCGTCTCCCTGACGGCCGACCCCGTGCGTGAGATCTACGCGGCGCGCGAGATTCTCGATGCCCTCGGTCTTTCCGCGCGCCCCCGGATGAAGGTGGTCTCCTGCCCGACCTGCGGACGAACGAAGATCGACCTTGTGGCGCTGTCCGGCGCGTTCCGCGATGCCGTAGAGCGCGAGGGGCTTACGGATGTTCCGATCACGGTGGCCCTGATGGGATGCGTCGTCAACGGCCCGGGCGAAGCCCGCGAGGCCGACATTGGTATTGCCGGCGGACGGGGCGAGGCCGTGCTCTTTGTGCACGGTGAGATTGTTGCTAAGATCCCCGAGGACGAGATCCTCCCGGCGCTCCTTGCGCGCATCCGCGGCTACAGGAAGTAACTCTTTTGATGGGACGCTGACCGTCCCGAGGACGTAAGAATGATCGAACAAGAGATCTACAAAAGCACGATCGGCGAGCGGTATCACCCCCAAGAGGAGGTGCGCCGGCGCGTTCTGGACGCCGGGCGTGGGCATGCCCTGCGCTTTGCGACGCATACGCCGCCGCGGCTTGAATTGAATATTACATACGAAAGACGGCAGGATCCGCAGATCCTGTATGCGATCGAGGATGACCTTTGCCGGCTTTGTGAGGCATACTCCTTCCGCATCTTCCCCCATTATCCGCCGAGCGAGTTTTCGGCATCGGTGATGGGGGAGATCTTCGACGAGGCCGCCAAGATCGGCGCCGTTGCCAACGGCTTCTTCTATGAGGCGACCTCGCGCGATGACGGAGAGACCGTTACGGTCGAGATCCCCTTCCTCGCCGGCGGTGTCGAGATGGTCAGAAAGACGGCTGCCCTGCTTTCGGCGATCCTTTTGAACCGCTACAATGTCAAGAGGTGTGTGGTGATCACGTCGAGTGAGAACGCCGAGGAGAAGATGCGCGAGCGCCGTGCCGCCCGTGAGAGTGAGGAGCGCCGTCGCTTTGAGGAGCAGGCACGCATTGCCGCCGAGGCCGAGGCGCGCCGCCGCGAGGCTCTCCCCCCCACAGAAAATCCCGACTATGCCCACGCCGTTAGCCTGACGGTGGGGGAGGCCGAGGTCGAGAGCACGGGTGACTCAATCCTGACGATCGGTCCCTCGCGCTTTGATATTTCCTCGCCCGAGGCCGTACTTGGGCGCCCCTTTGCGCCGACCGGTGCCATCCCGATCGCCAAGGCGCAGACGGCTGAGGGCGCCGTGACTATCCTTGGCGAGGTCTTTTCGACCGAGCTCCGCGAGAGCCGCTCGGGCGAGCGCATCACTGTCATCATCGGTATCACCGACGGCACCTCCTCGGTCTATCTGCGCCGTGCCTTTGATGCCGAGGCGGCCGCCTTTGCCAAGGACATCAAAAAGGGCGCGGTGCTTGCCGTGCGTGGCAAGATGTACCGCGAGCAGTACATGAACAACGAGCCGGTGTGCGCTCCCTCGGCCATCGTCAAGGTCAAGCGCCTGGCCCGTGCCGACGACGAGGCGGAGAAGCGCGTCGAGCTTCACCTGCACACCAATATGTCCTCAATGGATGCCCTGACCCGCCCCGACGAGATCGTCGCCACGGCCAAGCGCTGGGGCCATACCGCCATTGGTATCACCGACCACGGCACGGTCCAGGCCTTCCCGGAAATCATGCTGGAGGTCGAGAAGAAGTACCCGGAGCTGAAGGTGCTTTACGGCACCGAGGCTTACTTTGTCAACGACACGGTGGCCGCCCTCTATGGCGAGCATGACGGGCCCCTCAGGGGCGAGACCGTCGTCTTTGATATTGAGACGACCGGCCTTTCGGTCGCCACCTGCCGCATCACCGAGATCGGTGCTGTGAAGATCCGCGACGGCGAGGTGCTGGAGGTCTTCAACACCTTTGTCAATCCCGAGATCCCGATCCCGCCCTTCATCAGCGAAAAAACGCACATCACCGATGATATGGTCAAGGACGCCCCCAAAATCGCCGATGCTTTGCAAAGTTTCCTTGACTTTATCGGCGATGCTCCCCTCGTGGCGCACAACGCGAACTTTGATGTCGGCTTTATCCGCGCGGCGGCCGAGGAGTGCGGCTATCCCTTCAAAAATCCCTATCTTGATACTCTCGCGCTCTCGCGCTATCTGAACCCGAAGCTCCCGAAGCATACCCTTGACGCTGTAGCACGTCACTATAAGCTTGGCGACTTCAATCATCACCGCGCCTCGGATGACGCCGAGATGCTGGCACGCATCTACTTCTGTATGCTGGAGCATCTTGAGGAGGATGGGATCCATACCTTCCGCGAGGTGACCGAGGCGATGAGCGAGGCGACCGATCCCTTGCGCCTGCGCCCCTACCACATGATCATCTATGCGAAGAACGCCGAGGGGCTTAAGAACCTCTATAAGCTGGTCTCCTACGGCTATCTTAAGTGCTTCCACCGCACCCCCCGCATCCCCAAGAGCGTTCTCGACGCTCACCGCGAGGGGCTGATCATTGGCTCGGCGTGTGAGGCGGGCGAGCTCTTCCGCGCCCTTCTCGACAACCGCTCGGAGGACGACATCAAGGCGATCGTCGAGTATTACGATTATCTTGAGATCCAGCCGATCTGCAACAACCGCTTCTTGGTCGCTGAGGGCAAGGTGCCGGACGAGGATGCGCTCCGTAATCTCAACCGCAGGATCGTGGCGCTCGGCCGCCGGTACGGTCGCCCTGTGGTGGCGACCTGCGATGCGCACTTCCTCAATAAGGAGGACGAGATCTACCGTAAGATCCTGATGGCGGGCATGAAGTTCTCCGATGCCGACCGCGACGTGGGGCTCTATCTGCGCACAACGCGCGAGATGCTCGACGAATTTGCCTATCTTGGCGAGGAGACGGCGCGCGAGGTGGTCATTGAAAACACGCAGAGGATCGCCGCCATGATCGAGCCCCTCCGCCCGATCCCGAAGGGGAACTACCCTCCGCACATGGAGGGGGCCGAGGAGGATCTGCAAAGGCTTTGCTGGGATCGCGCCCACGACTGGTACGGCGACCCTCTCCCCGACCTTGTCAAGAATCGCCTCGACAAGGAGCTGACCTCGATCATCAAAAACGGCTTTGCGGTTCTTTACATGATCGCACAGAAGCTTGTCTACTTCAGCGAGAGCCAAGGGTATCTCGTCGGCTCGCGGGGATCTGTCGGCTCGTCCTTTGTTGCCAGCATGGCGGGTATCTCCGAGGTCAACCCCCTGCCGCCGCATTACCGCTGCCCGAAGTGCCGTCACTCCGAGTTCATCACCGACGGGAGCGTCGGCTCTGGCTTTGACCTCCCCGACAAGGAGTGCCCCGACTGCGGCATCCGGATGATCGCCGATGGGCACGATATCCCCTTTGAGACCTTTCTCGGCTTCTACGGCGACAAATCCCCCGATATCGACCTGAACTTCTCGGGCGACGTGCAGGGGCGTGCCCATAAATACACCGAGGAGCTGTTCGGCGAAGGAAACGTTTACCGTGCCGGTACCACCGGCACTCTGGCCGATAAGACGGCCTACGGCTACATCATGAAGTACCTCGAGGAGCGCAAGATCTCGCTCCCACGCGCCGAGATCGACGCGATGGTGGCGCGCTGCGTCGGCATCAAGCGGACGACGGGTCAGCACCCCGGCGGTATCATCGTTATTCCGCGCGACCGCGACGTGTACGATTTTACCCCGATCCAGCACCCGGCCGACGACCCGAGCTCGGACATCATTACGACCCACTTCCAGTTCTCGTATCTGCACGATACCATCCTAAAGCTGGACGAGCTTGGCCACGATATGCCGACCAAGTACAAGATGCTGGAGCGCTACACCAACACGAGCGTTCTCGACGTTAAGATGAACGACCCTGCCGTTTACAAGCTCTTTACCTCGATGGAGCCGCTCGGCGTCAGCGGGGAAGCGGTCGGCTGTCAGGTCGGTACGCTCGGCCTTCCCGAGATGGGCACGCGCTTCATTCAGCAAGTGCTTGTCGATGCTCAGCCCAAGAACTTTGCTGACCTGATGCAGATCTCGGGCCTGACCCACGGCACCGACGTATGGCTCGGTAACGCTCAGGATCTCATCAAGGCCGGCATCTGTGACATTTCCGAGGTTGTCGGAACACGTGACGGCATCATGCTGTACCTCATCCGTCACGGCCTTGAGAACGGTACAGCCTTCAAGATCATGGAGGATGTCCGCAAGGGCAAGGGGCTGAAGCCCGAGTATGAGGCCGAGATGCTCGCCCATGACGTTCCCGAATGGTACATCGGCTCGTGCAAGAAGATCAGGTACATGTTCCCGAAGGCACACGCCGCGGCCTATGTCATGTCCGCCATCCGCCTTGCCTGGTATAAGATCTACCGCCCGATGGAATTCTACGCTGCGTACCTCTCGGTCGCCCCGAACGGCTTCGACGCCGTCGTTGTCGGCGGCGGCATCTCCGCGGTCACGAGGAAGCTTGAAGAGATCGCAGAAAAGGAGAAGAACAAGGAGGCAACGCCTAACGATGAGGCGCAGCATGCTGTTCTTCTCCTCGTGCGCGAGGCACTGCTCCGCGGTGTCAAATTCCTTCCCGTTGATCTCTATCGGTCGGATGCTAAGTACTTCCTTCCCGATGGGGGAGGCATACGTATGCCCTTCTCATCGCTTGGCGGCCTCGGCGATACTGCCGCCGCCAAGATCGTTGAGGTGAGAGAGGCCGGAGAGATCTATTCAATCGACGAGCTGCGCCGCAAGGCCGGCCTCTCCAAGACCATCATCGAGCTCCTGCGTGAGCAGGGGGTTCTGCGCGGTCTATCCGAGACCGAGCAGTTCTCCTTCTTCTGATAACGGCAGCCCATTCGACAGTTTTTACAAAAATGTAAATAAAACTACTCAGTTTATGATGAGTAGGAGAAGTAAGAGAAAGGGGAGGTATTCGTCCTCGCACCCGTCGGCGAGCAAAAGCACTGCGACGAGAAGCAGGAGAAGATCCCCTCCGTCCTCCCCGGGGCGAAGCAGCCCGCGGAGCAGCGAAAAAAGGCCGTCCTCGCGGCGCTCTCTGCGGGGGGGCTCGTTACCCTTGCACGCCTTCTTCTCGGCATGCTCTTCGCGCGGCTGTTGCCTTTTTTCGCTGTGCTTTTCGCCGCACCGCGGCTCCTCCTTTGCCTCGCAATGCTCGCGCTTTTCCTCTCCACAGGGCTCCTTCTGCTCGTGCCGGCCTCTTTCCGGACGCCCGTGGCGGAGAGCCGTGCCGTCATAATGAGGCGGCAGAGAGCGCCGCTCGGCCCTATCGGAAAAATCACGGCTATACATTTACGTTATCCTCCCTTTCGTCGCGGAACAGCTCAACGATCTCAAGGAGCCGAATGGCTCCGTCCAGCGTGCGCCGCCTCCGTGGCGAAAGATAGGGACCAAGCGCCGAGAGAAGAACGCGGCGCTCCCCGTGCCTTCCCTGCGGTCGCAGGACCGGGAGTGCGGCTGTTGCTAAGACCTCATCTCCGGGCGCGGCTGCCTCGTGCCCTTCGGACGGGGGCTCCCCTGCGGCGGCCTCGTTGCTTTGCGGCGGGCGCACACTGCCGAGAAGCTCGGCGATCCCCGAGAGCGCGGAGGGATTGGATAAAAGCGAGCCGAGAATGCCCGAAAGATCGGGCGCATCGCCTGCCACGGTCACTCCTTTCGGGCGCGGCGGAGCGTCTCGAGTGCTCCCTCCACGTCACGGCTCCCCTTGGTGGCGAGAATAGCGCGCAGGCGCGCCATATCCCCGGCCGACGGCTGTCCCTCAGGAAGCGTGATGCCACTCCCGGCGGCCACGGCCCGTATGATCTGCCAGAGCTCGGTATCGCTCTTCATCAGGACGGTCTTCATCTTATCGGCATCAAATTGCATCGCGTTCACCTCGCTACTTGAAATGTATTAGCAGTATATGCCGGGAAGGAGGCTCTTGACAGAGCACTATGCTGAAATTCCTTGTGATCTCGGATACGCACGGTCGGTGCGACCGCCTTCGTCGCGTGCTTTCGCGCCACCGGGATGCTGACGGCATCTTCTTTCTCGGCGACGGCCTTGCCGAGTTCGAGGAGACGGTGCTTGAGGGGGGGCTCCCCACTCCCGTTTCGGTGCGCGGTAACTGCGACCCCTTGGCCTCTCCCTACGGATGCCTGCGTGACGAGGAGCTCACGCTGACCCTTGGCGGCCACCGCATTCTTCTGCTTCACGGCCATACCGTGGGGGTCAAGGGCGGGCTTGGCGGGGCGATCGCTCTCGCCCGTCGGCGCGAGGCCTCGCTTCTCCTCTTTGGGCATACCCATACCCCCCTTGCCACCTATCTCCCCGAGGAGGAGGGGGGCCCGCTTTGGATCCTGAACCCCGGGAGCCTCGGTCATCCCTCTGACGGTGTGCCCTCGTACGGTCTTTTGGCACTGGATGGGCACGGCGGTGTCCTCCTATCTCAAGGAAAGGAAGAATAAATGCAGATCCTCCCCTCGATCGGTGCCTTTATCGGTCGCGTTAACGGCCGTGATCCGGGCGCCTTCCTCGGTGTTTGTGACGCTCTTGATGCCGACAGCTATGAATTCTTGATGTACGAGACCTTCTACGAGCGTCTCGATCCGATCCTTGGCGATTTCCTCGCCACGGGTCTCTCCTTTCCCGTCTTTCACGCGGAAAAGCGGATCGGCGAGCTGCTTGTCGCCGAGGAGGAGGGGTGGCGCGAGGCCGAGCGCCGCTTTGCCGTTAACTGCCGTGCCGCCCATCGCCTCGGAGCCAAAAAGCTTGTGCTTCACCTTTGGAACGGCCTCCCGAGCGACAACGAGTTCGGGAGGCATATCGAGGCCTATCTGCGCTTTCGCGACCTTGCCCGTGATGCCGGGCTGCTTCTGACGGTCGAGAACGTGGTCTGTGCCGTCAGCGATCCGCTTTCGCGCTTTTTTGAGATCCTTGAGGCCGACCCTGAGGCCGCCTTTACCTACGACACCAAAATGGCGGCGCATCACCGCCAGGAATACAGCGTATTTTCGTCGCCGTATCGCGCGCTTTTCGGGGGCAGAGGCGGTATCCGCCACATCCACCTCAATGACTATGCCGGCACGCCCGGCGATTTTGCGGGGCTTGCGACCCTCCACCTCGGGGAGGGGAGGCTGGATATTCCCGGCATCGCGCGCTCGCTTCTTGACGTGGGGTACGATTCTACCGTGACCCTCGAATGCGGCTGTATGTGCCCCGACGGCACCCTGCTCCCCGAAAAAATGAATGCCTCACTGGCAATAGCACGCCGGCTGCTCGCCGGAGAAAGGAAGCCCCTATGAGAATACCGGATGCTCCCCTGCCGCGCCGCGCCGAGGGGCCGAGGCGCCCTGAGCGTCTTCGCGATTATCCCCGCTGGATCGCCCGCATGATCGCCTCCTTCTTCTCACATCTTTTTTATATCGTGCGCCTTGTGCACGATACCCGGCCGTGGCTTCTCCTTCTGATGTCCTTCTTTTGCCTTGTCGGGGGGCTGCTCCCCGTTATCGGTGCGTGGATCTCACGCGATCTTCTGAACGCTGTGGCTGAGCTTTTGGCGGCAAGCCCTGCCAAGGATACAGGATTTGGCGAATTCGTACAGGCTGAGCTTTTTGGTCGCTTTCGCTCGCTCACCCTCCTGATCCTCTTTCAGTTCGTCTTCCGCCTTCTCCTGCGCTTCACTAACCGTCTCTCCACCCTGACGAACAATCTGGCCGGTGAGCTTGTGGCCAATCATATCAAGGAAAAAATCATGAAGCAGGCGCGGAGCGTCGATATGTCATCCTTCGACCGCCCCGAGTTTTACGAAAAGCTTGAGAACGCGAACCGCGAGGCGGGAATGCGCCCCCTGATGATCCTGCGTGCGACGTTTGATATGGTGTCGGCGGCGATCAGCGCGGTGAGCTTCGTTCTGATCCTCGGCGGCCTGCATCCTCTTGCCCCCCTCTTTATCGTGGTGATGGCTGTTCCTACCGCTATCGTCAACTGCGTTTACCGTAACAAGAGCTTTTTCTATATGCGCCGCCGCTCCAAGGAACGCCGCCAAATGGAATACTTCTCCGGCCAGCTGATCGACAAGGATAAGGCCAAGGAGGTCCGCATCATGGGGCTCTCCGATACCTTCATCGAGCGTTACCGTGCCGCCTTCGGCATCTATTTCCGTGGGATGCGCCGCCTTTCCTTCCACGAAACCTGGTGGCAGATGCTTGCCGCCCTTCTGTCTCTCCTCGGCAGCTCGCTTCTCCTTCTTTACGTTGCCTTCGGCGTGGTCAGTGGGGAAGGGGCGATCGGTGACTGGGCACTCTACGAGGGGGCTCTTTCCTCGATCTCCTCCTCGGTCGGTACTGTAATCGCCTCGATCGCCTCGGTCTACGAGGGGACCCTCTTTATCGACAACATGATGGTCTTTATGCGCGAGCGCCCCACCGTCGTTTCGAGTGCAACACCGCCGCGTATCCCTGCCGAGGGACCCCATACCATTGAGTTCCGTCATGTCAGCTTCGCGTATCCCGGGGGGCGCGGTAACGTCATCAAGGATGTCAGCTTCACCCTTCGCACGGGAGAAACGATGGTGCTCGTCGGCCTTAACGGAGCAGGGAAGACCACCCTCATTAAGCTCCTCACCCGTCTCTATGATCCCACGGAGGGCGAGATCCTCCTCGACGGGCACGATCTCCGGGAATATGACGTGCCCTCGCTCTATTCGCTCTTTGGCGTGATCTTCCAGGACTTCGGCCGCTATGCCGTCACGGCTTCTGAGAACATCGGCTTCGGTGACATCGCGCGTGAGCCCGAGAGGGGGGAGATCGAGCGTGCGGCCGCCCGTGCCGGGGCCGATGCCTACATCCGCGCTCTCCCGGCGGGGTATGACACCCCTCTGCAACGCTTCTTTGAGGAAAACGGTGCCGAGCTTTCGGGGGGACAATGGCAGAAGCTGGCCATCGCGCGCGCCTTCTATAAGCGCTCGTCGATCCTGATCCTTGACGAGCCCACTGCCTCGCTCGATCCCCTGGCCGAGGCCTCGGTCTTCGAGAGCTTTGCCAAGGACGGCGGCGATAAGATCACCATTCTCGTCTCTCACCGCCTCTCGGGTGCCACGGTCGCCAACGTCATCGCTGTGCTTGAAGACGGCTGCCTCGTCGAATGCGGCACCCATGCTGAGCTGATGGAAAAGAAGGAGCGTTATCACGAGCTCTTTTCGGTTCAGGCCCGTAATTATGTCGAGAATTTTCCCGAAAGGGAGGGGTGACGGCGACGTCCTCCAAGGGGCAAAGTACGGTTTACAAAAAAGCAAAAAGCGCGGCCTCAAGGCTGCGCTTTTTGCTTTTTTACTGTGTGGCTTAGAGACTTTTGCCGAGCATCGCGGCGCCGACGATGCCGGCATCGTTGCCGAGCTCGGCAATGTGGATCTTCGTCTTGCGGTCGGCGTCGCGGGTGAACTGCTCACGCTCGATCTTCTCGAGGAGGTCGGGGGAGAGCAGATGCTCACCCTCGTTACAGATGCCGCCGCCGATCGACAGAACCTCGGGCTGGAGGGTGTTGATGAGGTCGATGATGCCGTCGGCGAGGAAATCGCGGTATTCCTCAACGACGCGGCGGGCGTACACGTCGCCGCGCTTCATCGCGTTGAAGGGAACGCGCGCGTTGACCTCACCGTACCTTTCGGCCTCCTCGGTCATCAGGGTGTCGTACCTGAGACGGCGGCACACCTCCATCATTTCTTTCGTGGAGCGAATAAGGCCGGTGGCCGAGCAGTAGGCCTCAAAGCAGCCGCGACGGCCGCAGTTGCAAAGACGGCCCCCCTTTTTAACGAGGACGTGACCGAGCTCGGCGGCGGCACCGTTGTGGCCGACGTAGATCCTACCGTCAAGGATAATACCGCCGCCAAGGCCGGTGCCGAGAGTGATCATGACCGAGTCGCGCGTGCCACGCGCCGCTCCTGCGATGGCCTCGGCCCACGCGGCGGCGTTGGCGTCGTTCTCGAGATGCACGGTCATCCCGGGTAAAAGAGCGCGGAGCTTGCCGACGATGGGGAAGCGGTAAAAATTCAGGTTGTCGGAGCGCTCGATCATCCCCTCCCCGTAGAGGACGGTGCCAGGGCTGGCGATGCCTACCGATTCTATGTCGGTAAGCGCGATCCCCGCTTCCTCGGACAGCGACCGACACAGCGCCGCCATATCGGCCATAATGGCATCTCCTCCACGCTCGGCGTGGGTCGGGATACTCCCCTTTTTCACGATCTGCATCCGATCGTCTACGATGCCGGCGGCGATGTTGGTTCCGCCAAGATCTATACCGATAGTGTATGCGGGCATGGGCAAAGCTCCTTCTGCAGGCGGCAGTGTCGCCGCGTGATCTTTATCACCTTGATTATAGGAGGAAGTCCTTGGATTGTCAAGAGCGAACGGATCCTTTCGCTGATGAGGAAAAAAGCGCAAAAAAGAAGCCTCTGTCGCATTTTTGTAGAAAAAATCAAGGCGTAGAAAAAGAAAGCGAAAAATTGTGCAGTATTACCAACTGCAAAAACGGAAAAAAACAGGGAAAATAATTAAGTATAATTTAATGCTCGAAACATAGCACATGGAAAATACCAATAAATCAAAAGAAAACGGTTTAAAATTGATTTAAAAATCTCAAAATTGCAAAGCAACAGAAAAAGAGCGGTGGAAAAAAACGGAAAAAATGGGAGGCCTGAGCCCCGATAAAAAGCGGAAAAGTGTGGAAATCCTAAGCAAAACGGGGGAATGCGGCTCTTTTGCGACCTTGACAACTTAAAAATTTTATGTTAATATACGCATATGCGAATGTGCGAGCGCCCTTCCACT
Source organism: Eubacteriales bacterium (assembly GCA_045586345.1). Classification (GTDB taxonomy): domain Bacteria; phylum Bacillota; class Clostridia; order Oscillospirales; family CAG-272; genus UBA1740. Next base: position 11,814 of record JAZNAD010000130.1, read on the forward strand.
ATCCCGCACGAGGCGGCGTCAGCGCAGCTTAATATAACCTCAAGGAGGAACAACCATGAAAAGATCAAGGAGTGTCAGAGCGCTTTCACTGGTACTCGCTCTCGTCACGGTGATCGGTGTGCTTGCACTGGGCCCTGTGGGCGCTATCACGGCTTTGGCCGCGACGACATCGGGCGAGATTGCTGATATCCTCAGCGCCGAGTCCTATGCTTCCTACTGCGAGCGCTACACGCAGATCCTTGCGACGCAGGCAGGGGAGACGATGGACACCATCGAGATTCCAATCTTCGACTTCGTAAGTGATTCCGGTAAGGATGACAGCGAGGGCAATGCCGTGCCGATGGCCGGTCTTGTCGGCGTTGCGGCAGGGGCTGAACAGCCGGTCGGTAACGCTGCCTTCATCCAGAGCTGGAGGGAAGGCTGGAGACCGGCGGACGCGGGCGCACTCTACAAGCTCGAGAACCTCGCCGGGGCTACGGCGCTCTTCACGCCTGACGCCGGCACTCTGACCTGGGAATTCGAGGTGCCTCAGCTCCAGCTGAAGCAGAACGCGGACGGTACTCCCGCCAATGACCTCGGCTACCTTTATATGCTGCAGATCGAGTATTTCCCGATCAACGCTGCCGATAACGTAGCCACCGTTGAGCGTTCGCTTTCCATCGACTCGTCGGTTCCCTTCGCCGAGGCGCGTGCCCTTTCCTTCTCGAAGAATTGGGTGTACGGCTACGAGGAGGAGAAGACGGAGGGTGGTGCGACGGTCAAGATCCCGAGGTATGAGTACAAGACGCACAACGAGAAGGGCAATCAGTTCTTCTCGGGTCCTGTTTCAGAGTTTTATTACAACCGTGACCTCGGGCAGAACGACCTTCGCTACACCGTCTACCAGCGTCCCGAGTGGCGCACCTATCTTGCGCAGGACGTAGACGGCTTCCACCACGGTAGCTTCTATTTCTTCTTCGAGGCGGGCACCACGCACACGATCTCACTCTCGGGCTCGCGTGAGAACCTGGCCATTAAGTCGATCAAGCTGGTTCCCGCGCAGTACGACACCACGGTCACGTATCAGGATTACCTTGCCAAGTATGCGGGCAAGGCCGACAATTCGGCAAACGGCCAGCTGACGCGCATCGAGGCAGAATTCCCGACCAGCGTGTCGGATACCTCGGTATACTCCTCGAACGACCGTTCCTCCGCAATCACCTCGCCCTCCTCGCCCTCCTCTCAGTTCCTCAACACCATCGGTGCCTCGAGCTACAATACGGCAGGGCAGTGGGCGGCCTATAGATTCACAGTCAGCGAGAGCGGCTGGTACGACCTAACGATGCGCTACCGTCAGAATGTCCTTGACGGTCTGTTCGTTTCGCGCACCATCAAGCTTTCGGGCGGCGATTACGGTCTCTCCGATGGGACGCCCACGGTTCCTTTCGCGGAAGCCTACAACGCTCGCTTTAACTATTCAAAGAACTGGCAGGTAGCGCCTCTTGGCGACGGTACGACGCCCTTCAAGTTCTATTTTGAGAAGGATGTCGTTTATACCCTTTACCTTGAGGTCAGCCTCGGATCTCTTTCCGATATTATTAAGACGGTTGAGGATTCGCTCACCGAGATCAACAGAGCTTACCTTGAGATCATCAAGCTGACGGGCGCCTCCCCCGATAAGTACCGCGACTACAACTTCAACGAGCTGATGCCCGACACCATCCGCACCCTGCGCAAGCAAGCAGGGATCCTTGATGGGGTTTCGCGCAAGTTTGTGGAGCTCTGCGGCTCGAAGGGGTCGCAGGTCGCCACCCTCGACCAGATCGCCCTCCTTCTTGATAAGATGGGAAAGAATGAGAGTGAGATCGCAGCCAACCTTTCAAACCTCAAATCCTACATTGGTACGCTCGGTACCTGGCTGAACACCTGTAAGCAGCAGAGCCTGCTTGTTGACTACATCAACGTGCAGGCAGTAGACGCTACTGAGCCCAAGGTAAACGCCAACTTCTTCCAGTCCGCCTGGTTTGAGATCCGCGCCTTCTTCTCGAGCTTCTTTGTTGACTATGACGCGATGGGCGTCGTCGAGGAGGAGGAGCTTGAGGAATCGATCGACGTCTGGCTGGCGTACGGCCGTGACCAGTCGCTCATCTGGCGTAACCTGATCGACTCGGGCTTTACTCCTGTCGAGCAGATCGCCGTTAACCTGATGCTGGTTGCCGGCGGTACACTGCTTCCTTCGGTCCTTTCCGGTAAGGGCCCCGACGTCTACATCGGCCTTGGAGCCGCCGACACCATCAACTACGCAATCCGCGGCGCTATTGAGCCGGTTGACTCGCGCGTCGGCTACGTCAGCACGTACGGCTACGATATCGAGCTGACCGAGCAGGCAGAGAACAGTTACAAGCAGACCTATTACGTCGACCCCACCTCTCCCACCCTCGATACGAACGGCAACGGTAAGATCGATGCCGACGAGGCAGTCGATCCGAACTCCTACGATCCCACCAGCGGCAAGACCTATGTCGACGAAAACGGGATTGAGCGGATCAAGTATGTGGTGAAGGATGACTACGTCGTCTTCAACTACGCAAACACGATTCCGATCTCGCTTCTCGGTGAGACCTACGGTGTTCCCGAGACCACGAACTTCCCGATGATGTTCTACCGTCTCGATGTTCTTGCCGACCTCGGCATTGACATTCCCGAGACATGGGACGATCTCCAGAAGGCGAACACCGTCTTCCAGTCGAACAACATGCAGATCGGTCTTACCTACGGCTCTGCCCTGACGCTCTTCACGTATCAGATGGGCGGAAGCCATTGGATGTACGAGAACGACTCCCTTTACTACGATAAGTCTCAGTATGATCCCGCGTACGCCGGTGCACAAATCGGCCTTGGTGAGGACATCGCCCTCGATGCCTTCCGTCGTTGCTGCCGGCTTTATACCGACTACTCCTTCCCCATTTCCTTTGATGGTGCGAACCGCTTCCGTACCGGTGAAATGCCGATCCTCATTACCGACTATTGCTCGCTTTATAACACGCTGACGGTCTTCGCTACCGAGATCCGCGGTCTTTGGACCTTTACCCGTCTGCCCGGTATGGAGCGCGATGACGGGACGATCAACAACTGCTCGGTCGCTTCGCTGACTGCGACGATCATGCTTTATAAAGAGGATAGCGGAAAGCAGGCGGCTGCCTGGAAGTATATGAGATGGCAGGCGAACAAGGATGCCCAGGCCGATTACGGTAACCAGATGGTTGCCCTCGTCGGTCCTGCCGCCAAGTACGCCACTGCCAATACGCAGGCGCTTCGCAACCTTTCCTGGACCTCGTCCGAGCTTGAGAGCATTCAGGAGCAGTTTGACAACCTCGCCGCGATCCCGAACTTCCCGGGCTCGTATATCATTGGACGTTACGTTCAGTTCGCCTTCCTCGCCGCTGTTAACGAAAAAGCCGACCCCGTTGATGAGATGTACAATTACGTGATAACGATCAACAAGGAGCTGACGAGAAAGCGTGAGGAATTTGACATGGTAACGCTGGCACCCGGTGAGTTCCCTCCCGGCTACAAGGCCCCCGCGAATTGAGCGTCAAAAGGAGAATGATCTATGTCTGACAATTATAATAAGGAGGAAACCGAAATGACGGAGCGTGAAAACGACACCGTGATGCCGGCTACCGACGAGGCTCTTGCCTCGGCCGATCCGGCACCCGCCAAGGCGCCCGAAGTCGCCGAAGCGCAGGCCGTAGAGGCCGAGACCGTCACTTCGGCTTCCGAGGATGCCTCCTCAGCCGCTTCCACCGAGGGGGAGGTCTCGCCCCAGCTCGTGGCCAAGCGCCCTGTCGCACGTAAGGATATGACCCGTGCACAGTGGATCTGGAAGGAAATGAAGCGCAATAAGGTGGCCTACCTGATGGTCGCGCCCTTTATGCTTCTGTTCTTCCTCTTTACAGTATTCCCTGTATTTCTTTCGATCCTGCTCAGCTTCACCGACTTCAACATGCTGGAGATGCCGAACTGGGTAGGCTTCGACAACTACATCCGACTCTTCCTTGATGACGATATCTTCATCATTGCGGCCGGCAACACCCTCGTGTTTGCCGCGATCACCGGTCCTACCTCGTATCTCCTCTCCTTCCTCGTTGCCTGGTTTATCAACGAGCTCGGCCCGAAGATCCGTGCGGTCGTTACCCTGATCTTCTACGCACCCTCGATCTCGGGTGGTGTTTACATGATCTGGAAGACTCTGTTCTCGTCGGATGCGTATGGATGGGTCAACGGTATTTTGATGGAGATCGGTGTTATCGACGCCCCGATCCTGTGGTTTGACAACGCCAAGTGGGTCATGCCGCTTTGTATCGTCGTCGCTCTTTGGACATCGCTCGGTACGGCGTTCCTCTCCTTCATTGCCGGTCTGCAGGGCGTTGATAAGAGCCAGTACGAGGCTGCGGCCGTAGACGGTATCCGCAACCGCTGGCAGGAGCTTTGGTACGTCACCCTGCCGAACATGAAGCCTCAGCTGATGTTCGGTGCGGTTCTCGCGATCACCCAGTCCTTTGGCTTCGGTGCGGTCGTTACGGCACTCTGCGGTATGCCGTCGGTCGATTACGCCGCACACACCATTATGCACCATCTTGATGACTACGGCGGAGCGCGCTACGAGGTTGGTTATGCCTCGGCGATCGCCGTCGTCCTGTTCGTGATCATGTACGGCTCGAACTACGTCGTCAAGAAGGCTCTTTCGAAAGTGGGGCGGTAAGATGGCAAGAAAATTAAGAACAAGAGGCCATAAGGTCGTACTGAACCGTTCGCGCGGCGGTGATGCCGGCATCACCGTTATGCTCACATTTATGGGTGCCTTCATGGTTCTGCCGATGATCTACGTCATTATGCAGTCTCTGAAGCCTCTTGATGAGCTCTGGATGTTCCCCCCGCGCTTCTACGTAATTAACCCGACGCTCACGAACTTCTCGGATCTTTTCTCTCTGATGAGCGATTCGTGGGTCCCCTTCTCCCGTTACATTTTTAACACCGTGTTTATCACGGCGGCAGGTACCGTCGGCAACCTCCTGTTTGCCTCGATGGCTGCCTATGCGCTTTCCAAAATGAAGTTCCCCGGGCGCAACTTTATGTTCTCCCTGGTCGTTACCTCGCTGATGTTCCACTCGACGGTCAACCAGGTAACGCACTTCATCATCCTCTCGACTCTTGGCTGGGTCGATACGTATCTCGCGGTCATCATGCCCTCCTTGGCAGCTCCGCTGGGGCTTTACCTGATGAAGCAGTTTATGGAAAGCTCGGTTTCGGATGCCGTTCTTGAGAGTGCCCGTCTTGACGGCGCCTCGGAGTTCCGCACCTTCTGGGTCATTGCGATGCCGATGGTTAAGCCCGCGTGGCTGACCCTTATCATCGAGACCTTTAAAGGACTTTGGAACACCGGTGCCTCGATCTTCATCCACTCGGAGCAGCTGAAGACCTTCAACTATGCGATCCAGCAGATCGTTAGCGGCGGTGTCGCCCGTGCCGGTGCCGGTGCGGCGGCCACGGTCGTTATGATGATCGTTCCTATCACGGTGTTCATTCTCAACCAGAGTAAGATCATCGAGACGATGGGTACGAGTGGTATGAAAGACTAAGGAAAGGAGATGTATCGATGAAAAGAAAAATAACCACGGTAGCACTCCTTCTCCTTTTGCTCCTAATGCTCGTTCCCTCCTTCGCTGTTTCGGCCAAGGCCTCCGAGCCCTATCAGACCTATACCTATTCGATCGACGGCTACGCCCTGTATTCTCCCGCCGCCTACTCTCCTGTTATGGTGGTGGACTCCGATTACATGGGTCTGCTCGCGGATGGCGGTGTGGCGTTTGATGAGCCATCCGATGTCTTTGCCGACAAGCGTGGCAATATCTACATTGCTGATACTAAGAACAACCGCATCATCGTTCTTGATGAGTACTACAAGGTCAAGTTCACCCTTCAGCATTTTGCCAACGAATTCGGTGCTACTTCCTCGCTCCTCGCTCCTCGCGGTGTCTTCGTTACCGACGAATATATCTATATCTGCGATACGGGTAACAGCCGCCTCGTGCTCTGCGATCTTGACGGAAATTTTGTCAAGGAAATTGATGCCCCGAAGTCGAAGCTGTTCGGCAGCACCTCGGGCTACCGTCCGATCGCTGTTGCTGTTGACCAGTACGGCCGTATCTTTGTCATTTCCTCGACGACCTACCAGGGCGTTATCGTTATGACCGAGGAGGGCGAGTTTACCGGCTTTATCGGTGCGCAGAAGGTTACCTACAGCCTTATCGATATCATTTGGCGCCGCTTTATGTCGGAAGAGATGCGCGCGAATTCGGTCGACTTTGTTTCCACCGAGTTCAATAACATCACAGTAGATGACGAGGGCTTTATCTATGTGACCACCGACGCGATCGACCCTGCGCAGCAGACCGCTTCGATCCAAAGCAAGAGCTCCGACTATTCGCCTGTTAAAAAGCTGAACTCTGCCGGCACCGAGATCATGAAG
>JAZNAD010000131.1:0-3443 GCA_045586345.1 Eubacteriales bacterium
ACCGTTACCTTTTCTGTCGGCGGACTTATCCTCTCCAACTCCGGCGCCATCACCGCCAACTATTGGCTCACCGAAATTTACGACAATGAAATTGCAGATGCACACCGCAGCGCTGCTCTGCACATCCACGATCTTTCCATGCTCACCGGCTACTGTGCAGGCTGGAGCCTTAAACAGCTCATTCAGGAGGGTCTTGGCGGCGTTCCCGGCAAGATCACCTCGGCCCCTGCCAAGCACCTTGCCACCCTCTGCAACCAGATGGTCAACTTCCTCGGTATTATGCAGAACGAGTGGGCGGGCGCGCAGGCCTTCTCCTCCTTTGATACCTACCTTGCTCCCTTCGTCAAGGCCGATAACCTTGACTACGACCAGGTCAAGAAGTGCATCGAGTCCTTCATCTACGGCGTCAACACCCCCTCGCGCTGGGGCACGCAGGCACCCTTCTCGAACGTGACGCTCGACTGGACCGTGCCGAACGACCTTGCCGAGCTGAACTGCATCGTTGGCGGTAAGGAGATGCCCTTCAAGTACAAGGACTGCAAGGCCGAGATGGACATGATCAACCGTGCCTTCATCGAGACGATGATCGAGGGTGACGCCAACGGCCGCGGCTTCCAGTACCCGATCCCCACCTACTCGATCACGGCCGACTTCGACTGGTCCGAGACCGAGAACAACAAGCTCCTCTTCGAGATGACCTCGAAGTACGGTACTCCCTATTTCTCGAACTACATCAACAGCGACATGGAGCCGAGCGATGTGCGCAGTATGTGCTGCCGCCTCCGCCTTGACCTCCGTGAGCTCCGCAAGAAGTCGGGCGGCTTCTTCGGCAGCGGTGAGAGCACCGGCTCAATCGGCGTTGTCACCATCAATATGCCCCGTATTGCGTACCTCGCTTCGGATCCCGAGGACTTTTACCGCCGCCTTGACCGTATGATGGACATTTCGGCGCGCTCTTTGAAGATCAAGCGAGAGGTCGTTACCCGTCTGCTTGACGAGGGCCTGTACCCCTACACCCGCCGTTACCTCGGCACCTTCGCAAACCACTTCTCGACCATCGGCCTTGTCGGTATGAACGAGGTCGGTCTCAACGCCAAGTGGCTCGGTAAGGATATGACCGATAAGGCGACCCAGCTCTTCACGCAGGACGTTCTCAACCATATGCGCGAGCGTCTTTCGGATTACCAGGAAATGTACGGTGATCTTTACAATCTCGAGGCAACTCCCGCTGAGTCGACGAGTTACCGTCTCGCGAAGCACGACAAGAAGCGCTTCCCGAACATCCTGACCGCCTCCGAGGAAGGCCAGACCCCCTACTACACCAACTCCTCGCACCTGCCCGTCGGCTACACCGATGACATCTTCTCGGCGCTTGACATCCAGGACGACTTGCAGACGCTTTACACCTCGGGCACCGTCTTCCACGCCTTCCTTGGCGAGAGACTTCCCGATTGGAAGGCGGCTGCTGCGCTAGTCCGTAAGATCGCAGAGAACTACAAGCTCCCCTACTACACGCTGTCTCCTACCTACTCGGTCTGTAAGAACCACGGCTATATCGCCGGCGAGGTCAACGTTTGCCCCGATTGCGGTGAGGCCACCGAGGTCTACAGCCGCATCACCGGCTACTACCGCCCCGTCAAGAACTGGAACGACGGTAAGTCGCAGGAATACCGCGACCGCCGCACCTACAACGCCGCCGCTTCGATGGCGCGCCGTGCCGCCGATAAGCCCACTGTCAAGGTCGAGGCCTGCGAGTGCGAGGCCGCCGAGACCGCTGCGAGTGACAACCTGATCCTTTTTGCCACCACCACCTGCCCGAACTGCAAGATGGCGAAGAAGTTCCTTGACGATGCCGGCTTCGCCTACGAGGTCATCCTTGCCGACAAGGAGCCTGCCGTTGCCAAGCGTTATGGCGTCGAGGCCGCTCCCACGCTCATCGTGGAGCGCGACGGCAAGCCCGTGGCGACCGTCTCGAACGTCTCGAACATCCGCAAGTTCATTGAAGAGAACGCCAAGGCCTGATATGCACGATATAGTGATCGTCGGTGCGGGTCCTGCCGGGCTGACGGCGGCCATCTATGGCCGCCGCGCTGGCAAGAGCGTGCTGATCTTGGAAAAGGAAAACTTCGGCGGTCAGATCACCCATTCGCCGAAGGTTGAGAACTATCCCGGCTTCCGCGTTCTTTCCGGCATGGAGCTTGGCGAGAAGCTGGTGGAGCAGGCCATGGACCTCGGTGCCGAGGTCGAGATGGACACGGTGACGGCGATCCGCGCAGAGGGTGACCTCCGCGTAGCGGTTGGCGAAAGCAGAGAATATCCCGCAAGGAGCGTGATCCTTGCCGCCGGCTCGCATCACCGCACGCTGGGGCTTCCGGGCGAGGAAAAGCTCGTCGGCCACGGCATCTCCTACTGTGCCATTTGCGACGGTGCCTTCCACGCGGGCGAGGACGTTGCCGTGATCGGTGGCGGGAACTCGGCTCTCCAGGAGGCGGTGATGCTGTCCGACATCTGCCGCTCGGTGACCGTCATTCAGAACCTTGCGTTCCTGACGGGCGAGGGCAGTCTTATTGAGGACGTCACGAGCCGCGAGAACATCAAGGTGATCTATTCGACGGTGCTTGAGCGCCTGGACGGCGACGGTAAGCTGACGGGCCTCGGCCTTCGCAACACCGAGACGGGAAAGACGTCGACCCTCCCGATCGATGCAGCCTTTGTGGCGATTGGTCAGGTGCCCGAGAACGAGCCCTTCGCCTCGCTTTGCGAGCTCGACGAGCGCGGTTACCTCGCTTCGGGCGAGGACTGCCTGACAAGGACGCCGGGAGTCTTTGCCGCCGGCGACTGCCGCCAAAAGGCGATTCGCCAGGTGACGACGGCGACGGGCGACGGTGCGGTTGCTGCTATCGCAGCTTGCAAATACATTGATGGCTTGAAGTGAAAAACAGCGACTTCCTGAGGGAAGTCGCTGTTTTTGTAAAAATAACTTGTCGAAGCGCCGCCTTATGCGGCGACCAATGTCGAAAGAGCCAGCATCTCGGCTTCGCTCATGCGGGGAGAGGTCAACAGCTGCTCGGCGAAGCGTGCGATGGCGGTGAGGGAGGTCATGCGTTCCATAATGGTGGCGATCGCACGGGGGGTGGCCTTCGTGAGAAGGAGGCAGTCGGTGAGCTGAGTGCGAAGGGAAGCGGTGGTGATCGTCATAGTGGGGTCCTCGCTTTCTTTTTCTTACGAGGACAGTATAGCATGGGTGATGTACCAAATTTGGGACAAGGTATTAAAAAAGAGAGGAATTTCTGGGGAGAGAAATGGGTATGGCTCTCCCTCCAGGGGAGCTGGCGCGGAACACGACTGAGAGGGAATTTGTTAGGGCTTCGGGAATTTCGCCTGCGGCGAATATAGTTGCTCGCGCCGAGAGTCAGCAAGCTACTCTCGGTTAAGCTCGCAAT
>JAZNAD010000132.1:0-4948 GCA_045586345.1 Eubacteriales bacterium
TCGGAAAGATAGAGGTTCGCCATGTAGTACCACGCGGCGACCGTGGCCACGTCGCCCTTGTTCTCGCGGATGTCCTCCACCGTGACGGTGCGGCCGAGGAGCGCGGAAAGCCGGGCGGCGCTCTCGGGCGTGGCCCTCGCCTGTACGGTCTTCATACAAGCATCCACGCCGAGCCGCGTTTCATACCGTAGGCGGAGCGTCTCCATGCGGCCGAGATACAGATCGGCCGCGGCGCTTTCCTTGTTCGTGAGGCGGTCGTACGAGGCCTTGGCATCCAGCATCTCGGCATAGACGTCCGAGAGCTTTTTGTCGTTATTGGTGCGTACCGATGCCTGGATGGCGCCCACCTTCTCAAGGATCGCCCCCGTAGAGCCCTCGACGCGCGCCTTGCGGCCGCGGTAAACGCTCCAGCGGTCCATGATGCCGGTAGAGACAGCTGAGAAAATCCCACCCGAGATCAGACCGATCGCCGCCGAGCGCCACGCATCCTTCGCGTTGAAGGTGGCGTTAGGATCAACGCCGAAGGCCCTCTGCACGAGGGGATCAGCCACGGCCGAGATCAGCTCCTCGGCCGCCTCCTCGATCCCATCCGAAAAGATATGCATACCGAGCTTGGCACCGTAGCTACGCCCGAGCGTCTTCCCGAATAGCTTGGCGCCGGTGGCTGCGGTGCCGCCGGAAAGGATGTTGCCCACCGTCTTCATGCCAACACCGAGCTTTGCCTCAAGCACGCCCTCAAGCGCGCCCATCGTGGCGCCGTAGCCGTACTCGGAGAAGCCGAGCTTCCCCGTCTTCTGCACCGCGCTGCCAACACCGGAGCCCATTGACGAGGCCACGATGCCGGCCGTACCAAGCCACGGAGCGCCGACGGCAGTACCGGCGGCGCCAACCGTGACAAACCCCGCCGTCTGTCCCAAGCCCGAGGCCACGTCACCGAGGAAGGACATCACGCCCCCGGGGTTATACTCCCGTGTGAACTCCTCTTCCCAGTCCTTGACGTCGCTGTACTCGAAAAGATACTGCGCGTAGGCGTGATCGCCGCTGATCTCGGCGGCAACCCCTCCCACGAGATCGGTGACCCCTTCAAACATCGAGCCAAGACCCGCCGCCACCTTTTTGCCAAGGTAGGCAAGGCCGTTCCCGTTGTTCTTGAGATCGCTCGCGCGGTCGCGCGTCAGTCGGCCGGTATCGCTCTCCTTCGGCGCACGGATATAGGTATTAGTTCTGCTTCTTGTCAGGCCCATAAATATGTCTCCTTAGTCGTTCACGCCGGGAATGGTCTTGTAATTCTTGCTCGTACGCTCCTTGATATAGCGCAGGCCGCCGCCCTCGCAAACAACAACGATCTTGCCGTTAAAGCAAAGCGCATCTCCCGGCTGCGGCTCTCTGCCGTGCTGCGACTTGAGAGCCGCATTCAGCTTCTCGACGTCCGCCTCGGCCACCTCTTCGGCCATCTCAAAGTTATAAGCGGTACCGTTCACGCGAATGCGCCCGTTGTCATATTCCCGGTTCTCAAACGTTCCGCCCGCCCAACCGAGTTGTCCGGCTTTCTCGGAGTTAAGGACCTGCACAGTATCCTTGTTCTCGAAAAGAGATAGTACGGCAGCCCCGACCCCCGCCCGTTGTTCATCGGTATTTTTTCCTACATAGGTTTTCGTCAGATCGAAACGACACCAGTTTCCATTTTCAGACTTTTTATAGAGATAATCACCATTGCGATACATGTCTTCTTCGGTAGAAGGAGGCGTATTGATTACCTCCCCATAAACAAGGATTTTTCCAGTTTGGTCAAGTATTAAATGAGGGCTTGCGATTGTGCCACCAAGTTTTAACCCCTCTTTAGAAATTCCCAGTGCCTTGCAAACCTCAGCATATGCTGCGTCCTTGTTGGCATCGGTGCCGATGTTCCTTTCGCCAAGGTTGATCTTGGCGGCAATTTCGGCGATGTCATTCACGTTGCCGCCGTTATCCTTCAGGGTATCCTGAAGCTCCGCAAGACAGATCTCGTTGTACTTGGTCTCGGAGATCTTACCGTCGGCATAGAGGGTGTCGATGGCCGCGAAAACCGCGTCACCAACGCTCTGCCCCTCCGCCGGGGTAACACCTAAGGATGCGAGGAACTTCTCGGCCTCGCTTTCGTTGCTCACGGCAAGCGTGCACCGGTTGCCGAGCTCGGTCTGCATGGTGCCAAGCTGCGCATCGGCCTGTTCTTTGGAGATATTTCCGAGCGCCACGGCGTTGTCGAGCTCCGCCTTTGTCGGGAGCTTCAAAAGATTACCCGTCGCAAAGGCGGCATTGACCGACGATTCGAGCTGGGTGCCGACGAAACCCTGATGCGAGGACAGCGCGTTGTTCGCTTCCTCCTCGGTATAGCCGAGCGCGAGGAGCTGCTGCTTCGCCGCCTCGGTGGTAATCCCCTCATTCTCCGAAATGATCGTTTTAAACGCCGCATTGGCCTGCGTCTGCTTCTGCGTGTTCGTACCGTCCTGCCCCTCAAGATAGGTCTTGTAGGCGGCGATAAGCCCCTCTTCGTTGCCACGGTAGGTCTTCTCTATCTCAGCAAGCGCCTGCTGCTTGGCGGCATAGGCATCACGCTCCAGGTTATCGGAAAAGCCGCTCCCCGTAAGCCCTGCCTGCGCCAGCTGCTCGGCGCGCTGACCGTAGGTGGCGAGATTGCGCTCGTGCGCAGAATTTACCGCCGCGATCTGCTCATCTCGCTGCGCTTCGTAGTTCACGCCCTGGCCAAGTCCCCACTCCTTCGCTTCGGTCATGAGCTTTTTGTACTCATCCTCGGTATAGCCGGAGGTGTTGTCCTCGGTTTCTGCACCGTTACCTGTGGCAGTACCCGTTCCGGTGTCCGTGACGGCTTCTGCGCCCGTGCCACTTGCACCGCCTTCGGGTGCGACGGTAGGCGTGGGGGGCTCAGTCGTCGCAAGCACCTCGGGCTGGGTCGTGGGCGCGGGCTGGGTCGTGGGTGCAGGCGTTTCCGTCTTGGTAGTGCCCCCAGAGGACGAAAGGGGATTAGGGTTCGCAAGGACGGGATTCGCTTCTGCGACTGCTTGCCGGTTTGCAGCCATATCCACCGCAAACTGCGGCACCTTCGCGGCCGCCGCCGCAAGCCCCGAGGAAGTATATCCAGGTGTTTGACCGAATGTGTATGGCGACGCAGGTGCAGCGATGGCATACGCGCTCCCGTTGACCTCTTTATTGTTCTGCATAGCGAGCGCGAACTGCTCGGGGGTATACCCATTATTCTTCTTGTTAAACATGCTGATTGCCCTCCGTCATCGGAATATTACCCGCAGGATTCTGCATAGCTACGGTCTGTTGCTGCTGTACGAGGTTCTCGAAGTATTCGACGTTCTCGCGGGCGTGAGGATAGTGCTCACGCTCCTGGCTCTGCCAATACCTAAGAAGTGTCGCAGGGTTCGCAGGATCTCCGAGAGCACCGCTCCTGAGATTGTTCAGATTGAGCTCCCACATCGCTTCTCTCTGCTGCTCGACGTCGCCGTTCTCGTCCGCGGAGAAGATGTACCCATCGTCGATATACCACTCTCCCGTCTCCTTGTCGTACTCATAGAAGGCGTAGCGGTTGAAGGTCTCATGCTGGATGCGCCCGAAGGCATCGCGATAGGCGATAGGCCTGGGCTCGTCGGCATAGGCAAGATAGTATTCAAAAATAATGCGATCGATCTCGGAATAGGCAAAGGCCTTCTGCTGACGGTGCGGCGAGAGGCGCCCGGCCGACTGCGCGATCGCCGCCTGCTTCGCGACTCCCGAGGTTGCCGAATTATCGACGTTCCCCTGGTAGGATTCGGTGATACCGACGTTGCGCTTGGCGATCATGTACTGATTTTGCCTTTCCTGCCAGTCCTGCGCGATGTTCACCTGGGTATCGACCGTACCGTACATTTTGGAATTCTCACCGGGGGCGAGGCGGATCACCTGCTCAAAGATCGAATTGTCGGGCGAGACGCGCGCATCCTCAGGAAGGACGGGCATCACTCCGGAGCGAAGGATCTTCTCCATGATCCGCGTGTTGATCTTATTGACCGTTTCCTGCTGAGGACGGATAACCGCGCAATCCGACTGCCCGAAGAGCGAGTTGCGCTTGAAGATATTGCGCCGGATGACGATCGGCAGGCGCTTCGGCACGTAATAAGGCAGGCGTGTCGGCGCCATTTTTTTATCCTGGATCTCGGTCATGATCGGGAGTCCGTCCTCACCTACAACACTCTCTCCCTGCACCTCGAGGGGCACCGTCTTCTTCTCCATCACGTAGGAGCCGTCGCTCTTGCGGACGGGGGTCGCTTGCGGAATGATCTCCTCGCGATCCTGGCCGAGAGGAATGAGGATATCGTGATCGAGCTCTTCCTCACCACTCGGCTCATCGACAAGCTCGGGGCTTTCGCAGGTGCAAAGCTCTTCCCGGCGGCCGCAGACGCGGCAGACCGATCGACGGCGCGAATAATAGTCGTCAAGATCCTGGAGCACGATCTCATCGCTCCAGGAGAAAAGGCAGACCTTGTCCTCCTCATCGCGCCAAAAGCACGTGTAAACGGTCACGCTGTCCTCATCGTCCGGGGCCTCGAGCGTCTCAAGCTCGGCCTCGGCCTGCTCTGCCAGCTCGCGAGAGATCCCGTAGCGGCGGACGAGCTCGTCGCGCGACGTCAGGAAGCGAATGAAGCAATACTCCATCTCCTCGACGTTGTAGACGTTCGGCTGCGGCGTGAAGTCATCGGGATCGACAACCGTGATCTTGACGTCACCGACGGTAGCGTGCGTTTTGATACTCTCATCCCACTCAATGAGCCATACCGAGCCACCATCGATGTAGGTATAGCTCTCGTCGAGGTCGTTGAGACGCTCGAACGGCAAGGCGTTCCTGAGCCGTCCGCAAAGGCGCTCGATCGCGCGGGCGTTGCGGTCGCCCTTCGTGCTCCACTTC
>JAZNAD010000133.1:0-7192 GCA_045586345.1 Eubacteriales bacterium
TCGATCTCGCTCCACGCGCCGACCGACGAGGCACGCAGTGAGATCATGCCGGTGAACCGCCGTTATCCGATCGCCGAGCTGATGGCGGCCTGTACCGACTATTTTGCCGTGACCGGGCGGCGCATCTCGTTTGAGTACGCCCTGATCGCGGGGAAGAACGATACCCCCGAGGAGGCGAAGCGCCTGGCGACCCTCCTCAGATCCACCGTGGGAGCGGACGGCGCCCCCGTCCATGTCAATCTGATCCGTGTCAATGCGGTTCCCGAGACCGGATTCCGCGGGACCTCGGTGGCGGCTGCGAACGCCTTTGCCGAGCGCCTCGGTGCTCTCGGCATCAACGCCACCGTGCGCCGCCGCCTCGGAAGCGACGTCAACGCCGCCTGCGGCCAGCTCCGTCGGGCACACGCCGAGAAAGCCGAGGTGTAAGCGTGCAGTATTTTGCCAACAGCGATTGCGGCCGCGTGCGGCTGCGCAACCAGGATCGCTATCTGCTTCTCCCCTTAGGCGACGGCGGGCTTCTTGCCGCCGTGTTTGACGGGATGGGAGGCCACGCCGACGGTGACCTCGCCGCCGAGACGGCTGCCGATGCCTTTACCGACGCCTTCCGCGGGGGGATGCCCCCCTCACCCGAGGAGGGACGGTGCCGCCTTCGCGAGGCGGCCATTGAGGCCGACCGCCGTATCGCCGCGTTGGCCGAGGCCGACTCCCGGCGTCTTGGCATGGGGACAACGGTGACGGCGCTCCTCTTCCTCGGGGGGACGGTTCTCACCCTGAACGTCGGAGATAGCCGCGCCTACTGCTACCGCATGGGGGAGCTCGTCCGTCTGACGCATGACGACTCCTACGTGCAGACCCTGGTGGATGCCGGGGTCATCACGCCCGCGGAGGCGCCCTTTCATCCGCGCCGTAACGTGCTGACACGCTCGCTCGGCGCTCTTGGAAACGGGGAGCTTCCGGTCGGGAGCTGTGCCGTCGCACGGGGGGATACATATCTCCTTTGCAGCGACGGGCTCTACGGGATGACCGGAGAGGATTTTATGCAAAGAATACTTTGCCAACAGCTGTCGCTTGGTGCGACGGTTGGCTATCTGCTTGCCGCCGCCAACGAGCGCGGAGGCGAGGATAACATCACAGCGCTCCTTGTGCGGATCTGACGCAGAGGGAGCAAGGCGAGAAAGGAGACGACGTATGCCGCAAAGCCGTTATCAGCCCGGCACGACCGTTGCGGGGCATTATACTGTCACTGGGCTTCTTGGTCGGGGTGGCTCCTCGGGCGTTTACCGCGCCCGCGATACCGTGATGAACCGTACCGTGGCCATCAAGATACTGGATGCCGAGGCGCTCGGCTCGCAGAGGAGCTTTATGACCGAGGCGCGTGCCGCGGCCGTGCTTTCGCATCCCAATATCGTGAATGTTCACGATATCCTCGAGATCGGGAACGAGAAGTACATCATCATGGAGTATGTGTGCGGCATTACCCTGCGTGACTACATTGATCACCACGGGCATCTGTCGGTCAAGGAGAGCGTCAACTGTACCTATCAGGTCCTGCACGCTCTGCACGCCGCGCACAGCCGCGGGATCGTTCACCGCGATATCAAGCCGGGGAACATCCTTATCACGACCGAGGGGCGTATCAAGGTCACCGACTTCGGGATCGCGCGCCTTCCCGATCGCGACGGCTTCTTAATGCCCGACCGCACGGTGGGCACGGTGCACTACGTCAGCCCCGAGCAGGCCGGCGGCGGTGCTGTCGACGAGCGGAGCGATCTGTATTCGCTCGGCGTTGTGCTGTACGAGATGCTGACGGGACGGCGCCCCTTCCACGCTGAGCGGCCGGCCGACGTTGCGATGATGCACGTTACGGCACGTCCGACGCCCCCCTCGCACTACAATCCCCACATCGCGCACTCGCTGGAGAAGATCGTGATGTGTGCTCTTGAGAAGGACCCCGCCGCGCGCTTTGACAGTGCGGCCGAGATGATCCGCATGCTGGACAAGCTGCCTGAGGAGGTTCTGTCCGGTCACGCCAAGCCCCTGCGCGGCGAGGCGAGCGCCTACCGCCATATTGCCGAGCGGTTTGACGAAAGGACGGCCCCCCTGCCGAAGATCATCCAGAATCGGCGTAATCTGCCGAAAAAGGAGACGCCGAAGGGCAAGATAGAGCTGATCGAGGACCGCGAGACGGTCACCGAGGGTGACGTCCGCCCGACGGCGGGGAAGCCCTCGCCCGTGACTCCCACCCCCGAGGTGAAGCCGCCCATCATTCCCGAGATGCCGCCCCACAGGGGCAATCTCCTTGATGCCTTTACCGCCGAGGATACGGTGGATATTATGCTGTCGCCGGCCGGTGAGGAGTGTGTAACGCCGCCGCCGAAGGATGCGCCGATCACAGGGCCCATCCTGTTTGAGCGCCGCCGCGATCCCCTCCCCCCGGAGGAGAGCGAGGCCGTACCCCCGTCCGAGAGCGCCGCTGTGGCCGACGAGGGCGAGATGGCAAAGACCGAGAAAAAGGAAAAAAAGAAGAAGGAAAAGCGCCCGTCGCCCTTCGCCGAGGAGACCAAAGTCTACCGTGCGGTGGCACTCATCGGGGCACTGGTCCTTGCCGTGATCCTGCTCGTTGGGATCGTGCGCGATCTTATTAAGGACGAGCCACCCGAGGAAACGACGGTGGCGACCATAATGCCCACGGAGGCTCCTGCGGAGGTACCGTATGCTCTCTGAGGGGCGCGTGATGCGCGGTGTTGGCGGTCTCTATGAGGTCCGCATCCTTGAGGGGACCGGCGAGAGGCGCGTCTCCTGCCGCGGTCGCGGTGTTTTGCGGCGCGACGATGACAAGCTCCTTGTTGGCGACCTCTGCCTCGTGCGCGAGGAGGGGGAGGAGGCAGTAATCGAGAAGATCCTTCCGCGGCGCTCGGCGCTGGTACGTCCGCCGCTTGCCAATCTTGATGAGCTGTTTATTGTGACAGCGGCCAGCCATCCCGCGCCCTCGCTCGATACGCTCGATAAGCTGACGGCCATCGCCGTGCACAACGATATCACGCCCGTGATGGTGATCACCAAGGCTGACATTGACCATGAGGCCGCCGAGGCGCTGGCCGCGATCTACCGCGGCGCGGGCTTCCCCGTCTTCGTGCTGTCGCCGACAAGGGACACGGCCGAGCTCTCGACGTACATTGATGCCCGCGTGCGGGAAGGGCGCCTTGCCGCCTTCGCCGGTGCCAGCGGTGTCGGGAAGTCGACGCTCATGAACCGCCTGTTTCCGTCCCTCTCGCTGGCGACGGGGGATATCAGCCAAAAGATCGCGCGCGGCCGCCATACGACGCGGAGCGTTGAGCTCTTTATGACACCGGGGGGCGGCTTCCTCGCCGATACTCCGGGCTTCAGTATGCTGGATTTTCTGCGCTTTGATTTCTTTACGCTCGAGGATCTGCCTGCAAACTTCCCGGAATTCGGGCGTGAGCTCGAGCACTGCCGCTATGCCGACTGTACGCATACGGGGGAGGTCGAATGCGGTGTGGCCGCCGCTGTCCGTGAGGGGCGGATCGCGCCCTCGCGCCACGAGAGCTACCGCAGCCTATACAAAATATTGAAAGAAAAAAAGAAGAAGTATTGAAAAAAGACCGCCCACCGGGCGGTCTTTCTTTTCGGACGCAAGGGAATTACTGCAGCTATGCGTGTGCCGTAGGGGGTGTCGGCAGTTTTTGCTCTAAATCCGCACGCTCCCGAAAAAAACAGCCCTGCGGGCTGTTTTTCAGTATTTATTCGGGCAGGATCAGGCCGTACCCACCGTCATTCCGGCGGTAGACGACGCCGGTCTTGCCGGTCTCGGCGTCGGCAAAGACGTAAAAGAGGTGCTCTGTAAGATTCATCTGCAGGATGGCCTCCTCGGGGGTCATTGGCTTTAAGGGGAAGGACTTCTCGCGCAGGATGAGCGGCTCCTCCTCGGGGAGGTCGGGCTCTTCGCCCGCCGTGCGGAGGAAGGCGCCCTCGCGGATCCGCTTTTCAAGGCGCGATTTGTTCTTTCGCATCTGCCCCTCGAGGGTATCGACCGCGCGCTCGAGCGACGTCTGGAAGCTGTCGGCTTCCTCCTCGCTCCGGAAGAGAGTGCCGTTATATGTGATGGTGATCTCGACGATCTTTTTGTCGCGCCGTGTGCGGAAGGTGACGTAGGCGACGGTGTCCTCCCCGAAATAGCGATCGAATTTTGCAAGCTTCTTCTCAGTCAGCTCACGCAGACTGTCGCGGAGGGTGATCTGTCGTGCGATCATTGTGATCTTCATACATGGTACCGCCTTTTCTTGGATTTTGCAGGGCGGAGACGCCTTCCGGGGGAGGTCGCTCCCCCTGCTACTTATAGTATAGCAGAAATTTAAGTCAAAATAAATAGTTTTTTATGAATTTTTATGATTTTTTTGTGATAAGTTCACAAACGCAAAGAAAAAAGGCACGGAGGTGCCTTTTTTGTGCTTTAATGCCCGAGGAGGCGGTAGAGCCGGCGGCGGAGGGCGCGGCGCGCGGCGTAGGCGCGCTGGCCGAAGGAGCGAGGGTCGATCGGGCGGTCACCGCGGTAGATGCGCTCAACGCGGGCGAGGACGGCCTCGGGAGGGAAGGGCCCCTCGGCGGTCGTCAGGGCGTCACCGCAGAGGGTGATCCCCTCCTCTCCGACGGCGACGGCGCGATGGAGGAGAAAGCCGTGCTCGGCACGGACGAGGAGGATGTCGCCACGGCGGATGCCGTGGGGGCGGGCGAGAAGGACCGAGTCGATCCCCTCACGCAGAAGCGGGAGCATCGAGCGGCCGGAGGGGTAGAGACGGAAGTAGCCCCCGGCGGCGAAGGCCGCCTCCATGAAGGGAAGGAGCTCCTCAGTCTTGCGCTTATCAATCAAGGAGATCCGCCTCCCGAAGGCCTACAAGGAACGCGGCGACATCGCGTGCCGCGACCTCCTCGGTGACGTCGTATTTCTCAGCGAGGGCGGAGGTCAGGGCAGCCTCATCGGTCTCGGTCTCGAGAAGGGTAAAGAGGGTGGCGGCGGTGGGATTCAGACGGATCATCGAGCCGATGCCCGCCGCCTCCTTGGTGGTGGCGACGGCGTAGGTGTCGTTCCCCACGGTTTCGAGGATGAAGCCCGGTTTGCGTTTCATTCTGCGGTCTCCTTTCTGAAAAGAGTTTCGTAAGCGAGGGCGGCCGCGCTCACGTCCTTGGTGCAGATGAGTCTAAAGAGCGCGACGTGCGAGAGAAGGTCGGAAAGCAGGGGGAGGAGAAGTGCGAGGCCGCCCTCGTCCCCCGGTGGGAGGGTGGCGGCGAAAAGGTGAGGAAAGGCGGCGGAGGGGGTGATGGCAGTGATTTCATTGCGCTCACCGCGTTCAAGGAAGAGAAGTGCCCGAAGGGGCACGGAGGTATTCTCGTGCCAGCCCTCCTTCCCGGAGAAGGGCGAGCCGTAGGCGAGAAAGCCATCGTCCGTGCGGCGCACAAGGGGCTTATCGCCGTTGACGATCCGACAGCGCTCGCCGAGTAGGGTACGCCAGTTCGCGGCGTGGGTCGATTTCCCGACACCGCTCGGCGCGGTCACCGCGATGCCGCGCCCGTCGACCGAGAGGCACGCGGCATGTAGGAAAAAGCCTCCATAGGTCGGGAGAGCAAGGCAGAATTTGCGGAAGAGTGCCAGCGCCTCGAGCATTCCCTGCGGGGCGCCGCGGTTTTTGCCTGCGTCCTCGGCAAGGATCTCCTCGTCGCTGACCGCGAGGGTGAGCGAAGGGCTCGAGGTCCTTGGGGGGTAGGCGGCCACAAGACGGGCAAGGTGAGGATAGCGTGTGCGGAAGGCCACGTCTATCCCCGCAAGACAGCAGGTGGTCATTTCAGCCTCCAAAGTGAAAAAGGCAGACCGAAAGGCCCGCCTTTTACATATTTACGAAATCCCTTCCTCGGGACCCCAGCCGGACGGAACGCGCTCGGCGGGCGTGGGAGAGGTGGTGGTGGAAGGACCTCTCGGCGGCTCCTGTGCGGTCGTGGTGGCGGTGGTGCCGTTACCGCTGCCGCTGCCAAAAAGACCGCATGAGGTGAGCGAGAAGAGAAGCGTGGCAACCATCGCCACGAGAAGGACAAAAACCAAAAGCTTTGTTTTCATTATGTATTCTCCCATCGGTTGGTCTAATATTCGTCATTTTCATTATAACATTGAGACCCCTCTTTGTCAATACCTTTTTCCCTGAAGACAGAACTCTATTATATTTATATAAAAAAGGAGGGCAAGAATTGTTCAAGTTGTAAAGAGGGGAGGGCACCGCCTTGGCAGCACCCGACATTCGGTTCCACGCCAAGGCAAGCCCCTTGGCATCGGTCTCAAAGAGCGCCGCGATCGACTCAAAGCCCGCATAGCCACCGGCCTTAGCCAATGCCCCGTCAAACACGGTGCTGGAAAAGCCTCCCATGGCGCGGTACAGCTCCCACTCACTGCTGTTCTTCGCGATATCCTTGAGCGCCCCCGGCAGGCTTTTGGCAAACAGTGCCGGGTGCTTAGAGTTGAGCCCCGCATCCTGAAGGTCTCGGATCGGGTTACGGAGCATAAAGGCGGGGTTCAGCGAGGTCACGCCTCGCTTGAAAAGAGTGTTCATTGCCGCTGCGGCTTTGGCAAGCGAATTTGAAAAATCCACCGAAGGATCGCGGAGGGCTTCAAAAGCAAGCTGCAGCTCCTTCGAGATCTCCATCGTGATCTTCTTGCCGTCCTTGTAGAAGGTCAGCTGTCCGGGCTTCGGACGGAGGATCTCATCCGATGTGGCGTCCTCCATCTCCTCTATCGCTTCCTCCGAGAGGATCTTCACGTAGGTCTCGTCGCCCGAGGCCTTGGCTGCCTCGTAGAGCTCGCGGGCCAGGAGATTGATCTGCCCCGCCTTCATCAGCTCACTCGTCTGCTCGGCGATCGAGCTGGCCACGTCCAGGATATCCTGATTGCCGCCCTTCGCCTTTTTGACGGTACGCGCGATCTCAAGGTTGTTCTTTCCCTTGACGATGGAGATGCCGCCGCCCTCGGTGTCGCGGTAGGCAGGCACATAGTGCGGATAGAGCTTCTTCATGTAGTCGGCGCTCTCCTGCGTGATGAGCCCGGCCTCCACGCGCATTACCTGCAGATTATCAAGATACGTGTACAGCTTTTTGGCGATTTCGCGGAACTCGGGGTATTTCTTCTCGTATT
>JAZNAD010000134.1:0-2886 GCA_045586345.1 Eubacteriales bacterium
TTCCACCAGACCGTAGAAGAGGTTCTCGAGTCTATCGAGCCCGTGATCGAAGCACGTCCCGAGCTTGTGAAGGCGGGCGTTATCGAGAGAATGGTTGAGCCTGAGAGAATCATCAAGTTCCGCGTTCCGTGGGTTGATGACGCAGGCAACGTGCAGGTAAACCGCGGCTTCCGCGTACAGTTCAACAGCGCGATCGGTCCCTACAAGGGCGGTCTCCGCTTCCATCCCTCTGTCAACGAGAGCATCATCAAGTTCCTCGGCTTTGAGCAGACCTTCAAGAACTCGCTCACCGGCCTCCCGATGGGCGGTGCCAAGGGCGGCTCCGACTTCGATCCTACGGGCAAGTCGGACGGAGAGGTCATGCGCTTCTGCCAGAGCTTTATGACCGAGCTTTCGCGTCACATCGGTGCCGATACCGACGTTCCCGCCGGTGACATCGGCGTTGGTGCGCGCGAGATCGGCTACCTCTTTGGCCAGTACAAGAGACTCCGCAATGAGTTCACCGGCGTTCTGACCGGTAAGGGCCGTTCCTTCGGCGGCTCGCTCATCCGCCCTGAGGCGACCGGCTTCGGCGCTGTTTACTATACCGTTGAGATGCTCAATACCTACGGCGAGTCGATCAAGGGCAAGACCTTCGCGGTTTCGGGCTTCGGTAACGTGGCCTGGGGTACCGTCAAGAAGATCACCGAGCTTGGCGGTAAGGTCGTCACGCTCTCGGGTCCCGACGGCTACATCTACGATAAGGACGGCGTGGCCACCGAGGAGAAGATCAATTACATGCTTGAGATGCGCGCCTCCTGCCGTGGCAAAGTACAGGATTATGCCGACAAATTCGGTGTTCCCTTCTTCGCCGGCAAGAAGCCGTGGGGCGAGAAGGTCGACGTTATTGCGCCCTTCGCGACCCAGAACGAGGTCAATCTTGAGGACGCCAAGACGATGGTCGCCAACGGCCTGAAGTATTACGTTGAGGTCTCGAATATGCCGACCACCGCCGATGCGGTCGTCTACCTGAAGGCGAACGGCGTCGTGATCGCCCCCTCCAAGGCGGTCAACGCGGGCGGCGTTTCGGTCTCCGGCCTTGAGATGTCGCAGAACTCGATGCGTTACAGCTGGACGGCCGAGGAGGTCGATGCCAAGCTCCAGCAGATCATGAAGGGTATCTACGAGAGCTCGGTCGCCGCCGCCAAGAAGTACGGCATGGAGGGCGACCTCATTGCCGGCGCGAACATCGCAGGCTTCCTGAAGGTGGCCGATGCGATGATGTCCTACGGCGTGGTCTGATTTCGGCATACGCGAAAAGAAAAGGCAGACATAGGGTCTGCCTTTTCTTTTTTTATTGATTTCTATGCTTTTGTTGACATTTTCGATAAAATGTGGTATACTAATCCTCGTAAAAGGGAGTAGCAGACGCGTCCTGCGCGTTTCGGCGGTCGTCATCTCGGCATTTTGCCCGTCCGCCGACCTTTGGTGCAAGACTTTTGCGGCAGCTTTTTGCCCAAAGGTCGTTTTTGTTTTGTAATCCGAAATTTTATAGAAGGAGATCTCACATGAAGAAAGAGTTCTACTCGCTCACCAAGGACGAGGTACTCGCCGAGGTGCAGTCCACCCCCGAGGGTCTTTCCTCCGAGGAGGCCGAGCGCCGCCTTACCAAAAACGGCAAGAACAAGCTGGCCGAGGGGAAGAAGACGCCGATCTGGCGGCGATTCCTCCAGCAGCTGGCCGACCCGATGATCATTATCCTACTCGTCGCGGCCGCCATCTCGCTCGTCATCTCGCTGATCGGCCCGGCCGAGGACCGCGAATTTGCCGACGTTATCATCATCCTCGCCGTGGTGATCATCAACGCTGTTTTGGGCGTTGTGCAGGAATCCAAGGCCGAGGCCGCCATTGAAGCCTTGAAGCAGATGACCGCCGCCACGACCAAGGTCCTGCGCGACGGTAAGCAGGTCACCGTCAAGTCCGAGGATCTCGTCATCGGTGACGTGATCCTGCTCGAGGCCGGTGACGCCGTCCCTGCCGATGCGCGGCTTCTTGAATGCGCCTCCCTGAAGTGCGAGGAGGCCGCCATGACGGGCGAATCGGTCCCCGTCGAGAAGTCGGTCGGTGCGATCCCACCGCGCGAAGACGGGCGCGTGATCCCGCTCGGCGACCGCAAGAACATGGTCTACATGGGCGGCACCGCCGTCTACGGGCGTGCCACGGCCGTCATCACGGACACCGGTATGGACACCGAGATGGGTAAGATCGCCGGCGCCCTCGCCGATGCCGAGGAGGAGAAGACCCCCCTCCAGCTCAAGCTCTCCCAGCTCTCGAAGATCCTGACCTACATCGTTCTCGGTATCTGCGGCTTTATTTTCCTCTTCCAGCTGATCGCCAGCGGCGACTTCTCCTGGGGCACCGTGCTCGATACCTTCATTATCGCCGTCAGCCTTGCCGTGGCCGCGATCCCCGAGGGGCTTGCCGCCGTCGTTACCATCGAGCTTTCGATCGGTGTGACGCGCATGTCGAAGAAGGGTGCCGTCATCCGCAAGATGTCGGCGGTCGAGACGCTTGGCTGTACCGAGATCATCTGCTCGGATAAGACGGGTACCCTGACACAGAACAAGATGACCGTCGTTGAGACCGCCTGCACGAAGGACGATGCCCTGCTCTCCCGTGCCATGGCGCTGTGCAGCGATGCCAAGCCCGGCGAGGACGGCGAGGCCGTGGGCGAGCCCACCGAATGCGCGCTCGTCAACTTTGCCGGCAAGGTCGCCGAGGGAAAAACCGCGATGGACGCGGCCTCGCCCCGCATCGGCGAGATCCCCTTCGACTCCGACCGTAAGATGATGACCACGGTCTGCCGCACCGAGGGCGGCCTCCTTCAGTACACGAAGGGCGCGCCCG
>JAZNAD010000135.1:0-2691 GCA_045586345.1 Eubacteriales bacterium
TCCCCTCCCCCGCGATCCTCGGTGAGCGCATCGAGCTCTTTTTGGCTGAGGGTCTGCACCCGGGCGACACCGACCTTGACGAGGACGAATTTCTCTTTACCGAGCGCCGTCCCCTCGAGGAGCTTTGCCGGAGCGTTCTCAACGGGGAGATCGAGGACGGAAAGACCCAGATAGCACTCCTGAAGACTTTGCTTTTAAAACGAGGACTTCCCGAATGAAAGAGTACCTGCTTCCCCGCACGGGGCACTTCTTTAAGGCGAATCTCCATTGCCACACCACTGTCTCGGACGGGAAAATGACGCCCGTCGAGGTCAAGGCGGCCTACAAGGCGCGCGGCTACTCGGTGGTGGCGTTCACCGACCACGACGTGATGGTGGATCAGTCGGCACTTTCGGACAGCGAGTTCCTCGCCCTCAAGGGCTGGGAGCTGGCGATCAACGACACGCGTACCCCCTGGAGCCACTCCTCGCGCACCTACCATTTCTCACTGATCGCCGAGACCCCCGAGATCGACCGCCAGGTCTTCTTCCTGCCGAAGGGTGACTTTCGCGGGAACGCCGGGCAGTACGCCCCCGCCGTCAAAACGGTGGGCGAGACGGTCTTTGCCTACAATTATTCCCCGATCTTTGCCAACCGCATGATCCGCGCCGCCCACGCCGCAGGCTTTCTCGTCTTCTATAACCACCCCCACTACTCCCTGCAGACCGGTGAGGACTTCTTGCCGCTTGAGGGGGTCGACGGCATGGAGATCCACAACGGCGCCTCGCTCTCCTGGGGCTTTGGCGACGACGGCAACACCACCTACCTTGACCGTATGCTCCGCCACGGCCACCGGGATATCCTCCCGATCGCCGCAGACGATAACCATTCGAGCGATACCGAGGATCCTTCCAACGAGCTGTTTACCGGCTTTATGATGATTAAGGCCGAGTCGCTCACCTACACCGCCATCACCTCCGCCCTCAAGGCGGGCAATGCCTACGCCTCGCAAGGGCCCCTGATCCACGAGCTCACGGTCGAGGACGGGATGGCGCATATCGTCTCTTCCGAGGCCGCCGAGATCCTTCTCCGCACCGAGAACCGCCGGGCCGAGCGCCGCTTCGGCACTCTGACCGAGGGCACCTTCAAGATCCGCCCCGATATGGGCTACTTCCGCTTTGAGATTGTCGACAAGGCCGGCAAGCGCGCCGCCACCCGTGCCTACGATGCTGCGCGCTTCGGGAGATGACCGTATGACCTTTGGTGAAAAGATCCGCAAGGCCCGCGAGGAGCGCGGCTACTCCCAGCGTGATATGGCGGACAAGATCCCGATGAACCAGTCGAATTACTCGAAGCTCGAGCGCAATATGCAGGAGCCGAGCCTTTCCCAGCTCCGCCGCCTCTGTGAGCTCCTTTTGCTCGATCCTCACTACCTCCTCGGGCTCCCTGTGACCCCCGCCGCCACCGACCCGCGCCTTTGCGAGTTGCGTGCCGATCTTGCGGCGCTTCTTGAAAAATACAACTAAAAAAGAGAGCACCCATGGTGCTCTCTTTTTTGATTATGCCCTCCGCTTGCCGAGGACGAATAAATTCGGAGCAGAAATCGCCGATCCCGACCCGAAGACGTACACCCCCGTACGTCGAGGGGAGGGAGCGACGATAAAAAAGAGACCTGCCTCAGCAGGTCTCTTTTAGGTTATGCCCGAATTTGGAGGTCCTCACTCCTCGGTGGATGCCTCCACGATCTCCGCCGTCACCACGAAATTCTTGACCGACTCGATCGAGCTCTCGCACTGCTTACGGGTCGTGTAGGACTCGCCCATGAAGGCAGGGGCTACGCCGATGTTCTTCAGAATGTAACGGAAGCGACCGAACTTATCCTGGTCGATCGAGAAGTTGCCGACGTACACCGCGCGCTTGAAGGAGTTGATGCCGGCAAGGCACTGGCAGAGCTTCTGATAGTTCTTGCCCGTGTAAAGAACCTGGCCGTTGTTCGCCACGAGATAGAAGCGGTACTCCTTATCCTCGCCGCGCGAGATCTCAAACTTACCCATCTTGGTTGCGGCAGCCTCGTTGGCGGCCACGACATCCCAGTCAACGTCCGAGACCTTGTGCAGCGAGGCCTTGGCGGCGGCGAAGGCAGCCAGCTGCTCCTCGCTGGGAGTGAACTCTGCCACCACGGCGTCAGGCGCAAAGCGCTTGACCGACTCCACGCACTTCTCACACTGCGCGCGCGTCGAATAGTTCTCGCCGTAGTATTTGCGGTTAAGTACGTAACGGAAGCGATTGTATTTGTCCGAGATGACAGCAAAATTGCCCCCCTCCACCGCACGGCGGAAGGTGTCGATACCGACGATCGCGCCCTCCATCGTGGTGAAGCCGATGCTCTCGTAAAGGAGCTGGCCGTTGTTGGCCACAAGATAGAAGCGATAGCCGTCAGGCGCAAGATCAAACTCGTACTTGCCGTAGACCTTCGGGCCGGTGGGTGTTGCCGGCTTCGGGGGCTCCTTCGCCACCGGCTCCTCGGGCGTCGGAGCGGGCTTCTCCACCTTCACAACACGCACGATGACGCTCTCGTCCTTGCCGACGATGGTCTTCCCGCCAAGGGGCATCTCGGGGGCGGGACCCGCCTCGGGAGCAGGGGTAGGCTCAGCCTTCGGGGCGGGAGCCGCCTCGGGAGCAGGGGTAGGCTCAGCCTTCGGGGCGGGAGCC
>JAZNAD010000136.1:0-9144 GCA_045586345.1 Eubacteriales bacterium
CCAAGATCTATGTCAACCCCACGGGCCGCTTTGTTGTCGGCGGTCCTATGGGCGATACCGGTCTTACCGGCCGCAAGATCATTGTCGATACCTACGGCGGCTATTCGCGTCACGGCGGTGGTGCCTTCTCGGGCAAAGACCCCACGAAGGTCGACCGCAGTGCCTCCTACGCCGCCCGCTATCTTGCTAAGAACGTGGTTGCCGCCGGTCTTGCCGACCGTTGTGAGGTGCAGATCGCGTACGCCATCGGCGTTGCCCGCCCCGTATCGGTCATGGTCGAGACCTTTGGCACCTCCCGCGTTGAGGAGTCGGTGATCACAGCGCGTCTTACCGAGCTTGTCGACCTCCGTCCCGCTGCGATCATTGAGCGCTTCGGCCTGCGCCGTCCGATCTATTCGCGCTTCGCGGCCTACGGCCATATGGGGCGTGAGGATCTCGATGCTCCGTGGGAAAAGACCGATATCAAAGAGGAGCTCTCGGCGCTTCGGTGACATTGAATACGCCTCCCGCATATGCTGAAACAACGGGAGGCGTATTATGTTCCTTGAGCTTATTCTTTTGATCCTTTCCGCCCTTGGCATCTATTCGATCTACACATGGCTTTTCCGATGTCTTTTCGGGAAACCATCCCCCACCCTTCGCATCTCTGAGGGGATCCATGTCCGTCTCGGTTTCTGCGAAATCGAGATCGAGGAAGCCCTTGAGATCCTTTCCCGCAGCGAAGCGCGCTATGCCAATGCTCCTCCCGTCCTCCTTATTGATTGCCCTTTAAGGCGCGAGGTGCTAGAGGAGCTTTCCGAGCTGTCCGGGGATCTCTATCTCTCTTACGAGGAGTATTGCCGTGAAAAAAGAAGAACCGATCCTCCCCAGGGAGAAGCTGACGCTCTCGGGGAGCGTCGAGGGCGTGATCTATCGGAGTGATCGGACCGATTATACCGTGATCGAGCTTCTGACTGAGGGTGGCGAGCGTGTCGTCGCCGTCGGAAGTATGCCTTATATTGCCGAGGGTGAGGAGGCCAGCCTTACGGGGAGCTGGACGCGGCACGCCGAGTATGGAAAGCAGTTTCTTGTGGAAGGCTACGAGAAAAAGCTTCCGACAGGGGCTGCCGCCATCCTCAAATATCTCTCCTCTCGCACCGTGCGCGGCATCGGCGCCGCCACGGCGATCAAGATCGTCGAGCGCTACGGCGAGGATACCTTTGATGTGATCGAGAACCATCCCGATTGGCTCTCGGATATCCCCGGCATTTCCAAAAAGCGCGCCAAGGAGATCCACGACTCCTTCTGCGAGCAGGCCGGCATCCGCGACCTGATGATCTTCTGCCACGATACCTTCGGCAGCACCGTTATTACCCGCATCTATAAGCTGTGGGGAACCGGCGCGGTTGAAAATATTCGCAAAAACCCCTACCGCCTTTGCCGCGAGATCTACGGCATCGGCTTTGAACGCGCTGACGCCCTGGCCGCCTCCCTTGGCATCCGTCCCGATTCCGAGGAGCGTCTCCTTGCGGGGATTTCGTATCTTTTACATTATAATGCCTCAGCGAACGGCCATTGCTGTGTACCGAGGGACAAGCTGATCGAGGCCGCCGCCTCTCAGCTTTCGGTGAAAGCTGCGCTTGTTGCCGAGGCGCTTGCCTTGGCCGAAGCGCGCCGCCTCGTTGTTTCCGAGCGTATCGGGGAGGAGACGTATGCTTACAGCGCTGACCTTTACGATGCCGAGCGCATCCTTGCCCGGCGCCTGATCGAGATCGACAGAGCCTGCCCGGTGCTGGATCACCGTGATATCGACCGCCTTGTCGACCGCTCGGAGCAGGAATCTGCCATTACCTACGCCCCGATGCAGCGCCATGCGCTCTCGGAGGCGCTCCGCTCGGGCGTTCTCCTCATCACGGGCGGCCCTGGCACGGGTAAGACCACCATCATCAAGGGGCTTCTGAACATCTTCGGCAGCCTCGGCTTCCGCGTCGCCCTGGCCGCCCCCACAGGGCGCGCCGCCAAGCGGATGAGCGAGGCCACCTCGGCCGAGGCCAAGACCGTCCACCGCCTCCTTGAAACCGTGAGAAGCGAGGGAATGACGCCTACCTTCGGGCGCGACCGCACGAATCCCCTTGAGGAGGACGTCATTATCCTCGACGAGTCCTCCATGATGGATCTTCCGCTCGCAGAAGCGCTTGTAGCGGCGGTGAAGCGCGGTGGCCGCATGATTTTCGTCGGGGATGCCGATCAGCTTCCCTCGGTCGGCCCTGGCAACGTGTTTGCCGATCTTCTCGGCTCGGGCACGCTCAACACCGTCCGTCTTGAGGAGATCTTCCGCCAATCCGAGACCGGCCTTATCGTCACCAACGCACATAAGATCAATCTCGGTACGATGCCCGAGCTCACGGTCAAGGACAACGATTTCTTCTTCCTCGCCCGACGCGAGGAGGAGATCGCCCCCACCGTCGTCGATCTGCTCGCCCGGCGTCTGCCGCGTGCCTACGGCGAGACCGTCCTTGAGGGTACGCAGGTCATCACCCCCTCCCGCAAGGGTGGCAACGGCACCGAGGCGCTCAATATCCTTCTCCAGGGGGCGCTGAACCCCGGGAAGGCAACCAAGCGCGAGGTGCCCTTCCGCGACCGCATCTTCCGCGAAGGCGACCGTGTCATGCAAACGCGCAATAACTACGGCATCGAATGGCTCGAAAATCCGAGCGGTGCCGAGGGTGTCTTCAACGGTGATATCGGCGTCATTGAATCGATCAGCGAGGGCGGCGATTATATCACCGTGCGCTACGACGGCTCTCGTCTTGCCCGCTATGACCGAACGATGTATGAGGAGCTTGAGCACGCGTACGTCATCACCGTCCACAAGAGCCAGGGGAGCGAGTACGCCACCGTGATCCTGCCGCTTTATTCCTGTCCCCCGATGCTCCGCACCCGCAACCTCCTCTATACCGCCGTGACGCGTGCGCGTCTGCGCGTGATCATGGTGGGGCGCATCGATGTTCTGCAAGCCATGGTAGAGAATAACCGTCATTTTCTCCGCTATACCGGTCTTCGAGAGCGCCTTTCGGGCTCCTTGCACGAGAGTGCTGCCGATCCTACCCAAAAATAAAATTCTGCCTCTCGCAATTTCTTCTTGCAAAAGCCGATAGCATTGTGTATAATAAATATACTTGTAACTGTTTTCAAGGAGCGATCATGCACGAAGGAATAGGAATCGACCTCGGATACGCCAAGATCGCCGTAAGCAGCGGTGACGGTGTGTGTATTCGCACAGAGAATTCGCTCGTGGCTCTTCGCCGCGAGGACGGTTCCTTCCTTGGGATCGGAGAGAGTGCTGACCGATACGTGGCTAATGCCGGCGGGGAGGTCGTGCTCCGCCGCATGTTCAAGGAGGGGATCGTAGCCCCGGAATTTACCCGTGCCGCCATCGCGCAGGTCCTTTCGCGCTTTGTGCCGAAGGGGGGCATTCGCCGCGTTTTTCTCAGCATCCCCTGCAGCTTCGGGGACGTTGAGGAGGGGGCGCTCGCCGAGATGGCTGTGCAGGCAGGAGCTGACGAGGTCTATCTCGTCTATTCACCTCTTGCCGCCTTGGCAGGAAACGATATCGAACTGGTGAGGAGTGCCATGATCGTGGATATTGGCGCCGTCCGCACAAATGTTCTGACCGTTTGTCACGGTCGCATTTTCTACAAAAAGACCTTTTCTGTCGGTGGCCAGTCCTTTGACCGCGCTATTGCTGACTATCTTCTCAAAAAGCATAAGGTGAAGATCTCGCTTGAGACCGCCGAGGAGATCAAGGTCAGGATCGGTACGGTCTGGGTCGCCAACGAGAAGAAGTGCCTCGACGTACGCGGCAGGGATGCCACCAACGGCGATTACTGCACGGTACGTATCTCCTCCGAGGAGATGTTTGCGGCACTTGAGGAGCCGATGGCCACCCTGATCGAGGGGATCTGCCACGCGATCACCAAGATCCCCACCGACTGTGTGCAGGAGGTCTTTGATACCGGCATTCTTCTTTCGGGGGGTGGCTGTCTTCTTGACGGCATCGACAAGATGATCAGCGGCGTGACTGGGGTGGATACCGGCCGTCTTACAGATCCCGAGCATACGGTGGCGCGCGGCCTTGCCACCTTGCTTAACACCTTGGATTCTCCCCAAAACGCGGGCACACTCAACATTTCAAGATACATAATGAAAGCCGCGGCCACGCCGCAGAGAGGATAAGAAATGAATCAAAAAAAACAGAAGTTCATCCGTGCGATGGCGCTTTCTCTGGCTATTCTTATGGTTGCCGGCGCCGTCTTCGGCATCCTGTTCTACATCCTTTGAGAAAACAAAAAAGAGGCGTGAGCCTCTTTTTTGTTTTTCTATATCTTTTCGGGATAATATACGGTCGTGTGGTCGTAGACCTCGCCGGCGCGAAGAATGTTCCTTTTCCTTTGCTCTTGGATCAGTCCTGTAGCTCCGTGGGGATTTCAGCCTCGTTTACCCGCCAGAGCTTTTTAGTACGCAAGGAGGCGAGATATACGCTATCAACGCTGAGCGTCACCGATAGGAGAAGCGGTAGGATCCAAAAGCCGGCGAATACGGGAATATAGAAGCTGGTGTCGCCGTAGCCCGGTTGCATCCTTACTGGCTCGTTATAGCGCGCCAGGAAGACCTCGGCGGCAGAAACAAATGCCGTAAGGATCGCAAGAAGGGCACACACACGGTTCTGCCTCATCTCCTCCCGTTCCTCAGCGGCCAGCATACGCCCCTCATAGGTCGTAGGATCGTGCGCCTGTGCGGTCCTCTCCCGGCGGAATTCGACCAGCGCGCGACCAAGACAAAGCACGTTCCCGGCAAACAGCGCCTCGGTGAGGAAGGCGAAGATCAGAACAGGGAGATACGCCTTATCGGCTGCTTGACTGTTTGTAAGAGACGTCAGGGCATAGTCCTCAAAAAAGCGCGCACGGAAAACCGCAAACAGAATAGCCGACACAAAGTGAGCAGCGCCGACAGTAAGGATGAGATACCTCCTGCGCTTCACGGTGAAATATAGGAGAATGGCGAGCGAGAGAAAGAGGGCGGCGCCAATGTAATCGGGTGGAACCGGGGTGTTATCAAAAATGAGATCGACCGAAAGGCAGATGGCTGCGGCAAAGAGAAAGTAGGGGAGCGAAAGACGCAGACGCCGGCTCTCACGCAGATGAAGATCCCGACAGGCGGGAGCAGAGAGGCGGTCGATCGCGGGATCGGCAGCCACCGCCTTGAGGTACGGGCGGATGTACGAGAGCCAGACAATGCCCATCGCAAAGGAGAGAAGGGCGGCGGTCAGCAGCATCACAAGATACTGCGTTGTGGAAACGGTAAAGCCCTTGCCTGTCAAGGGGTCATAGGTGGGCAGAAAGGCGAAATCGGGGAGGGTCGAAAGGACGGCTCTCACCAAAAGAAAGACATAGGTCAGCACTCGCAGAGCCTCGGGGGCGATCGGCTTGCCCTCGCGCTCGATGGTCGAGTGGCACTCAAAGCGCTCACCGAGGTAAAAAAGTCCCTCAAAAAGGTGATAGAAGGTGGGGATCGCAAAGAGAAGCTCCACGATCGCAAAGGAAAGCGAGAAGAGGGTGACCGTCACGCGCTCACTCGAAAGCGTCAGAACGATGAAGAAGGCAGGGATCTTAATGAGATTGGCATAAAATAGCTTGCGAAAGCCGTCGGACGCCTCGCGCATATACGGAACGAAGGTAGTAACATGACGGAGGGCGTATACGGCGAGAAGATGCCCGATGAAGTCGGGCAGGGGGTCAAGAATCGAGATGTTCGGATTGAAAAAAAACCACGTCGCCATCGCAAGAATACCGACAGGGAATACCTTCTTCTTGAATTTCATTTCCTTTTTCCCTCCTTTTTCTTTTTCTTCACGGCCTTCTCCCTCCGATATTCGGCATCGGCGGCCAATCGCTCGGCGAGGCGGCGCTCCTCTCTCTCGTCGGCCCGCTTGTAAAGGCGGTCGAGGAAGGGAATGCTCGAGGTCCTCCGCCCCATCTCGGTATCCTCGGGGAGACAGATCCACATATAGTATCCGAAAAACAGCTTGGTATTCAGGAAGACGAGGACGAGCCCGAGGATTAGCACGACAATGTTGTAGCGGATCAGGAATTTTGCGGCGTTCTCACCGTAATTGAATTGCCCTGCAAGAAGCAAAAGATAATAAACAACGGTAAAAATGCGATTTCGGAAGGCCTCCACCTCCAGCTTCTTGACCTCGGTCTCCTTGGCAAGTGCCTGAAGGCCATGAAGGAGCAGAAAGAGAAAGGCAAACTCGAAGATATAACATATAAGAGGCGTAAGACGGAAGAGAAGCTCTTTGCCCTCGCCCGAAATGAGAGAAAAGAAGCCGGCGATCTCAAGCAGGAGATAGCCAAAGCCAAAGACCGCCGTCGGAATCAGCGTATAGAACGCGCTTTTCAGCGAGCGGTTATACGGTGCAAGCTTGGTCATAGCAAGAAGCATGACAAGATACGAAAATATCTTGGTAAAGCCGGGGTAAACAAGCGTATTTGTCCCAATAAGATAACCGATAAAAAGGATGCCAAAGCCCATAGGAAGTCTCCGTCAGCTCTCGTTGCCGGTGGCGGCACCGCAGCATTTCTTATATTTCTTCCCACTGCCGCAGGGGCAGAGATCGTTACGTCCTACCTTGGTCGATTTCGCGGTCGCCGTGGGGGTCTTTTTCGGCATTTTTCTGCCCTCAAAGCCCTCAGTCAGCTGGCGGGCCACCTCACGCCGTACGATGGGCTGCTCCTTGGGGCGGACCGAGAGAAGGGCACGCACCGTGCGGTCGCGGATGTCGTCGATCATTTCGGCAAACATATCGTTGCCGACGATACGGAATTCATTGACGGGATTTCTCTGTGCATAGGCATTAAGGCCGACCGACCCCTTCAGCTCCTCCATTGCCTCAAGATGCTCCATCCAGAGGGTATCCACGTGGCGTAAAAGGATCACACGCTCGACCTCACGCAGGGTCTCGGCACCAAAAAGCTCCTCTTTTTCACGGTAGAGCGCATTGGCACGTGCAAGGAGCTCCGCCTCGATGGCCGCAGCCTCGGGGATCTCCATGTCGCTCGCATAGCGGAAGGACTCGGGCGTCGTCAGAAGCCCCAAGAAGCGCTGGCGTAGCCCGTCAAGATCCCAGGCTGCTTTATCGCTCGAAGACAGCGTCGCGGCCACGGCATCCCCAATTGATCCCTCGATCATATCGGAAAGCGTTTTCGAAAGATCGGCACCGTCAAGAACCTCACCGCGCTGCTTGTAGATCAGCTGACGCTGCTGGTTCATCACATCGTCGTAGGTCAGGACGTTCTTGCGGCGTGCGAAGTTATGGCCCTCAATGCTCTTTTGCGCGCGCTCGATCGTATTGGAAAGGATGCGTGCCGAGATCGGCGTGTCTTCGTCCATTCCGAGGCGAACGACGGTGTTGGCGATAAAGTCGATCCGCGTGCCGAAAAGGCGCATCAGCTCGTCGTCAAGCGACAAAAAGAAGCGCGATTCGCCGGGATCGCCCTGGCGTCCGCTGCGTCCGCGCAGCTGGTTGTCGATGCGCCGGCTCTCGTGCCGCTCGGTGCCGAGGATAAAGAGGCCGCCTGCCTCCCTGACTCTTTCGGCCTCGGGGCGGATCTCCTCCTTGAATTTCTCGTAAAGCTCGCGGTATCTCGCTCGTGCCGTCAGGATCTCCGCGTCCTCGGTCGGTGCGGTCCCGGTCGCGGCTGCGATCAGCTCCTCGGGGAAGTCCGCGCGGCGCATGGCGGTGCGTGCTAAATATTCGGGATTGCCTCCCAGCATGATATCGGTACCGCGTCCCGCCATATTGGTCGAGATGGTAACGGCGCCGTATTTGCCGGCCTGCGCCACGATCTCGGCCTCGTGCTCGTGATGCTTGGCGTTCAGCACCGTGTGCTTGATTCCGTTGCGGTCAAGGAGGTCGGACAGGAATTCCGACCGCTCAATCGAGACGGTACCCACAAGCACAGGCTGTCCCTTCTCGTGGCATGCGGCGATCTGCCGTACGATCGCGCGGTACTTTGCCTTCTCATTGATATAGACCTCGTCGTTGTGGTCGCGGCGGATCATTGGCCGGTTGGTGGGAACCTCCACGACGTCAAGCGCGTAGATCTCGCGGAACTCATTGTCCTCGGTCAGGGCGGTACCCGTCATACCCGAGAGCTTCCGATACATACGGAAATAGTTCTGGAAGGTGACGGTCGCCAGCGTCTTCGATTCCTTCTCGATCTTGACGTGCTCCTTGGCCTCGATCGCCTGGTGCAGGCCCTCGTTATAGCGGCGGCCGGGCATCAGTCGCCCCGTGAAGGCATCGACGATGATGACCTGATTGTTTTTTACCACGTAATCAATGTCTCGCTGCATGATGCCGTGGGCACGGATGGCCTGATTAATGTGGTGATAAAGGGTCGCGTTCTCTGGATCCGAAAGATTCTCGACACCGAAGAATTTTTCTGCCTTCGTAATGCCCGTGGCGCTCAGAATGACGTTGCGCGCCTTCTCGTCCACGATATAGTCGCCTTCAAGCTGGTCAAGATCGGCCTTGTCGTCGGTCTCCTTGACTGTGTTCTTGCGGAGCAAGCGCGCAAATTTCTCGGCGCGGTCGTAAAGCTCGGTCGATTCGTCGCCCTCGCCTGAGATAATGAGCGGTGTTCTTGCCTCATCGATGAGGATCGAGTCGACCTCGTCCACGATGGCAAAGGCGTGTCCGCGCTGCACGGTACGCTCCTTGTAGATCGCCATATTGTCGCGCAGATAGTCAAAGCCGAACTCATTGTTTGTGCCGTAGGTGATATCGGCTGCGTACGCCGCCCTTTTCTCATCGGGGTACTGGCCGTGCACGACAAGGCCGGTCGTAAGGCCTAAGAAGGCGTAGACACGCCCCATCTCCTCGCTGTCACGGCGCGCGAGATAGTCGTTGACCGTGACGATGTGTACCCCCGCTCCCGTCAGAGCGTTGAGGTAGGCAGGCATGGTCGCCACCAGCGTCTTGCCCTCGCCCGTCTTCATTTCGGCAATGCGCCCCTGATGGAGCAGGATGCCGCCAAGGAGCTGAACGTAAAAGGGGCGCTTCCCGAGCACACGCCAGTCGGCCTCGCGCACAAGCGCAAA
>JAZNAD010000137.1:0-8317 GCA_045586345.1 Eubacteriales bacterium
TGGATGTAGTCACGCACACCGGTGCCGTCGGGCGTGTCGTAATCATTGCCAAAGACCTTGAGGCAAGCGAGCTTGCCAAAGGCGACCTTTGAAATGTAAGGCAGAAGGTTGTTCGGAATGCCGCAGGGATCCTCTCCGATCAGACCGCTCTCGTGAGCACCGATGGGATTGAAGTAACGCAGGATAGCCACCGAAAACTCGGGAACCGCCACCGTCACGTCCTTGAGGATGCGTTCGATCATGAGCTTGGTCTCGCCATAGGGGTTCGTGGTCGAAAGCGGAAAATCCTCCGAGATCGGAACGCTCTTCGGCAGGCCGTACACCGTGGCCGAGGACGAGAACACAATACGGTAGACCCCGTGGGCGATCATCTCCTCGCAGAGATTAAAGGTCCCCGTTAGATTGTTGTGATAATAGCGCAGAGGGATGCTCACCGATTCACCGACCGCTTTAAGACCGGCGAAATGAATGACCGAGTCGATCTCGGGGTGGTCATCGAACACGCGGCCGAGCGCTGGGCGATCCAAAAGATCGACCTCGTAGAAGGTCGGGCGCTTTCCGGTGATGGTCTCGATGCGATCGAGAACACAGCGCTTACTGTTACAAAGGTTGTCGACGATGATGACCTCCTTACCGATAGAAAGGAGCTCAACGACCGTGTGAGAGCCGATAAAACCGGTACCGCCGGTAACTAAAATTGCCATACTACCCTCCTAAATTAGCAAAAAAAGAGCATTCCGCTCTTTTTTTGTCATCAATTATTCAGCAGCGTATACGCTGACACGCTTCTTATCCTTGGTCACGTGCTCAAACTTGACCGTGCCATCGATAAGCGCAAAGAGCGTATCGTCCGAGCCAAGGCCAACGTTCAGGCCGGGGGCGATCCTCGTGCCGCGCTGACGGACAAGGATATTGCCGGCAGTCACGAACTGACCGTCCGCACGCTTCACACCGAGGCGCTTGGATTCGCTGTCACGGCCGTTTTTGGTAGAACCAACGCCCTTTTTGTGGGCAAAAAACTGCAAACTGAGCTTCAGCATCTTCTCTTCCTCCATATTGTGTTGGGGCTTACAGCGATCGCTCGATCACATCCACCGAGAGGTAATCATAATACTCTTCGATAAGATCGTTGAGCTGATAGTAGTAAGCCATGATGAGACCGGACACGGCAAACCGCTTATTCTCGTTCTCCTCATACTCGGGGAGAGCGCCCTTGGCGATCAGTCGAATGTCCGCCGTCTCCTCGTCGATCGTGTAATCGACGTCGGACGCGTAGGAGATCTCAATGGCATTGATAATAAGCATCGTCATTGCCGAGAGTGCCGAGCAGAGGACATCATCCCCTGATTCACCGTAACCGGTGTGGCCCTGCTCCTCGAATCCGTAAAAGACTCCGTCAGTCTTATAAAAGACGATCTTTGTCATACTTACGCGTTGATCTTCTCGATCTGAACCTTAGTGTAGAACTGCCGATGACCGATCTTCTTCTTCTCGTTCTTCTTCGGCTTGTACTTCATAACGTAGATTTTCTTACCCTTGTCCGTCTTGATGACGTTCGCGGTAACGGTAGCACCCTCAACGTAAGGAGTGCCGGCTTTGAAATCCTCGCCGGAGACAGCAAGCACCTTGTCAAACGTCACGGTCTCGCCATCCGCCACATCGAGCTTCTCGATGAAGATGACATCACCCTCGTTGACCTTGTACTGTTTTCCACCCGTTTCGATAACTGCAAACACAGAAAAGCACCTCGCTTTCTTTCATAATCGCTACGCAAGGCGGCGCGAAGCACTTTGAGCCTTGCAATATGCGTCAATATATTATATAACTTTCCCTATAGCTTGTCAAGAGATATTTTGCAAAAAGAGAAAGTTTTTTCAAAGGTGCCTCTTATTCGCCCTTGGCAATGCGGTCAAGCTCGGCAAGATACGCCGAAATATCTACCTCGGTCCCCTCTGCCTGCAGGCGCTCGAGCTTATAGTAATCCCGATCCTCGCGGGAGAAGATATGTGCGATCACCGTACCGAAGTCAACGAGGATCCATGCGGCCGTATCGCGCCCCTCAACGCGCGCGGCATCCACGCCCCCTTCACCCAGCTTATAGCAGACGTCGTCCGCCAGCGCACGGACGTGCGTCGACGAGCGGCCGGTACAGATCACGTAGTAGTCGGTAATGATGGTATGATCCTCTACATGATAAAGCTTGACGTCAAAGCCCTGCTTCTCGTAAAGGGCCCGCACCGTAGCCAGTGCCAGCTCCTTGGGCGTCAACGCTACAAGATCGGTCTTTTCCTTGTTTTCCATAAAATTTATTCCTCACTCCTGTTTTGTCTTTACGTCAAGATCGCCGATAGTATCCTCGGTATACACCGTGTACTCACAGTTCTTATCGTAATAAATATTTCTAAAGGCAAGCCTCGTTTTGTCGAGCAGAAGCTCCCCGGGGTCGAAGTCTCGGGCGTCCCTAAAGTATAAGGAGGTCACCTCTGCTGCCGATGCGCGGTTGGCCACATAATACCAGCGTCCGTCCTCCTTCTCGTAGGTGGCCTCCCCCGGGAGTGTCAGAAGGCGCACACCAAAGGCGTCACGCTCGCGCAAAACAGCGTTTGCATACGAGATCTCCTCGGAGATCGTCATATCGGTCACAAGGCTTGGATACACCTTCGGGAAAATGGCGGCAAGGGAGGAGAGCGACAGCTCACTCTTAACCTTCCGATACACCGCCGCGAGAAGTAGCTTTTGGGCATCCATGCGCCCAAGGTCCCCCTCGATATATGCCGAGCGGAAGCGGATGAAGCGCAACGCCTCTTTTCCCGAGAGCAGGCGCTCGCCGGCCGGCATCTCGGCATAGCCGTCTCCCTCCCGGTAAACGATGGGAGCGGGCAGGTCAACCGATACACCGCCAAGCGCGTCAATGACCGATGCAAAGGCCTCCGTTCCCACGGCAACGTACCGATCCACCGCGACCCCAAGGCAACGGGAGATATCCGAGCACATGGTTCGGAGCGCCTCCTCAGGCTTCATTCCCTTGGCGAGATACGTGGGATAGAGCCCATTGATCTTCCCTGCATATACCTCGTTATGAAAATAGGTGTCGCGCGGCAGCTGGAGCACCGTCACCGCACGCCCGTCAAGGTCGAGATCGACAAGCATCAGAACATCGGTGTTAGCGGCGGCATCGTCAAGGCCGGCGAAAAGCACGGTTAGCTGCCCGGCGGGTCCCGCCGCTTCGCGGCTCTCCTTGGCTGACGGCATCAGTATCACTCCAAGGAGGCAGACTGAC
Source organism: Eubacteriales bacterium (assembly GCA_045586345.1). GTDB lineage: Bacteria > Bacillota > Clostridia > Oscillospirales > CAG-272 > UBA1740. Next base: position 3,281 of record JAZNAD010000137.1, read on the forward strand.
GCCAAAAACAAAAATGCGATATATTTGAAGGTTCGCATAACACACCTCTCGTTTTTTGAGAATAGTGTGCCGCAAACCCCAATGATTTAGCAAGGTTATTTTTACTATTCGCGGAGAATACTGTCAAGCCATTCGATCGCTTCTGTCGTCCCTGAAAAGACCATGCCGCCCCGCGACCTGACCTCATCGACTGTCATCTGGAATGCCTGACGCATGGTCGCATGCAGATGACGTAGCTTGTCCCTTGACGCTTCGTAGCCCGTGAAGAAGGACTCCCGTAGTGCGCGACATTCGGGATAGGTACGGGTCGGCTCAATATAATCGGCAAGATAGAGAAGCTCATCAAAGACCGTCATATTACAGCAGCCCGTGGTATGACGCTCGATGGCCGTGGCGATCTCGGGATCGGTCAGCGAGGAAAACTCGCGGCGCGCACAGGCGGCCCCCGTCTTTGCATGCAAAATACGGGGAACCATCCGCTCCTCGGGTGTCAGAGGGATCCCGTGCCTTTCACAGTATTCGATCTGTTCCTCGGGCGGCCATTCCTTTGTCACGTCGTGCAAAAGTGCCGCGATCCGTAGGCGCTGGATGTCGTTTGGCAAATAACGCTCGCCAAGCTCAATGATCGCGCTCTCCACCCCCAACGTGTGGGCAAAACGCCGCGATCCGATGCGCTCGGACAGCGTTGTCCGTAGTTTTAAAAAGCGTTCTTCCGTCATTTGAGATACAACCGCCGTTTCTTGATGTATTTCGCCACCTCGGGGGTGAGGATATCGGCAGTATCGCCGCCGCTCCTCAGAATGCTTCTCACCTCGGTCGAGGATACGGTCAGAGGCGACGCATCAATATACAGTATACGGGCGCCGTAGCGTTCCCTGTACGCCTTTGCCCGCGCCTCGATCGCTTGGTGTACTTCAGGCTCATCCTCACGGTTGATCACGGCGATATCGGCAAGCCGGAAGATCTCCTCGGTGCGGTACCACGTGTCAAGCGTCAGGAACATATCAGTCCCAACCAGCATCACAAGGCGCCTCCCCTTACGTGACAGCTCCTTAAGGGTTAGAACGGTATAGCTCTTACCGGGGCGGCGAAATTCCATATCCGACACCTCGGTACGCGGAATGTGCGAAAACGCAAGACGGCACATCGCAAGCCGATCCGCATCGTCGGCGCCGAAAACAGGCGCCTTATGGGGCGATACCGACGACGGGAGGATCAGGAGCCTATCCGGCTCCACTGTCCGAAAAAAGGCTTCCGCCGCTCGGATATGCCCCCGGTGCGGCGGAGAGAAGGTACCGCCGAAAACGGCAACGGTTTCTTCTGTTTTCATGGTAGCTCGATCTGCTTTTTTTCCTCAGATTCCCTGTAAAGAACGAACTTGGAGCCAACGACGGAGACCACCTCGGCACCGATGCGCCCGGCAAGCTCCTCGGCCGCCTCCCTGGCGGTATACGGGGAATTCTCCAGCGCATGCACCTTGATGAGCTCGCGGGCTTCAAGGGCATTGTCGATTCCTATGCACAGCTCTTCACCGATGCCGTTCTTCCCCACCTGGAAGATGGGAGAAAGGCTCTGGGCGAGAGCGCGAAGGTAAGCACGTTGTTTGCTTGTCAGCATATCACACCTCTACGATCTTATCAGCATGAAGGTCAAGGAAGGCGCGGATGGCCTTGCCGCGATGGCTGACGGCATCCTTTTCCTCGGCCGTGACCTCGGCAAAGGTCTTATTAAGCTCGGGCACGAAGAACAAAGGATCGTATCCGAAGCCACCGTCGCCGCGAGGCGAGGCCAGCATGACTCCCTCGCAGGTGCCGCGCGCCAGAAGCTCGCGCCCGTCGGGACACACGCAGGCGATGACCGATACGTAGCGTGCCATGCGCTTCTCTGGTTCGATATCGGCCATCTCATAAAGAAGACGCTCGTTGTTTCTTTCATCGTTGCAGGGCTCACCGGCATAACGCGCCGAGTATACCCCCGGGCGACCGTCAAGGGCATCAACCTCAAGCCCCGAATCATCGGCAAAGGAATACCGACCGGGCGTGGCCCCGAAGCGCGCCTTGATCAGCGCGTTTTCCTCAAAGGTTTCCCCAGTCTCCTCGGCATCGCCCGAAATACCGACATCATCCAGCGAAAGCAGCTCGATCCCCTCAATGCGCTCACCGAGGAGGCGTTGCATTTCGACGATCTTCTTCTTATTACGCGAGGAAAGAACTGCTTTCATTCGTTATCCTCCGAGAACATTGCCTTAGTAAATTCTTCCCCCGAGAAGGGCTGCATATCGTCGATCCCCTCGCCGACACCGACAAATTTCACAGGGATCCCAAGCTCACGGCGGATCGAAAAGACGATGCCGCCCTTGGCCGTCCCGTCAAACTTCGTAAGAACAAGTCCGGTGATGTCGGCTGCACCGAGGAATTCCTTCGCCTGGCTGACAGCATTCTGCCCCGTCGTCGCGTCTAGAACTAGCAACGTCTCGCGCGTGGCACCCGGGAGCTGACGGTCGATCACGCGATTGATCTTCGCAAGCTCGTCCATCAGATTCTTTTTGTTATGAAGCCGCCCTGCCGTATCCACAATCAGGACGTCGGCGCGTCGGCTGACCGCCGCGCCAATCGCATCATAAACGACGGCGGCGGGATCGGCACCCGCATCCTGGCGGATCATATCCACCCCGGCGCGGTCGCACCACACCTTTAGCTGCTCGGCGGCAGCCGCACGGAAAGTATCGGCTGCGGCCACAATCACGCGCTTCCCACGGTGCTTTAGAGTGGCGGCCATCTTGCCGATCGAGGTCGTCTTACCGACGCCGTTGACCCCGATGACTAGGATCACCGCGGGCGAGGGCTCAAGATGAAGCCCTTCGTCCTCGCCGATCATTTCAGAGAGGATCTCATAGAGCTCTCCGCGGACAGCCGAGGGATCGGTAATTCGCTTTTCCTTGAGGCGCTCACGGAGAGAGTCGAGGATAAACGCGGTGGTCTCGACACCAACATCGGCCATGATGAGCGCTTCCTCGAGCTCATCGAACAGATCCTCGTCGATCTTCACAAAGGATCGGAGAACGCTTTCGACCGTGCCGAGCAGCGCATTTTTCGTGCGTCGCAAGCCGGCCCTCAGCTTATCAAAGAACCCCATCTTCCTGCAACTCCTTCTTCATCTGCTCCATCTCGGTCGGGCTCATCGGCAGAACGCGTGAAACACCGCGCTCCTGCATCGTAACGCCGTAAAGGCGCTCGGCGATCTCCATCGTACCGGGACGGTGGGAGATCAGGATGAACTGAGTCTCCTCACACATTTTCTTGATATATTCGCCGAAACGGAAGACGTTAACAGCATCAAGGGCGGCCTCGATCTCATCAAAGATACAGAAGGGAGTCGGATTGACCTTCAGTATCGAGAAGAAGAGCGCGATCGCCACAAAGGCCTGCTCACCGCCGGAAAGCAGCGAGAGGTTCTTGATGATCTTACCGGGGGGGGCCGCCTTAATGTCGATACCGCAGTTAAGCACATCCTCGGGGTCGGTCAGAATAAGCTCGGCCTGTCCGCCGCCGAACAGCTCGGCGAACACCGTGCCGAAATTGGTGTTGATGGCATCAAAGGCGGCCACGAACTGCACCTTCATCTCGGTCTCAAGCTCCTCAATGATGGCGGTCAGCTTGTCGTACGACTCGCGCAGGTCGATCACCTGCGAGGACATTTCGTCGTAGCGCTCCTTGACCTCCTTGTATTCCTCGATCGCCCCGAGATTGACGGGCTCGAGCGCACGCATCGAGTTGCGGCAGCTCTGCTGGAGCGAGGCCACCTCGGCGCGGTTTTCGGCTGTTACGGGAGGATAATTCAGAGCAATCGCATCGTCAAAGGTGATCTCGTAATCGTCCCAAAGGCGCGAGCCGATCCTCTCCTGCTCCTCCTCAAGGCGGCGCAGGCGGTTCTCTGCCGAGAAGTTCGAGTTCGCGGCGCGGTCCTTCTGCTCCTGCTTTACGCGGATCTGCTCACGGATCTCGCCAAGGCGGGTATTGAAGGAGGAGACACCGCTTTCGGTCTCTCCGCGGCGCTCATTCAGCTCGGTCAGCTCGCGCCCCGCCGCCTCAGCCTCCTTTTGGGAGGCGTCCTGCCGCTCACGCATCGAGGCGATCTCCTTCTCGTAGGTTGCTACGAGATGCTTCTGCTCATCCGCTTCGGCATACAGATCGGCAAGGCGAGAGGTGACCCCCTCACGCAAGCGATCGTTCATCTCGATCTCCTTCGTAATCTCGGCCTCGCGGAGAGCCAGGGCGTTGGCCTCGTCCATCGCCGCCGTGCGCTCGTCCTGGAGACGGTTGCGCTCCTCGTCCTGCTCGTTGCGGCGCTCGCGCATCGAATTGATGATTTTATTCGCCGTCTCCAGCGAGCGGCCAAGCGTCGCAAGCTCACTCTCGGCCTGGCGGTTTTTGTTAACGATCGCGTCGTATTCGGCACGGAGGGTCTCCATCTGCTCGCCGTTGGCGGCAAGGCGCACCTTGGCGCTGTCAAGCGCCGTTGTCTGCGCTCTCGCCATGGCCTGCAGAAGATCCTTCTGCTGCTCGTTGTCCTTCTTTTCGGTATCAAGGGCGGCGACTTCCTTCTCCTTGTCTGCCATTTTTCCCGTAAGTGCAAGGATCCTTGAGGCGATCTTCTTCGCCTCCTCCATCTTGCTCTCAATGTCAGCACCACGGGACAGGATGCCGCTTCCCTTGCCCTCACGCAAGGCACCGCCGGTGTACGAGCCGCCGGCATTGATGACCTGGCCGTCGAGGGTAACGATCTTCAGGCGGTAGCGGAGCTCCCGTGCGCAGGCGGAGGCGTTGTCGAGAGTATCAAAGATGACCGTGCGCGACAAGAGCCATTCGATGATATCGTCATAGTCTGCCTCACGCTCGACAAGGCGGTCGGCGCGGTCGATATACCCCTTGAATTTGGCGGCGGCACGGATCTCCTCCGGCTCATTGCCGGGGCGGATCGTGCTGATCGGATAGAAGGTCGCCCGTCCGGCGCGCTTCTCCTTCAGGAGGCAGATCG
>JAZNAD010000138.1:0-2678 GCA_045586345.1 Eubacteriales bacterium
ACTGATTGTAGGTCGGGTCCCCAAAGGGAATGGCGATGATCTTTTCGTCGTTTGTGCCATCGTCCAGCATCGAAATATAGCCGATGGGATAACAGCGAACGAGTGTAAGCGGCTCAAGGGCCTCCGAGCAGAGGACGAGAACGTCCAGGGGGTCGTTGTCGTCGCCGTAGGAACGGGGGATGAACCCGTAATTGGCGGGATAGTGCGTTGAGGTGTAGAGAATACGGTCTAAGAGGATCAACCCGGTCTCCTTATCCAGCTCGTACTTTTTCTTGCTTCCCTTGGATATCTCGATCACCGCCAAAAAATCCTCGGGCGTGATTCGTTTCGGGTTTATGTCGTGCCAAATGTTCATCAGTGTCTCCGTTCTACCGTACTGTGCCGGCGTTTCATCTTCTTATTTTTTATATTATACAACAAACCAACGGATTTTTCAACCCCCCTCCCACGCGCAAAAATCGCGGCTCGTATGTATGTAAAGCTCGCGTGCCTTTGGCTCACCGATGGTGCCGTAGAGATAATAGATGCCGTCGCGGTAGATGACGAAGGAATCGCGGATGCGGATGTCGGAGGATGTGAGCATAGGCACCTCCCGTTTTTTATCCTTGAAGAATTATTCAACCGTGGGGACCGTAAAGTCCGCAGTGCCGTATTTGATGCTGGCGGCCATAGTGTAATCGCCCTCGGTAAAGTGTATGGTGACAAGCCGATCGTCTTCAAAATACAGCTGCACGCGATCGAAGGCTCCGATGCTGTTTAGCATACATCCTCCAATATCGCAGAACAGGGACGACTGAACATTGGTAGCCTGATAGCGCGGCTTGGTGCCTTCGATATAGGTAAAATCGTTGAGGAAGAACCAATGCACAAGATCGTTGATGAGGAGGCGGCGCATAAGATACCGTTCTTCTACATCGTCGGAGGTGGTCTTGAGCCACTCGCCGTCTGGCGAGGACTTGTAGTACTGATAGACCTTGGATCCCTCCTGCGTCCAATAGAACATGCCGTCGTAGATGCTCGTCCCGTCGTATTGGTATACCCTTGTCTTAGAGTCGTGAGTGAGCGCCATGTCGCCGCTGATCCGTATCTCGTAATTGCTGACACCCACGAGATTGATGATGTCATAAAAATCGTCCTCATCCACGGTGGTCTTGGGAACATACTCAATGGTGGCACTTCTTACAAATCCACAGCCCGTGCAGGTGAATTCCTTCATGCCGTCGCCGGCGGGGGAGGGCTCGGTTACCGTCACGCCCTCGTCAAAGGTGTGGTAAAGAACCGTGCTCTTGTAACCGCATACGTCGCATTGTAAGGTGTGTGTGGCGGCATCCTTGCTGGTGCCGGTCAGGGTGTGCTCGACCGTATCAATGGCCTCGTCACATTTGTCGCAAAACATCCAATGATGCGTCGCATCCTTACCATAGGAGGAGCCGGAATGCTCGTGCTCGCAGCTTGCAAGAAGAGTGCAGACAGAAAAGATCATGCAAAAGGAAAGTAAAAGTGAGATTGCTTTCTTCATAAGATTCTCCTCATAAAAATGGATACATCTATTATAAGACCGAACCTGCGGCATGTCAAGCGATCTTCTTGCATTTTCTCCCCATGTATGCTATAATAGCAGTGACATCAATCAAGGAGCTCCCTATGCCCTTTCTTCCACTTACTGCGCAGGAAATGCGCGGGCGCGGCTGGGATCGCCCCGACATTGTTCTCGTGACGGGCGATGCCTATGTTGACCACCCCTCCTTCGGGACTGCGATCATCTCGCGGGTCCTTGAGCGCGAGGGCTTTTCGGTCTGCATTCTGGCGCAGCCGCAGAAGGACGCCGATTACCGCCGCTTCGGCACGCCGCGCCTCGGCTTCTTTGTCAATGGCGGCAACATTGATTCGATGGTCGCCCACTATACTGCTGCCAAAAAGCGCCGCAGTGATGACGCCTATACCCCCGGTGGCCGCGCGGGTGCACGCCCCGATCGCGCCGTCACCGTCTATTGCCGCAATCTCCGCCGCCTTTTTGGGGATGTCCCGATCGCCATCGGCGGTCTTGAGGCCTCGCTCCGCCGCTTCGCCCACTACGACTATTGGAGCGACAGCGTCCGCCCCTCGATCCTTCTTGAATCGGGTGCCGACCTCCTGATGTACGGGATGGGCGAGCGCCACGCCGTCGAGATCGCCAGCCGCCTTGCGGGCGGGGAAGCGATCGGCGACCTTCACGATATTCCCGGTACCGCCTATCTCGCCCCGACGGCTACCTATACACCGCCCGAGGGGGCCGTCGTTTGCCCCCCGTTCGCCGAGGTGACGGCCAAAACGGCCGAGGGCTACCGTGCCTACGCCATCGCCTGCCGACTTCAGCAGGAGGAGCACGACGCTATGCGCGGCCGTACGCTCGTCCAGGCGCACGGCGATCTGACCGTCGTTCAGAATCCCCCTTCGCTTCCGCTCACAACGCCCGAGATGGATGCCGTGTACGCCCTGCCGTTTGAGCGCACCTACCACCCCTCGTATGAGGAGAAGGGCGGTGTTCCGGGGATCGAGGAGGTCAAATTCTCGATCATCCACAACCGCGGCTGCTACGGTGCCTGCAACTTCTGCTCGCTCGCCTACCACCAAGGGCGCTATATTAGCACGCGCAGCCATGAGTCGGTGATCGAGGAGGCGCGCACCATCACGAAAAT
>JAZNAD010000139.1:0-29255 GCA_045586345.1 Eubacteriales bacterium
CTTGTGCGAGCAGGCCGAGCACCGCACGTAGGAGATGCCCTCCGCCTCGCAGGTCGCGGGCTTTTGGTTGTATTCGACATAGGTATGCTCGCCCGTGCAGAGCTCGGTCGAGATGGGATGCGCCTTGACCGAAAGCTCCGAGAGCGCGGTGTCGGCCGCCACCTGATAGAGGATCTCGCCGCCGCTCGTGTAGAGCCCGACGATCTGTCCCTCATCGACCGTGAGGACGGGAGACGAAAGCCCCGTCGCGAGGTCGTATTCCAGGATGCGCGTCGGGTCGTTGTAGTAGAGAACACCGTTCCCACCGCCGAGCCCCGAGAAGACGTCCTGGTACACGTAGCCGTTGCCGGCATCCCATGTACCCTCGACCGTCGTGACGAGCTCCGCCGTGAGAAGATCGTCCGAGAAGCGGTAGATCTTGCCGTCGCGGATGCCGTAGGCGTTGCCGCCCACCATCACGAGCCCCTGCTCAATGAGCGAAATGGCAGCCTCGTCATAGCGCGTGTCGTTGCACACGATGCCGCCGTAGTTCTCGCATTGCTCATGGCCCGAGGCGGCAATGGCCGCGTCACTCTTCAGGAAGTTGTCGTGCGTCGCCGAGCCGAAGGCCTCGTCACCCGAATACGGATCGCCCCACGTCGTATCGACGTGATACCATCTTCCGCCGAGCTTGACAAGGCTCCAGATGTGGTCCTCCCCCGCATACCCCGTGCAGTAGCTGACCGGGATATCGAAATAGGAGAGAAGCGCCGAATAGGTCAGCGTGTAGGATTGGCAAACGCCGGTGCCCTCGACGAGGAAGTTGTAGGCATCGTAGATCTCGTAGTTATCGTCGTAGGTGAAGTGGGTGCAAAGATAGTCGTGCAGATACAGGCAGATCTCGTAGTCCGACCAGGTGCGATCGACCGTGGCTGCGATGTCGTCAAGCAGGGTCTTGTAAAGGCTCCTGGCCGAGGCGAGAGTCGCTCCCGCCATCAGGTACGTCGGCTCGACGGTGGAAACGTAGCCGTAGCCGTCGGTATAGTAGGAATAATCCACCGACATATGAAAGAGCTCGGCCGCGGCGTACTGCAGATGCTGCATCGCGGCACCCACCTCCTCCTCGGTGGCGTAATGGCGTGACACGTCGATCTCGGCGCGGCAGTTCATAAGACCGGCGTACAGGGTCTCCTCCAGAGCCGAAAGGCCGTCGACCGAGCGGAGCTCGGCAAGCGTTACCGTTTCGGCGGCACCTGCTGTAATGGGCAGGCAGAGCGAAAGCAAGAGGATGGCCGCAAGCAGCACGGCCGACAGCTGTCGGGATTGTTTCATAGGGTATCCCCCTTCCGAGAAATGTCATATTCTGTAAGTATTATAGCATAGAGAAATCTGCACTGTCAAGAAAAATCCCGGCCCCGACCTCGCCGCCGCTTAGATCAGGGAGAGATGCCGCGCGATGCTCCACTTTGCATCGCGCTTCCTTTTCTTATAAAGCCCCTCCCCAAGGAAGGTGAGGGGCGAGCGCCGCGCTCCGCGCCGCTCCCCAATGTCAAGGCGGATCTGGCGGCAGATGCTCTCTTCGCATACCGCGGCGATCGCCTCGTCGATCGCGCGGTTTAAGGCGTGATAGCGGTCGAGCACGTCGGGGGCGGCCGCCCGACGCCGCAGGATCGAGGCGCGGCGGTCGTAATCCCCCACAAGCGAAACGATCAGGCGGTCAAGCGCCGTCGGCATCTTTACAGTCTCACAGCTTGTCATAGGCGCACCTCCTTACGCTACGCCACCGCGCAGGAAGTAGAGGACGTCCTCCAGCTCCTCCGAAAGCGCATCGGCACGGTCCCAGAGAGCCTCGAGGGTCTCCTTCGTGCTTTCGCAGTTGGCAAGCGTTTCCTCGAGCTCCCGGAGGCGCTCACGATCCTCGTAGCCTTCGTCCTCCATCGCAAGCAGGAGGTTTTCACGGCGAGCTTCGGCCTCCTGCAGAGAGGCCTGTGTTGAGCGCAGAAGTGCACGGATCATATCCATTTCTTCACGGATCTCCGAAGGCTCGCGGTCGGGCACCTCACGGAGAGGGTACTCGCGCGAGCCGCATAAATAATGATACATAGGGTAGTCTCCTTCTCAGTTCGTCTGTCTTTTTTTGTCGTCCTCGGAAGCCCTTTGTCGCTTTTTCTCGCATTTTGTCACTCAATGAGTGACATTCGATCAGAAATAAGACCGCCAACACTCCGCCGAGGACGGGAAAGGACGGTCTGGCCGCGCTGTGTGGAACGCGTCACGTGACAATTATAACAAATGAAAAATCACTTGTCAAGTAACTTTTTTAAAAAATATCGAAAAACCGCTTGATTTTTTCACGCTTTGTGTTACAATAGAAGCAGAAAACGAAAGGGGAAGCACCATGACAACAGGAGAACGCATCCGCCGGCGCCGTCACGAGCTGGGGCTGACGCTCGAGGCGGTAGCCGCCGAGGCGAACACCAGCAAGCAGACCGTCCAACGCTATGAAAGCGGAGTCATAGAGAATATACCGAACGGGCGACTGGCGGCGATCGCCGCGGTTCTTAAGACCACCCCGGCCTATCTTGCGGGCTGGGAGGAGACCGCCCCGGTGCAGGAGGAGGGAGTCCTTCCGCTGCGGCGCCGCCGTGTGCCGCTTCTCGGGCACATTGCGTGCGGCGAGCCCGTCTTTGCCGAGGAGGAGTTCTGTGGCTACGGCCTCGAGGGCGGTGAGGTGGATGCCGACTTCTGCCTGCACGCGAAGGGCGACAGCATGATCGGCGCCCGCATCCATGACGGGGACATCGTCTTCGTCCGCCGCCAGGAGAGCGTCGAAAACGGCGAGATCGCCGTCGTCATCATCGGGGATGAGGCTACCTTAAAGCGCGTGTATTACGACCGCGAGGGGGAGAAGCTGATCCTGACCCCCGAGAACCCGCGCTACGCCCCCCTCTCCTTCGAGGGAGAGGAGCTGTCCTGTGTCAAGATCCTCGGGAAGGCGGTCGCCCTCCAAAGCCGCCTGCGGTGAGAGGATATCGCCCTCGGTATGACCCCAAAAGGAGCAGAGAGCCTCTGCTCCTTTTTGCTTTTTCCGAAACTTTCCTTGGGGGGCACGGGGGTTGACTTTTTTAAAAATAGTGCTACAATGGGGGCATCGTGCCAAGACCCGCGCCTCCCCGGGGGTATTACATACCCCCACCCCCAAAAACTCTGAACGCGGATCGGAAAGGATAAAGATTATGAAACGATCGGCAAGGCTTTCCCTCCTTGTGGCTTTTCTGCTTCTCGTGATGCTTTCGCTCGCCCTGACGGCGTGCGGCGGCGGTGATGAGCCCGAGGGAGGGGTCGAGCCCCAGACCTGCGAGCATGCCTGGGTGGAGAAGCACCGAGACACCGAATTCTATTGCGGGAAGGAGGGCTTCGTCTATTACTTCTGTGAAAAGTGCTTCGAGGACAAGACCGAGAGCCTCGGGATCGGCGACCACCCCGAGTACGACCTCGAAACGCGCGAGGGCTATGCTCCCTCCTGCTATTCCGACGGTCTGACCGATGGCGTTTTCTGCAACCGCTGTATGAGCTGGAAGACGCCGCAGGAGACCATCCCCGGCGGCCATACGATGGAGGCTATCGTCGCCAAAGCGCCGACCTGCACCGAGGACGGTGTGACGGCGGGCTCGGTCTGCACCAAGTGCGACTATGCCGACCCCCGTCCCACGATCCTGTATGCGCTGCATCATGACATCCAATATACGGGCGGCGTTGACGTCACCTGCACGACGGACGGTATGACTCCCGCCGAGGACTGCCTGCGCGAGGGCTGTGGCTACCACAAGGATCCTGAGGTCATCGAGCACCCGGGGCACGCCCTCGAGTACGAGTACGGCTATGCGGCCACCTGCACGACTGCCGGTATGACCGACGAGGTGTGGTGCACGAATTGGCACCTTGACTGCGAGTACCGCATTGATGCCGAGGAGATCCCCTCGCTCGGTCACGACATCAAGTCGCATACCACCACAGCGGCCACCTGCCGCGAGGGCGGTCTTGTCGGCGGCAAGTACTGCGACCGCTGCAAGATCGAGATGACCCCCTCCTTCATCACCCTCCGCACCGACTGTGTGTTCGATGCCACCGGCGCCTGCGCCGTCTGCGGCACCCACGTGACGGCGGGGCTCACCTACACCGACTACCGTGACGGCGTAGCCGTGACGGGGGTTGTCGACTTTACGGGCACAAAGCTCGTCATTCCCTCGACCTATAACGGCAAAAAGGTGCTGGCCGTGGCGGCCGGGGCCTTCCGTAACAACCCCTCGGTCGTTGAGGTCATCCTGCCCTCGACGGTCGAGAGCGTCGGCGCCGATGCCTTCTCGGGCTGTACCGCCCTTACGAAGGTCACGGTCTATGACTTTGCCGATGTCAAGGGCTTTGACAGCGCGTGGTGTGACGACGATGACGTCAGGATCTACGCCATCTACAATAACGCGAAGAACCCCTTTGAGACCTACGTTGCCGCGCGCCGTCGGATGCAGACGAATGCCGACCGCTACCGTCTCTCCATCCATCAGACCGCCTCCGAGGCGATGGCGGCGTACGGCTATTCGAGCACCGATACGACCGTCATCCTCCGCGAGAAGGCCGGCGACAACTGGTACGAGTATTACGACTTCAAGACGGTGGACAACCAGAACCTCGAGGGCACGAGCAGCGTCTTCGAGCAGCTCCGGAAGGTAAAGACCTGGTACTATAACGGCAAGCTGTATCAGGACGATGCCTCGACCATCCGTCAGAACGGCGAGACTCTTGAGGAGTCGTCGAATAAGTACATGCTGTCGGCGGGCAAGGAATTTATGCGCTCGCTCGTTCTCTCGGCAGGCGAAAGCCTTCCCCTCCTTGACGAATCCTACTTTGAGGAGACCGAGTTCTACCTGTCCTCGGACGGCGTCTTTACCCTCCGTCTTGTGATGGACAACGACAAGATGCTTGAGTACGTCATCTCGGTGATGGGCAAGAGCATCACCGACCTTATGGATCAGGGCGCCGAGCTCGAGATTACCGTTTGCACCTACGCGTTCAAGATGGATGCCGACGGCCACCTCCTCTCGATCAACGCCGACTGTGAGATGACGCTCGGCGCCGCCGGCACCGTCGTCATGACGGGCGGAGGGCACTCCTCCTACGTCTGGACCGAGCTCGGCACGCTCGCCGCGGTGACGGCTCCCGGCACGGGCTATACCGATAGGACCCCCGCGAGCTGCACGCACTACAATACGGCTAAGATCCCCGGCGTCGCCCCCACCTGCACCGAGGACGGTATTCTTGACGGTATCTACTGCCAGAGCTGCCTTGCCGACGTCCAGGCGATGGCCCCCGTCCCCGCCACCGGCCACACCGATGCCGATGGCGACGGCAAGTGCGACACCTGCGAGGGCTGGACGAATGCCAGCAACGGCCTTTTGTACGAGTTCTCCGAGGACGGCAGGACCGTGACCGTGCTCGGCATCGGCACCTGCACCGATAAGAAGCTCGTGATCCCCGCCGAGCTTTACGGGATGAAGGTCACCGCCATTGCCGCGGGTGCCTTCCGCGGGACGGGCATCACCGAGATCGTGATCCCCTCGACCGTTACCTCGATCGGCGCCGACGCCCTCCCCGAGACGATCAAGAGGGCCTCGCTGCCTGCCGCCGTCCTCTCCTCCCTCCCGAAGAGCGTTGAGCTTGTCTTCGTCACGAGCGGTGACACGATCGCCGCCGGCAGCCTCGTCGATCTGACGAACCTCTATGCCATCTACATCGGCCAAACCGTCAAGACGGTCGAGGAGGGCGCCGCTTCGGGCTGCACTCGCCTCTACGTTGTGATCTACAACTACAATAGCTGTCTCCGCTACTGCACCGCCGGCTCGGATGAACACGGCGGACTCCTGAAGTACGCCACCATTGCGATGTCGGGCAATGAAAATACTCTTGACGAGCACTATGTGCTCGACGGGGACTTCCTCTTCTGCGATTCTTACACCGGCGGCAGATCGACGCTCGTCGCCTACTTCGGGAATGCGAGCATCGTTGCCCTGCCCGGCACCTACAACGGCAGACCCGTCTGGATCCATAAGGAGGCCTTCCGTAACAATACGGCCATCACGAAGCTCGTCTTCCCCGAGGACAACGTGGACATTTTGCCGTATTACGACGAGATCGTCGCCAATTGCCCGAACCTCAAAACCGTCGAGGGTCCTTCCTCGACGATCGAGGACCTGCACATCTACCTGACCGACACCGGCTTCTTTGCCCAGCTCGAGCACATCATCGTGACCAAGGCCGAGCGCCTCTCCACCTTCTGGAGCAATAAGAGCAAGAACCTCAAGAAGATCACCTTCACCGCGAGCGTCGTCTCGCTTGGTGAGCTCGGGAACACCTCGGTCACCGAGATCGAGATCCTCGGCAAGGACACCACCTTTACGTCGGACACCTTCTCGGACCTCCGCAAGCTGGAAAAGGTGACCTTCCCTGCGGGTATGTCCACGCTTCCCCAGTCGCTCTTCTACGGCCTTAGCTCCCTGAAGACCGTCGTCCTCCCGACGGCGATCACCGAGATCCCGTACCGCTTCTTCCGCAACTGCTCGTCGCTTGCGAGCATCGAGATCCCCGAGGGCGTGACCGCGATCGGTGACTATGCCTTCTACGGCTGCGAGTCGCTTTCGACCGTATCGCTTCCCACCACCCTGCGCTCGATCGGCAGCTATGTCTTCTATGAGACCGACGCGCTGGCCTCGATCACCCTGCCCACCGTTCCCACCGGGGAAGAGCTGGCGCTTGGCTCGTGCCTCTTCCAGAAGTCGGGCCTTACGAGCATCGAGATCCCCGAGGGCGTCGTGACTCTCCCCTCGTCCTGCTTCGCCGGCTGTGCCTCGCTGACCGAGATCTCCCTGCCGACGACCCTCAGGACGATCTTCAACGCCTTCGCCGGCCTTACCCTTCCGGAGCTCCGGATCCCCGAGGGCGTGACCACGATCGACTACGCCTTTGGCGATGCCACGATCGGTAGGATCAACCTCCCGGCGTCGGTCACGAGCATGTATTACGCCTTTGAAACGGTCAATACCCTCGTGGTGAATGACGGTGTGACCACGATCCCCTCCAACGCCTTCACCTCGGACGGCTCGCTCCGTACGCTGGTGCTTGGCAAGGATCTTGTGACCGTGTCCGACAGCGCGATCCTCCGCGCCTACGAGCTGATCGACCCGACCGGTGCCAACACGGTTCTTGAAAGCACCTTCGGCTACGCGGTAGAGGCGCCTCACGCCGGCCCCGACAGCCGTCTTTACGAGTATGAGGGCTACCTCTTCTACAAAAAGGCCGACGGCACGAGCGCGCTGCTCGAATGCCTCGTTGATGTCCCCACGGCGCTCGTCCTTCCCACTCTCCCGAACGGGGAGACCTACACGGTCGGCGCCAGAGCCTTCTACTCCAAGAGCATCACCTCTCTCGTGATCCCCAAGTGCGTCACGGGCATCGGCGCCTATGCCTTTGCCGAATGCGCGGACCTTGCGGCTCTTTACTACGACGCCACCATTGCCGACGCGGACTTCGGTAAGCATGTCTTCTACCGCTCGGGCATGAACGCGAGCTCCCTCGTCGTGACGATCGGTAAGAATGCGGGTCGCATCCCGAATTACTTCGCGTCGGACGACAGCCAGACCTACTATTCTCTCGCCTGCACGAAGGTCGTCTTTGAGGCGGGCAGCACCTGCACCGAGATCGGTATGCGTGCCTTCTACAACAACCCGACCATCGTGGAGCTTGAGATCCCCTCCTGTGTCACGAGCATTGCGACGTACGCCTTCGGCTATCTGCCTCGCCTTGCGACCCTTACCTGGGATGTCGTTAACGGTCAGAGTGACTCCGTGGCAAGCACCATCTTCGACAGCATGGAGAGGAACAACTACTCGGAGGCCGATACCGAGACCGGCAAGCATCTCGATCTTACCGTTGTCATCGGCAAGAACGCCCTCACCCTGCCGACCTATTTTGTCGGCGAGCACAACTACCGCGTGACCCTCATTGACTTTGCCGAGGACGGTGTCTTGATCGAGGCGCCCAACATGAGCGCGATGTCGATGGAGAACAGCCGCCTCAAGACCCTCACCCTCCCCGCCTCGGTCAGGACCATCCCCGAGGGCGCGTACGACGAATGTGACAGCCTTGAGTCGGTCATCCTGAACGAGGGCCTTACCGAGATCGGCGCCCATGCCTTCAACGCGCGTTACAGCCTCGGGAGCTTCACCGCGATCACGCTCCCCTCGACTCTTGAGAAGATCGGCGACTACGCCTTCTATTACTCGAAGATCACGACGATCGAGTTCCCCGTCAGCCTCAAGGAGATCGGTATGTACGCCTTTGCGTACAGCGAGCTGACCGCGGCCCACCTGCCCGCCGGCCTTACCACGCTCGGGAAGGGCGCCTTTGAGAGTGCGAAGCTCACCGCCGTTACCCTGCCGACCGGCGCCTTCGCCATCCCGAACGACCTCTTCAAGAATGTTGCGACGCTCCGTGAGCTCGTGATCCCCGAGGGCGTTACCTCGATGGCCGCCGGTGCTCTTTCCGGTACGTCGATCAGCAAGCTGACGGTGCCCTACATCAGGATCTGGGGGAAGGATGCCTACTCCAACCCCGTGGAATACACGCAGGTGTCGTGCCTCTTCAATACCAGCAGCACGGCCTACTACTCCTCTCTCGAGGAGGTGACCGTCACGGGCAACGAGATCCCCAATAAGGCCTTCGCCTATCTCTCCGGCCTCAAGACGGTGACCTTTGCCGGCGACAATGTCACTGTGGGCGAATACATCTTCTTTACCAACAGCAACCCGGGTATCACGCTGTCCAAGCTGGTCTTTGACTGCGATACGCTGACGCTGCATAAGGATGGCTACTCCTTCAGTAAGCTTGCTTCCATTGGTCAGCTCCACGTCAAGAGCATCGAGCTCCTCTGCAAGACCGAGTTCATGTGGGCGGACTATCACCCCGTGGATCTTGCCAAGAAGCTGTACTGCGGCGGCGAGGAGATCCATGACCTCGTCATTCCCGAGGGCGTGACCGAGATCAAGCCCTACGCCTTCTACGGTGCCGGCTTCCTGACCTCGGTATCGATCCCCGGCAGCTGTAAGACGATCGGCGAGCACGCCTTCAACAACTACAGCGACAATCAGATCACCTCGATCACCCTTGCCGAGGGTGTGGAAACGCTGGGCACGGGCGCCTTCAAGTATGCGAAGGTCACCTCCCTCGTCCTTCCCGCCTCGCTGAAGGAGATCGGCGACGGCGCTCTTGGCAACACCGCCCTTACGAGCGTTACCTTCATGCAGCCCTCGGGCTGGTATTACGGTCTCCTTTCGGATTACAGCACTGCCGTCTCGGAGGATCTTAGCGATCCTTCGGCCGCGGCGGGGCTCTTCGGCTACTCCGGCCGCAAGATCTGCCGTCCGACCGTAGCGGAATGATCCTGCCAAAAACCCCAAAGCCCCCGGGCTTTGGGGTTTTTCCTTCCTTCCTCCCCGTTTCTCTCAAATTTTCCCTATCCCTTGACGGGCGCCCCCTCGCTATGGTATACTAATAGGGTATGGAACCCACCGACTCTACCTTTACGGAGGATGCCACATGAAGCTCAATTACAAAAAGACCATCTGCGTAGGCTTTGCCTTTTTCCTGATCTCGATGTTCTGGCAGGTCTACGATACCCTCGTACCGAAGATCCTGACCGACAAATTCGGCATGGCACAGACCTGGTCGGGCCTTATCATGGCGCTCGACAATGTCTTCGCCCTCTTCCTTCTCCCCATCTTCGGCGCGATCTCGGACCGTGTGAATTCCAAGTACGGCCGCCGCACCCCCTTCATCTTTATCGGCACCATCCTGGCCGCCGTCCTCCTTGTGACGGTGGCGATCCCCGATACGATGCAGCGCTCGGCCATCGCCGACGTCTCGGCCACCGAGGGCGAGGGCTACACTGAGGCGCTCCACACCCTCTGGGAGCATGACCCCGCGATCCTCGATTGGACTGACCCTGCCGACACCGAGAAGCATAAGCTCTCGAGCCTTATCACCGAGGAGGAATTCAAGGCCATCACGATGAAGATCGAAAAGGATGGCAAGGACGTGACGAACCCGATGTACATCAACGCCGTCGTTCCCGCGCGCCAGGCCTACGCCTCGGCCGTCACCGGGGATCATGTCGCTCCCCTCGTCCTCTTTATCATTCTTCTGTTCCTCCTGCTTCTCGCGATGGGCACCTTCCGCTCGCCCGCCGTCGCCCTGATGCCCGATGTCACGGTCAAGCCCCTCCGCAGTAAGGCCAACGCCATCATCAACCTGATGGGCACCGCCGGCGGCATCATCGTCCTCGGGCTCGGGATCGTCTTCGGCACAGGTAAGGACGAAAAAGCACTGATATCCTATACCGTCTTCTTCGCGGTCATTGCCTTCCTGATGCTCGCCGCCCTCGTTGCCTTCCTCTTTACCGTCCGTGAGCCGAAGCTCGTCGCCGAGATGGAGGAGGAGAGCCGCCGCCTCGGTATTGATGAAGCCAAGGACGCCGCCGAGGAGGAGGCCGCCAAGGAGGCCGCCGCCGGCAAGAAGCTCGACCGTCCCCAGCTCATCTCGCTCCTTCTCATCCTCGCCTCGGTCGCGCTCTGGTATATGGGCTATAACGCCGTCACGAGCAAGTATTCGGTCTATGCCACCTCGGTCCTCGCCCGTGATTATAACACCACCCTGATCATCGCCCAGGCCGCCGCCATCGTGGCGTATATCCCGGCCGGTATCGTCGCCTCGCACCTCGGTCGCCGCAAGACCATCCTCGGCGGTGTCGTCCTTCTGTTTACCGCCTTCTTCTTAGCCTCCTTCCTGAACGCCGAGAGCCACGCCTTCTTCGTCAACGCCCTCTTTATCCTCGCGGGCATTGGCTGGGCGACCATCAATGTCAACTCCTTCCCGATGGTCGTTGAGCTGTCGAAGTCGGCCGACGTCGGCCGCTATACCGGCTTCTATTATACCGCCTCGATGTCGGCGCAGATCGTCACCCCGATCCTCAGCGGTATCTTCATGGATCACGTTGGTATGACCACCCTCTTCCCCTATGCCGCCATCTTCGTTGCTCTCGCCTTCCTTACGATGTTCTTCGTCCGCCACGGCGATGCGAAGCCCACTGGGGGGAAGAGCGCCCTCGAGCAGCTCGGCGGTGATGACTAAGGAGGATCCAAGTGAAATTTGAGATCGTTGCCACATGCCTTTTCGGCCTTGAGCACCTGCTCGGCGAGGAGATCGACGCCCTCGGCTACGAGCGTGTCTCGACCATCGACGGACGCGTGACCTTTAGGGGCGATCCCGAGGCAGTCGCTCTTTCCAACGTCTTCCTCCGCTATGCCGAGCATATCTACATCAAGCTCGGCTCCTTCCGCGCCACCAGCTTTGACGCCCTTTTCGAGGGCGTGCGCGACCTCCCCTTCGAGGCCTTCATCGGCCGTGACGATGCCTTCCCCGTCAAGGGTCACTCGATCGACTCACAGCTCCATTCGATCCCCGATTGCCAGAAGATCATCAAAAAGGCCATCGCCACCCGCCTGACCGAGACGTACGGCATCCGCTGGTTCCCCGAGACCGGCGTCACCTACCGCATCGAGTTCTTCATTCTGAAGGATGAGGCCACCTTGATGATCGACACCTCGGGCGAGCCGCTCTATAAGCGCGGCTACCGCCAGAAGACCGGCCCCGCTCCCATCCGCGAGACCCTCGCCGCCGCCATGGCTGCCATCAGCCGTCCGCGCGAGGAGGTGCTCCTTTGGGATCCCATGTGTGGGAGCGGCACCATCGCCATTGAGGCGGCTATGCTGATGAACAATATCGCCCCCGGCGCTCAACGCGCCTTCGCCGCCGAGACCTTCCCGATGATCGGCGAGCACTTCGCCACCGCGCGTGAGGAGGCCGCCGACGTCGTCACGAAGACCGCCTTCTGTGCCTTCGCCTCGGATCTTGACCCCGCTATGATCGAGGCCACCGAGGCCAACGCCCGTGCGGCCGGCGTTGCCGATACCGTCCGCACCTTCGTGGCCGACGCCCGTAAGATCTCGGCCGACGGCCGTCGCGGGACTATCGTCACCAACCCGCCCTACGGCCAGCGCCTCGGCGAGCGCCGCGCCGTTGAGACCCTCTACCGTGAGCTCGGCCTCCGCTTCCGCGCCCTCTCCCCCTGGCAGATCTATATCATCACCTCGGACCAGGATTTTGAATACTACTACGGCAAACGCGCCGACAAGAAAAGAAAACTTTACAACGGCATGATCCCCTGCACCCTGTATCAGTTCTTCAAGAACGAAAAGAAATGAAAAAACGCCCCCCGGGGCGTTTTTTCGTTTCTTGTTATACTTCCCCCTTGGTTTGGAAATACTGCCTGTATCAAACCAAAGGAGCCAACTATGCGAGCCCTTTCCGCGAATTACGAGGACAACGTCCGCATCCTTACTGAGGAATTGCGCGTTTCGGAAAACTTTGATATCATCTCACGCCGCCTGCGTGTCGGGAGCGACGAGCTGACCGCCTTTTATATCGACGGATTTATTAAGGATACCTCGATGCAGAAGATGTTCCAGTTCTTCTTCGGGATGCCCTCGCTTCCGAGGGGCGAGTGTGCGGCGCGCCGCTTTATGGAAACAAGCGTGCCCTATGTCGAGGTCGAGGTCGAGCGCGATCTTGATCAACTCGTCTTCTTTCTCCTCTCGGGGGCGATGCTGCTCCTCGGCTCAAGCTTCGGCGGAGAGGCCCTCGTCGTTGATGCGCGTACCTATCCCGCGCGCCTCCCCGAGGAGCCGGACAGCGACCGTGCTATGCAGGGTCCGAAGGACGGCTTTGTCGAGACTCTGATCTTCAATACCGTGCTCCTGCGCCGCCGCCTGCGTGACCCGCGGCTGACGATGAAGTATCTCACCGTCCGTGGCTCATCAAAGACCGATGTCGTGGTCGCCTACCTTGATGGCGTCGCCGACCCCGCGGCTGTTCAGGAGATCACGCGCCGCCTTGAAGCCGCCCACCCCTCCTCTCTGACGATGGGCTACCAGAGCCTCGCCGAATGCCTCATCCCGCGCCGCTGGTTCAACCCCTTCCCGAAGATACGCACCCTCGAGCGCCCCGATGCCGCCGCCGCCCATCTGGCCGAGGGGAGCATCCTCGTCCTTTCGGATACCTCGCCGCAGGTCATGGTGCTCCCGACCTCGATCTTTGACTTTATGCAGGAGACGGATGACTACTATTTTCCCCCCTTGACGGGCACCTATCTCCGTCTTCTGCGCCTCGTTGTCCTCGTGGCCGCCCTCGTCTTCACGCCCACTTGGCTTCTTCTTCTGCAAAATCCGTCATGGATTCCTCCGCGGCTCGGCTTTCTGGTCCCCACGGAGCCCGGTGAGCTCCCGATCGTCGTGCAGCTGTTCCTCGCTGAGCTGGCCATCGACGGTCTGAAGCTCGCCTCAATGAACACCCCCGACCGCCTATCGAACTCGATGAGCGTTGTCGGCGGCCTGATCCTCGGCGATTTTGCCGTCCGCATCGGCTGGCTCTCGGGCGATGTCATCCTCTATATGGCGCTCGTCGCCGTCGCAGGCTTCGCCCAGCAGAACTACGAGCTCGGCTACGCCATCAAGTTTATGCGTATGCTCCTGCTCGCCCTCGTTGCCCTCCTTGGCCTCCCGGGCTATATCGGCGGTCTTTTGCTCGTCCTTGTCTTTGTGGTCACGAATAAGACCCTCCCCGTCGGCCGTGGCTACCTGTATCCCCTCGTGCCCTTCAACGGAAAAGCCCTGCTCCGTCTTTTCATCCGCGTGCCGAAGAACGACCGCGGTAAAATAAAAACTTTCACTAAGGGCTAAAAAATAAAAAACCCCCTTGACAAAACTCCAGAATGTGCTATAATATGAAGGTACCGCATCTGCGGTACTTCTATTGCGGCATCGCCAAGCGGTAAGGCAACGGACTCTGACTCCGTCATTACCTAGGTTCGAATCCTAGTGCCGCAGCCAAAAAACGACAATCTTCGACAGAAGGTTGTCGTTTTTACTTTTTCACTCTTCACTCTTCACTTTTCACCAAAACCTCTTGTCGTTTTTTGGCAAGTAATAAGTAATAGTGAATAGTGAAAAGGTGCTGATGTAGCTTTTCTTCCGATGGTCGAAAAGCCTTATATTTTACTAGGGCTCGAATCCTTATTGCAAAACGCAAAAAATATCTTTTTCGTAGCCTTTGCACAAAAAGACAGGGGAGCACACAGTGCTCCCCTGTCTTTTTGACTCTGTCACTTTGGCTTCTCACGTAGTTCTGCAATGCAAAGCGTTGCAGAATTAGGTTCGATCACCCCGCCCGAAGACGGGGGCTCGCGTAGCGACGGCCCTCTCTGCGCGGCTGCATTACCGTGTAGCCGCACGCCAAGAGAAAAGCCGCCCGCAGGCGGCTTTAAGCTCAATGGAAGGGAATGTATCCCTCGTCGATTACCTCGTGCTCCTCTCCCGTGAAACGGTAGGTCATCCCTGCATCGGTCAGGGTGATCGCCGTACCGTAGATGATCTTGTAGGCGTGGAACTCGGAGGCGACCAGCGCGGGGTAGCTGTGGGGAGCGGTCGCGCGCTCGTCACCGGGCTCAATGAGGAAGGCGCGGTGCAGATGCCCCGTGAGCATGACATCGATCCCGAGGCGCTCAAGCTCGCGGTTCCATTCGGTGTAGACCTCACGGTCAATGTCAAAGACATCGCCCTTCTTCACCGTCGTGAGGGCAGGGCAGATGTGCGAGACTGCGATCAGGGGGCGGTCCTTCGGCAGGTCGAGTGCCTTTAAGAACCGGGTCTCACGGCGGCGGAAGCGTTCAAAGATATTCGTACCGTTATAGACGGGATCGCCGTTGTGACCGGCACCGTAGTGGAGATAGTCGTCAGGCTTATCCTCGCCGCAGTCGAGCACAACGCCGGCAAAGCGGCCAAGGTCGAAGGGATAATAGGTGTCGTAACCGACAGTGGGGAAATATTTGGGGAAGAGCTCGGCAAGATGGCCGCGCGTGTCGTGGTTGCCTCGGACCATAAGGACCGGGAGCCGTCCGCCTGCCACACGCCCGAGGAAGGCCGCGACAAGTTCATAGTCCTCCTCGGTCTGCACCTCGGCGAGATCCCCCGCCACGATCAGAAGGTGGAGCGCATCGCCGAAGTAGGAGACGGTGCGCTCGGCGATCTCAAAGCAACCGTGGATATCGGCAGTGAAATAGATGTTGACCTCGCCCTCCGCGGGAATGGGCGAAAAGTCAAAGCCGAGGGTCTCCTCGTCCTCAAAGAGCGAGAAGTAGGCCTTGCGGTCGATCTCACGTCGAAAAACGATCTCGTACCTCTTGGCCTCGTTCAGCGCGGCCATCGGCACGCGCACCTTGGCGACCGTGCGCTCGGTGGGCAGGACCCCCGTGTTGTTCTCGTAATAGGTCTCGTTTCCTACGCGGACCGAGAAAAGGCCGGGCGCCGACAGCAGGCAAAGGATCTCATACTCCTCCCCGATGACGAAGACCGAGGGGGTACAACGCAGAAAGCTCATATACATTCTCCCAATCATAAAATTTTTGCGTCCTCTCCCGATATTGCCAAAAGCGGAGAGCACCGAGGCTGGGGCCTCGGTATGGCACAGCCATTATAGCACAGGCGTTAGGGAATTACAACCCTCTTGTGTGAAAAAAAGGTGAAAAGGGTGGAAATTCAGCGCGGTATGTGCTATAATAGGTTGTCAATTGATGCGTCAAAACGGCGCTTTCTCTCCTCCGTTCTCTCCGAATCTTGTTGAAATTGGCAGGTTTGTATGGAAAAGAAAAAGAACAAGAAAAAGCCGTGGCTGCGCTTCCGCCACCGGCTTCTCGGCTGGATCGGGCGCCCCTTGATCCGCCCCTATATCCGCCTTCGCTACGGTCTCCGTGTCCGTCGCTTCCGGGATGCCAACCGCCGCAATTACCTGGTGCTCATGAACCACCAGACCGCCTTTGACCAGTTCTTCGCCGCCCTCGCGTTTCAGAAGTATTCTTACTTCGTGGCCTCCGAGGACCTCTTCTCGATGGGCTGGCTCTCGCGCGCCCTCTCCTACCTCGTGGCGCCCATCCCCATCCGCAAGTCGATGACCGACGTCCGTGCCGTCATGACCTGCAAGCGCGTGGCACGCGAGGGGGGCACCATCGTCATCGCCCCCGAGGGCAACCGCACGTATGACGGTACCCTCTGCTACATGAAGCCCTCGATCATAGGGCTCGTCCGCGCCCTGCACCTTCCCGTGGCGCTCTTCCGCCTTGAGGGCGGCTACGGCGTGCACCCGCGCTGGAGTGACGTCATCCGCCGTGGCGGAATGACGGCGGGCGTCGTCCGCGTGATCGAGCCCGAGGAGGCCGCCGCCATGACCGATGACGAGCTTTTCGCGCTCATCACCCGTGAGCTTTCGTCGGACGAATATGCAACAGGGCGTCTTTTCCACCACAAAAAACGGGCCGAATACCTTGAGCGCGCCCTCTACTACTGCCCGCATTGCGGGATCACCACCCTTGTGAGCCACGGGGCCACCGTCACCTGCTCCTCCTGCGGCACGACGGTCGAGTACCGCCCCGACCTCACCCTCCGGGGTGTCGGGTGTGACTTCCCCTACCGCACCGTTGCCGAGTGGTACGCCGCCCAGTCGGCCATGATCGGCGCCCTTGACCTTACCCCCTATACCGACACGCCCCTGACAAGCGACGTCGTCGAGCTCCGCGAGGTCATCCCGTATGCGAACAAGCGCATCCTCTGCCCCGAGGTGCTCCTCTCGGTCTATGCCGACCGCTATGAGATGGTGGGGCACGACTTCGCCCTGACCGTCCCCTTCTCCGAGCTGCAGGCCACCTGCGTGCTCGGCCGCAATAAGCTGAACCTCTACCGGGGGGAGGGCATCCTCCAGATCAAGGGGAGCCCTCGCTTCAACGCCGTCAAATATATGAACGTCTTCTACCGCGCAAAATATCAGAAAGAAGGTATAACCGATGCCAAGCTTCTCGGAATTTAGTGTCTGGGCGCCGATCGCCCTCTTCGGTACGCTGCTGATCAGCCTTCTTGGCGCCAATATGCTCAAAAAGAACGTCCCCTTCCTGCGTGACTCGCTGATCCCCACCTCGGTGCTCGGCGGCATCATGCTCCTTCTCCTCTCGATCGTCTATGAGGCGATCGCCGACAAGGCCTTCTTCGATACCACCTACTACGGTGGCAACGGCACGCAGAACCTTGAGATCATCACCTACCACGCGCTCGCCCTCGGCTTTATCGCCACCGCCTTCAAGCCGGTCGCCAAAAAGCACAGCAAAAAGCGCGGCGCCGAGATCTTCAATACCGGCGTTACCACCGTCTCGACCTACCTCCTCCAGGGCGTCCTCGGCATGGGTATCACCCTTCTCCTCGCCCTTGGGATCGACGGCTTCTTCCCGGCCGCCGGCGTCCTGCTCCCCTTCGGCTTTGGCCAGGGCCCCGGGCAGGCGCTCAACTACGGCACCATCTACGAGACCGATCACGGCTTCACGGGCGGTGCGAGCTTCGGCCTGACCATCGCCGGCATCGGCTTCCTGGCGGCCTCGCTCGGCGGCGTCCTCCACCTGAACCTTCTCAAGCGCCGCGGCTATACCATCACCCATGAGGACGACATTGTCGAGACCCTGAACGGGGAAGAGATCCAGGCCTCCGATGAGATCCCGATGAACGGCAGCATGGATAAGATCACCGTGCAGTTCGCCTTCGTCTTCGGCGTCTATATGCTGACCCACGCCCTCCTCCTCGTCCTCGGCACGCTGGTCCCGGGGCTCGCCTCGGTCCTCTACGGCTTCAACTTCCTTATCGGCGTTCTGATGGCCACCACCATGCGCCTCGTATGTAATTGGCTCCGCCGCCGCGGTATTATGAAGAAGCAGTACGTCAACGGCTTCCTGCTTGACCGCATCAGCGGCTTCTTCTTCGATCTGATGGTGGTCGCCTCGATCGCCGCCATCCGCATCGATGTCCTCGGTGATACCTGGTGGGCCATCCTCGTCATCTGTCTTGTCGGCAGTGTCGCCACCTACTTCTATAACCGCTTCATCGCCCGCAAGTTCTTCCCGCGCTATGCGGAGGAGCAGTTCCTTATGATGTACGGCATGCTCACGGGCACCGCCTCGACCGGCCTTATCCTGATGCGCGAGATCGACCCGGACTTCAAGACCCCCGCCGCCAACAACCTCGTCTATCAGAACTTCCCGGCCATCGTCTTCGGCTTCCCCCTGATGCTCCTCGCCACCCTGGCACCGAAGAAGCCGCTCCTTACCTTCCTGCTTCTTGTCGGCTTCTTTATTGTGATGAATATCATCCTCTTCCGCCGCCAGCTCTTCTGTCGGAGGATCGATGCGGCCGCCGCCGCCCTCGAGGAGGACGACGACTGAGAAGGGATCCCGCCGCACGCGGCGGGATCCCTTCGCTCGCCGCTTGGCACCGCCTGCACTACCATAAGAACACCTACCCGAAAGGAGTCTTTCGATGAAGCACTATCTTCTCCCCGCCGAGGGCCGCTTTTATAAGGCCAACCTCCACACCCATTCCACGATCTCGGACGGTGCCCTGACCCCCGAGGAGATCAAGGCGCGCTATAAGGAGAAGGGGTACGCGATCGTCGCCTTCACCGACCATAATCTGATGGTCCCCCACCCCGAGCTCGCCGATGCCGACTTTCTGCCGATGACGGGCTTTGAGTACGATGTCACCGACCCCGACCCCGCCCTTACCGTCTTCTCCGAGAAGCGGAGCTGTCACCTCTGCCTCCTCGCCCCCACCATGTGCGACAACTACCAGCCGCTCTGGCACCGCAAGGCTTACCACTGGGGGCCGAAGCCCGAGTACCTCCCCCTCGTCCGCTATGACGAGGCGGCGCCCGACTTTGTGCGCGAGTATTCGGCCGAGGGCATCAACCGCGCCATCGCAACAGCGCGCGAGGCCGGCTTCTTCGTCACCTACAACCACCCCGCGTGGTCGCTCGAGTCTTATCCCGAATATATGGCCTATGACGGCTTCCACGCCCTCGAGGTCGTCAACTACGGCTCGCTCTACGCCGGCTTCCTTGACGAAAGCCTCCATGTCCTTCGCGATATGATGCGCGGCGGCAAGCGCCCCTTCGCCGTGGCGGCCGACGATAACCACAACCGTATGCCCGATTCCTTCGGCGGCTTCACGATGATCAAGTCCCCCTCTCTCGCCTATGCCGACGTCTTCGCCTCGCTCATGAAGGGCGACTTCTACGCCTCCGAGGCGCCCCTCATTGAGGAGCTCACCTACGAGGACGGCCTTGTGCACATCCGCACCTCCCCCGCCCGCTCGATCACCTACCACGCCGACATCCGCAACGCAAAAACCGTCTACGCGGGTGAGGACACCCCCCTCTTGGAGGCCACCTTCCCGGTCGGCGAGCACGACGGTGCCTTCTTCCTGATCGTCCGCGATGCCGAGGGGAAATTCGCCGTGACCCGCGTCTATTCGACCGACGCTCTCGCCAAAAACTGATACTTTGCAAACAAAACCACACAAAAAAGACAGAGAACCGTGTTCTCTGTCTTTTTTGTATACGCGATCACTCGACCACAAGCGACATCAGCTCCGAAAGGCTCGTCACACCCTTGAGGACAAGGGCACGGCAGGAGTCGAAGAGGGGTGTCATCCCGTTCGCAACGGCGGTCTTGCGCAGGACCTCGAGGTTGCGCTCGGTGAGGACGGCGTTTTTCATCGTCTCGTTCATATACATCAATTCGTGCACGGCGATCCGCCCCTTGTAGCCTGTGCCGTTGCAGTATTGACAGCCGTGCGGCCGCGAAATGCTGACGGGCTCGGTGATGCCCAGCATCTTCATCTCGGCAGCGCTCGTCCGCCCCTTCTTCTTGCAGGCAGGGCAGAGGCGCTTGACGAGGCGCTGGGCAATGACGCCGACAAGCGCATCCGACACAAGATACCCCTCGACCCCCATGTCCTCGAGGCGGACGATGGCGCCGGGCGCGTCGTTCGTGTGCAGCGTGCTGAAAACGATATGCCCCGTGATGGCGGCACGGACGGCGATCTCGGCCGTCTCCTCGTCACGGATCTCACCGATCATGATGATGTCGGGGTCCTGGCGCAGGATCGAGCGGAGCGCCGCCGCGAAGGTGAGATTGGCCTTCGTGTTGACCTGGGTCTGGTTGACCCCCGCCATCGTGTATTCGACCGGGTCCTCGACCGTCACGATATTGACGGTGGGATCGTTGACCTCCTTTAAGAAGGAATAAAGCGTCGTCGATTTACCGCAGCCCGTCGGCCCCGTCAGGAGGATGATGCCGTGCGGCCGCGCGAGCATCTTGTCGACCAGCTTGTTTTCCTCCTCGGTGAAGCCGAGGTCCTCGCGCGTGAAGTTGAAGGACGACTTATCGAGGATACGGATAACGAACTTCTCGCCGAACACGGTCGGCAGGGTCGAAACGCGGAAGTCGTACTCCACCCCCCCGATCACGAGGTTGATGCGCCCGTCCTGCGGCACACGCCGCTCGGCGATATCGAGCCCCGACATGATCTTGAGGCGCGCGCAAATGGCCGAATACGCCTCGATCGGGAACTCGGCGCGGTCGGTGAGGTCGCCGTCAATGCGGTAGCGCACCTTCACGCTCTTCTCGAACGGCTCGATGTGGATATCGCTCGCGCGGTAGGGCACCGCCTCCTTGATGATCGAGTCCACAAGCCGCACGGCGGGATTGTTGATAACGTCGTCCTCCTTCGAGATGAGGACGGGCGCCTCCTCGCGCACCGCCGCAAGGCGCCGATCGGTGCCCTCGGCATTCAGATCGCGGAGCGCCGCGGACGTCGAGGCCGAGGCCGCGATCGAGTCGATGTAGCGGTCAATGCCCGAGGGCGGCACAAGCACAAAGTCGTAGGGCCCCGGCAGCTGGGAGGCGAGGATCGAGCGCGCATGGCAGTCGAGCGGCCGCCCCGTCGCCACAAGGAGAACGCCGTCGCGGTCGCGCTCCACGGGGATGATCTTGTGCTTCTTCAAGAGCGAAAGGCTGAAGCGGTCGAGGAGCGAGCGGTCGATGTCGAGCATATCCATCTCGACCGCAGGAATGCAGTAATACTCCGCAAGAGCGCTGAGCGCCGTCGCCTCGGTCACGTATTCCTTCGCCAGGAGGTACTCACCGAGCGGAACGCCAAGGCGGCGGCAATCCTCGAGGATCGCAGGGGCCTCTCGCCGCTTGATGAGCCGCTTGTAGATATAAAACTGTAAGAGCTCGTGATCAATGTTCATAGGTTACCTCGGTCTTAGGGTTACACACCGATGCCGTTCATGATCGTCAGCATCGGAGAATATACGGCAATGAAAAGCGTACCGACGATCCCCCCCATCAGAAGGAGCATCGTGGGCAGGATCTTGGAGGTGAGCGAGGAGAGCGCGACCTCGACCTGCGTATCAAAGAATTCGCACGACTTCGCCAGCACGTCCTCGAGCGTCGCCGTCCGCTCACCGATGGCGATCATCTGGAGCATCATCGGGGGGAAGAGCCCGTGGCTCTCAAAGGCGTGCGAGAGCGACATCCCGTGGCGGATGCTCTCGGCCGCGCGGCGGAACTTCTCCCTCGTATAGCGGTTGCCGATGATGATCTCGACCGTGTCCATCGCCTCGGCAAGGTCCATGCCGCTCGCCAGAAGAAGGCCGAAAGCACGCGAAAAGCGCGCCGCCGTCATGTTGTTCTGCACGCGCGAGATGAGGGGGAGCTTGACCTTCAGATAGTCAAAGGCGTACTTGCCGCGCTCGGTCCTGAGAGCGAGGAACCCGATCCCGACAAAAGAGAACAGCACCAGCACGAAATACGGCCAGAAGGCGAGCACGAAGTCGGAAATATCGTACACCACCTTAGTGATGCCCGTGGGCGTCACGTCCATCTTCTGCATGCTCTCGCGGAAGGTCGGCACCACCATAAAGAGCATCAGGGCGGCAATGCCGACCGTCATAAAGAGGAGCACAAGCGGATACGCCATCGCCCCCTTGACCTTGCGCTTTAAGGCCGTGTCCTTCTCGTAGTAATCGGCAAGCGACAAAAAGACAAGGTCGAGCTTGCCGCTCATCTCCCCGACGTACACCATACTGCGGAAGAAGTCGGGGAAGTTCTTCTGGTGCTTCTCGAGCGCCGCCGAGAGCAGAATGCCGCTCTTGACGTCCTCATAGACCACCTGCAGGATCTTCTTGAAATAGGCGGTGTACTGCTGATTGCGGAGGATGTCCAGGCAGTCGAGGATGGGGATCCTTGTGCGGAGCATGATCGCAAACTGACGGCAAAAGGTCGTCAGCTCGCCGAGCGACGTCTTCCCAACGCTCAGCGTAAAGAAGGCCGAGGGCACAGCGCCGTTGTAGGGCTTTGCCGAGACGAGATACAGCCCCTGCCGCGCCAGCTGCGCCGCAAGATCGCTGTCGTTATCGGCGAGGAAGACCCCACGGATCTTCTCGTTTTGCAGGTTCAAGGCCGTGTACTTGTATTTTTGCACCTACGCCTTCCTCCTTCCATTCTTTATTCTTCATTATTGCAACAGCCCGATATACCACTCGATGATCGGCGCCCCGAAGAAGAGCGCCACAAGGATCCCGAGCACAAGGAACGGCGCAAACGGATACTCGCGCCCCCCCTCGTCATGGCGGATAAGGCGGAGCGATACCAGAACGCACGACGCCACCACCGAGCCGACGAGCAGGGCAAAAAGCAGCCTCTGCCAGCCGAGCAGGAGCCCCGCCGCCGCCATCAGCTTCACGTCTCCAAAGCCGATCCCCTCGCGCTTGAGGCACAGGATCGCCCCGTAGTAGACCGCGAGGAAGAGTCCGCCCCCGACCGCCGCCCCGATGACGTGCTCAAGCGGCCTTGTCACAGGGTCAAGGAAGATGGCCCCCACCCCGAGCGCGGCCAGGGCGATCTGAAAGCGGTCAAAGATGAGCATATGCTCAAGGTCAATAAAGAAAATGCAAAGCAGCACCGGCACCGTCAGTGCGACCAGCACCGCATAGAGCGGCGCCACCCGCCAGAAAAGCCCGACCGCAAGGAGCGAAAGCCCCATGGTCGCCGCCTCCACCAGCGTATAGCGGAAGGAGATTGGCGCGCGGCAGGAGCGGCACCTCCCGTGGAGGATCAGGTAGGAGAGGATCGGGATATTGTCATACCACCTGAGCGTGTAGCCGCACTTCGGGCAATGCGAGGCGGGGTGAGCCAGGCTCATCCCCTCCGGCACGCGGTAGATCACCACGTTGAGAAAGCTCCCGATCGATAGCCCGCAAAGCCCGAACAGCACGTACGCGCAGATAAGATAATAGGTCTCCATGTCAGAAGTTGTTGGGCTTCACGTACGCCCGTCCCATCAAAGCCCCGTACGCATCGAGCCGCAGGGGAGCCTTGTCCGTCGGCAGGGGCGCGAATTTCACGCTCGCATCCCCCTCGGAATTCGCCATATCGTAAACAAAACCGTACTCACTGCTCATCTGCACGTACACGGTGTCGATCACCGCCCCGGCCATATGCCGCGTGTTGGCGCGCACGACCTCAAGCGCCCACTTCATAAAATGGCGGAAGTTCTCGTAAATGACCCCCTCGCGCGTATCCGGCAGAGGGCGGAGCATAAAGGCGGGGAGTCGGCGTGACGACCGCCGTACCGTAAAGGCCGCGCCCGCCGTCTCGGGCATCACGGTGATGCCCTCGTCCTCCTCCTCGGTGGGAGCCGCCTCCCCCTCGGTCACCTCGGGCTCGGGGAGAATACGGCGCGACCTCGCCGCCGCCTTGGCGCGCTTCACGAGCGCCGCCGCCGCCGCGTGGTCAACGAGGCATTCCTCGCCGTTCACCGCATCGTCCGAAAGGGCCGAAGCCCCAAAGGGCAGGGAATAGGTCGCAAGGCACCGCCCGCCGAGCACGAGCGAAAGGAGCGAGCGCCCCTCCTCAACGTCGAGGAGGGCAAAGGTGCCGCCGCGCAGAGCAGGGCAGAGCGCCAGCGCCCCACCGACCGCCGCGTGCGATTGCGGCAGGATCGCCGCCACAGAAAAGCCCTGCTCACGGAAGGCCTCGACCGTCCGAGTCACCGTCTCACGGCGGATGCCGAGGAGCCCGTAGGTCATGTTCTGCTTGGAGGTGGCGATCTGGTAGGAGGAGAACTTCAGCTCCTCATCGTTCTTATACAGCTCACGGATCGCAAGGAGAAGCGAGGAATTGATGAGATTACGCTTGACAAGAGGGATCGACACGCTGTCGGTCACAAACAGCTCATCCGGCAGAAGGAGCGTGATCTCATCAATTCCTCCGCGCCGTCCCCCGGCCGCAAGCATGGCATCACGGCGGAAGCCGAGAATATGCGAAAGCCGCTCAAAAAACTCCTCCGAGAAGGCCGGCGCCGCCAGCGTCTCCCTCTCGGCCGCCACTCCCCCCACGTCATCCGCGTGAAAGAAGCAAAGCTCCTCCGCATGTGTGTCGATCAAAATGGCAGGCATCCCCGCCTTTACCTTTGGCATAAGCTCCTCCTTAGTGGTATGTCCACGCGGTGATCGTATATCCGCTGCCGTCATCCGACAGCGTGATCGTCAGGCACTCGCCCCCGTTGTCCGAAAGCACGACCCGAACGTTGTTTCCGTCTTTATCTGCGACGGCAGAAAACCCGTCGCCATTCCATTCCATGGTGCTGTCGTCAAGCGCCGGCAATACCGCAGCAAGGCAGTCCTCTGCCGCCGCATCCACCGCCAGCCTCTCACGGAAGAGCCGATCACGCCTCTCGGCGTGCCGCCCCTCCAGCATCGTCGTCGAAAGGATCAGAATGCTGAACGCCGTCAGCATGAGCAGCACTATGATCGCCATCGGCATCGCACTCCCGCGCCGTAACCGCCGCTTCAATTTCTTCATTCTGTTCTCCTTTCTTTTCATTTTCCCCACCGAGCGAAGGTGTTGTCACTTATAGCCTTCCCCAGTGGGTGAGCGAGGATAAAAAGCCACGGTGTGGCTTTTTATCGAAGCGAAGTCCTCGACGCAAGGCGCTCGCGGCGCAATCTATGATTGCAACGCACAACAACTATGCGGCAGGACAGGGCAAAAAGGGGGACCGCTTGCGGTGGATGAGGGGAACTATCCACCCTGCGTTGGCTTTCTAGCCGCCCCGACGAAGCACTCTACCATCGCCTTCCCCAGTGGGGGAAGGGGGACCGCTTGCGGTGGATGAGGTGAACTATCCACCCTGCTTTGGCTTCAAATCAACGAGACGTAATCCAAGATACTTCAAAATATCTGCCACAACACCGTCAAAGCTCTCGCGGATATCCTCGTTGGAATATCGCAAAACAGTGATTCCCCAAGCAGTTAACACCGTATCGCGTTGCGAATCCCTTTTCTTGTGCTCGGGAATCGTATGTTGTAATCCGTCGATTTCAATAACTAATTTTTTCTCTGCGATATAGAAATCGACGATGTAATTCTCAATGTTATGTTGCCGCCTCACCGTAACGGGAAGCCGCTTTAAAAAATCATACCACAGGTGCTTTTCTTCGGGGGTCATATGCTTTCGCAGATTCTGTGCATTGGCTACAAGTCGTTTGTCGTAAGGTAACATGTCTACACCTCATCCACCACTCCGTGGTTCCCCTTCCCCCGCTGGGGAAGGCGATCTGCCCCTGTTGCATCTTCACTCAGCAATACGCCCCGATGAAGCTCACCCCGGCCACTCTAACCTATAAAATTCCTTCCCGTCACCATCCTCGGCGGTAATCACGATCCCACCGCCAAGCTCCATAATAACAGTATACCCACGCCGCCGGAGCGTCACGGTGTTTCCTTCGCTCGTGATATCTCCGTTATCCGAAGCCACCATCAGCGCGGCGAACGCATCCACGTCATCTCCCGCCGCCCGATAACACTCCACCGCGTTCTCGGCAAGAATCGAGGCCTCGTCAAGCCGCAAAGCGCGCTCCTCCGCGCGCACCGAAGAAAGCGCCAGCGTCAGCGCCGCCGCGCTCACAAGAACCACTACCGTGATCGCCACCACGGCCTCAAGCAGCGTAAACCCCCGCTTCCTTCCCTTCATAAATTCAAATCCTTCCTTTGCGCCCCCGGCGCAACATCATTTACGGCAACGCCGTAACATCATTGGGCGAAGCCCACATCATTTGTGCCCACGGCACAACATCATTTAGTGGTCTTTGACCACTAACCAACCTCTTCCCCCACCCTCGGGTTCACGCAAAACGTAATACTCTCACCCTCGCCGGAAACCTCATACATCACCCGGCAAAAATATACCTCACCGCTTTGGGAAAACTCCACCCCCGTCACGTACTCCACCGGGAGCGAATACCCACTCCCCCCCGTGACCGTGCCGGTAAGCCGCGAATCCTCAAACCGAAGCTCGTCCCCGTCAAGCACAAGAGCACCACCCTCGTCCGAAACAGAAACAAGATGCGCCCGCTCGTCCATCGCCCCGAACCACGCCTCCACCACGACCTCGATCTCGGCGATCTCCTCCATGGCGGAAAGCCGTTCCTCGGCTGCGCGCGAACGCCGCGTCGTCAGCACCGAAAAGGACACCACCATCGTCGAAAGGATCGCCACAAGCGCGATCACAATGCAAAGCTCCATCAGCGTAACGCCGCGCCGCCCTTTCTGCATAGTAGTGTTTCCTTTCTTTTTGTTTCCCCGGTGTAGCGTTCCTCTGTCACTTAAAGCCTTCCCCAGTGGGGGAAGGTGTCGGCGTAGCCGACGGATGAGGTTGTACTGTGCACACCGTTGCCCTTGGCCGCATACCGCTTGTGACGGATGAGTCGTCTTCAAGCCTTCCCCGGTGGGTGAGCGAGGATAAAAAGCCACGGTGTGGCTTTTTATCGAAGCGAAGTCCTCGACGCAAGGCGCTCGCGGCGCAATCTATGATTGCAACGCACAACAACTATGCGGCAGGACAGGGCAGAGGGGGACCGCGTTAGCGGTGGATGAGTCGCCCGAGAAGAAACACCGCAACACCCCAAGAGGTGTTGCGGTGTAAGCAACAGGAATTTAATTATTCGCCATCATTCGGAACGACTTTCCAAATGATAACAGTGCCGAGGTCCTCGTTGCTCTTGTAAACAGGAGCCGAGGATTCGTCTACATCGAGTGTTTCATCGTCATCCGGAGTAGGATTAACCACGGTCTGTACATTAGTGGCATCCTTGGCGTAAACCGTGTCATTGCTATCGGCGAACTCAGGAACACTGGCGGTGTTGTCCATCTTAACTACCTTGCGGTCGGTGTCCAACATGTACCAGCGGTATTCCGTCGCATCCTTCGCATCAGCAGTGTTGATGAAGTAGTAAATGGCACCCTCTGTCAGCTGCGCGTTTTCCTCAGCCATCAGAATCGACTGTGCCGCCTCAACGGTCTGGAGCGCTGCCGATTCCTTAGCCTTCCGGGTAACCGAGCTAAATGTCGGAATCAGAACACCCGCAAGGATCGCAATAACCGCAATAACGATTACCAGCTCAATAATCGTAAAGCCCTTCTTGTTGTTTCTCATTACTGGTACTCTCCCAACCTATGGGCTTACTTGTACGCAGCCACAAGCTCTTCAAGGGTCATAAGAGCACGCCAAGTGTCTCCTACACCGGCCAATTTTCTATCCAGCACATACACGTCATCCTTGTGGGGATATGCCTTCTTTACGGTAGGATCACCAAGGTACTTGATCGAATAGATAGCGAAATCGTCAACCTTACTGCCGTTTGCATCAACAATCTTGTCTTCCGCCGTGCCGGCACCTTTCTTTTGCTGAAGAAGAGCGGGGGCGTCATACATTCTACAAGTGGAGTTGGCGACGGTGACAGTTGCACCCTCGGTGATTTTCATTGCTTGACCCGTGGCGTTGGTGATCATCGTGAGGATAGCGCTTCTGCCCTGCGTCGTGCCAACGGAAACATTGTTGACAACAAGCGCGCCCTTCACCGTGATACCCACTCCGGAAGCCTGATAGTGGCCAAGCAAGGCTGCAACATTTCGACCGCCAACAACAGTGCTGTTCTTGATGGTGACATTTTCAAGAGTCAGCGAGCCTTCTTTTGTCGCTTCACCGCAAATAAGGCCAACGTTACCGGCATCAATAACACGCACGGTAAGATCGGTGAAGGTCACGTTGCTGATAGTAACGGGGTGAGTCGCTTTGGCAATGATCGCGCCGGCACGGTAAGAAGCCAGCTTTTTCTCGGCGTTGTGGATGGATGTAGCAGCATATTCGTTGGAAATAGCGTTTTTAATGACCGCATTGTTAGTTCCTGTAATGGTAACGGAGCCGTGAGTTTCTTCAATCATCACATCGGCGCCGTACATATCGATCGTGCCGTTGATAGTCAACTCAAGGTTCATACCCGGGGCATCGTTATACTGGTTGATGACGTAGGCATACTCGGCAGCATTGGCAACAGTGGCGGTCATGGTTTTTCCTTCAACATCGAAGTCAGCAGGCTTCTCGGGATTGGCAATGGCCATGGAGAGCAGCTGCCACAGATGGCCGTCCTTCTGTGTTTCACCGGCATACTCCGCAGGGGAGATGACTGTGCCGGTCTTGTCGTCTACGTAAAGAATGGCATTGTACTCGGTGTCGTAGTAGTAGGATCTGCCCTTGGCACGAGCCGCGAAACTGTCAAGCGACATATCCTCTTCGGCGAAGACATCAAGAACATCAAGAACCGACTCAACGCCGTCGGTAAGAGCGCTGGCCTTCAGGATCGTGTTCAGCTGATCCTCAAGCTGAGAGTCAGCCGAGGTGTTCGCCTTCTTAATGACACTCGCAAAGGTAGGGATCAGTACGCCGGCGAGGATGGCAATAACCGTAATAACGATAACCAGCTCGATGATCGTAAAGCCCTTTTTGTTGGTCTTTCTCATGGTATGTTACTCCTTCTGCGGTTTGCCCGCATAATAAAATAATAAAACTTTGCCCACCGCTTGCGCGGTAACAGCGTCCCAAAAGGGTATAGTACCCCTTATAGTACCCTGCTTGCCCCTATTATGCCACAAATGTCGCCCTTTGTCAACACTTATTTTTAATTTTTCTACATCAATAATAATTTTATGATAAATCAACAAAGAATATTTCACCCCCGCGCGCATAACCCCTCCCCAAGCCTCCCCCTGTTACTTCAAGCCTTCCCCGGTGGGGGAAGGGGGACCGCTTGCGGTGGATGAGTCGCTCCGCCGGCATGCGAAG
>JAZNAD010000140.1:0-6141 GCA_045586345.1 Eubacteriales bacterium
GATCGTTGATGGGGTACGCAAGACGGCGCTTGCCCCACTCGTCCACAGACTCCATCGTGCCGTTAGCGCTTACAAGAGCAGCAAACTTCTCAACGAGAGCTTTGATCTCTTCCTCGGCAAGCGCCGCGTTGATGACGATGAGGGTCTCATACGAACCGATTCTTTTCTCCATCAGAATACACCTCCTTATGGTCTTTATCGGGGACCGCGCAAGCGATCCCAAGGAGCTGAACTGCAAAGAGCAGTCCAAACTATTGTACAATTATAAAGCAAATCCTGAGTTTTGTCAATAGCTTTATTCCAAAAAAACTAAAAAACGTCAATTTCCATTAGTCTTTGTAACATTCCCGGTCTCAGCCTCGCTCCCAGGCAGACTGCCCTCGGCCGTTGGCTCATTTTCGGTCGGAGCCGTTACCTCCTGTGCCTTTTGGGCCTCTAACGCCTGCTTGATCTTCGGCGCAGACCGTTCCCTCCGGGTTTTTTTGGGCCTCCGTGACGCCTTGCTCTTTGCGGTAACCGCGCCTCCCCCCAGGGGTTCACCCGCGTTCTGCTCGGGGGTCATATAACGGCGGATATTGAAGCTTTCGTAGTCCTCGATTGCCGAGGGAAGGCCACGGCGGTTTAAGAGATGCACCGAGAAGGCACGCAGGGAATTCTGGATCGTGGCAAAAACGGGGATCGCGATCAGCGCCCCGAAAATGCCAAGGAGTGCATAGCCGCAGAGCAAGAGAACGATCGTCGAGCCAACATTCTGGCGGAGAGCTCTGTGTGTGAGCGTGTGCGGCTCAATGAGCAGGTTATCGACGAGCTCGAGTGCCACGAGGATGAGGAGGACAGGCAGGGTATAGAAGGGCTTCGTGATAAGAAGTACTGTGCCGCAGATGAGAAAGGAGAAGATGGTCCCGAACACGGGGAAGAGATTGAAGATCATGATGACAAGGGTCAGGATCGGGAAATAGGGGATCCCCAAAAGGCGGAAAAAGAGGTAAGAGGCACCGCCGAGGAAGAGAGCCGAAAGAATACGTGCCGAGATAAATTCGGTGAAGTTCGCGTAAAGGCGCTTGACGAACATCGTCACGCGATGCGTGCCGCCGGCAGGCAGAATCGCCGCCACGCACTTGCCACAAAGGCACCCGAGCATATGACGTCCCGCAAGAAGATAGATCGAGATCACAAGCCCGACAAGGATATCGAAGGCCTCGCCAATGATGCCGGTGAGGAGCGAGGTGGCGACCGATGCCATATCGGTGCTGACAAGGCGCGAAAGGGTGGTGCGCACAAAGTCGACGGTGGCATCGGCAAAGCTTGCCAAAAAATCCGATTTGGCCATAAAGTCGCGCAGGCTCGTCTCAATCCCCGCAAAGGAGGACGAGATCTGGTCGATGAAGTCGCTCACCGTGTCAATCATCGGCGGCACGATGCCGAGGATCAGAATGCCGAGAAGAAGGAGCATCCCGAGATAGACCGTCATAAGAGATAGCGCGGAGACGAGCCGTGGGCGCGCCTGCTTCCTCTCGAGGAGACGGGAATACAGCCTGGTCGAAAGGGTCACGAAGGGATAGAGGATGAGTGCCATCAGGATCCCGTAGGGGACGGCCTTGATCGCGCGGATGGCTCGCCCGAGAAAGCTGAAGATCTCGCCGAGATTGAAAACGATAAGCCCGAAAAGGAGAGATGCAACGGCGACGCCGAGACAGTAAAGGCCGATCGTTGCGTAGTGCTTATTCAGTTGAAATCGTTTCATGCTTCATCCTCCTCATTTTTCGTTTCCGTTTCCCCTGCTGCCGTTCCCTCGGGTCGCTCGGTGGGCGGCGGCATACCGTGTCCGCCGTGGACTCGGTAATGCGAGACCGAAAAGGCGTGGGCGTAGGCCTCACGGCTCGTGGGCAGTCCCTTTTTGCGGAGGCGCCGGTTAACAAAGCGACGCATCAGCATGTAGATGACCGAGAAGAGCGGGATGGCGATCAGCATCCCGAGGATGCCGAGCCAACCCCCGATCACGGTGATGGCGATGATGACCCACATGCTGTTGATGTTGGTCGTTTTACCGATGATACGCGGATTGATAAAGTTGCCGTCGATCTGCTGGACGACGAGAACGATCCCGACAAACAGGAAGGCCTTGAAGGGATCCTGCGTGAGAATGATGACAAAGGCGGGGATGGTGCCGATAAAGGGGCCGAAGTAGGGGATAATGTTGGTCACGCCGACAAGCACGCTGACGAGCCCGCGGTAGGGAACCCCGAAGATGAGAAGCAGGAGGAAGACCTCGCACCCGACGAGGAGCGAGTCAAAGACGCTCCCGACAAGATAACGGCCGAAGGTGCGGTTGGCAAAGACCAGCGTATCACAGAGCTCGGCATAGAATTTGCGCGGCAGCACCGAGACGGCGGTACGCCGGAGGCGTGTCGTCCAAACCTCCTTGTAGAGCAGCATGAAGAAGGAAAGAACGACCGCGAGGATCACCGAGAGAACCGTATTGGCAAGGGTGGTAAGCACCTTTGTCACAAGGTCGGCGACCGTTGCAAGGAGACGGTCGGAGTTCCTGACGACAATATCGGCTACACTGTCGGCATTGACGAGATGGAGCACGTTGTCCACCCAATCGACGGCGGTAAGAACAAAGTCGGTGAGATTGCCAATCAGGCTTTCGTAGTTATTGACGATCTCGGGAACGACAAGAAGGATGATCCCCGCCAGCACGAGGAGGATCAGAAGATAGGCAAGAAGAAGGGAGAAAACACGGCGGAATATCTTGGGGAACCGCGGGAAGCGGTCAAGCCAGGAAAAGACATACCTCTCCCCGAGATTCATAAGGGGATTGCAGAAATAAGAAAGCACGAGGGCAAAGGCGATGGGGCGCAGGACAGAGAAGGCATCGGCTGCGGCCCCACGGATCTCTCCGAAATGGAAGCCGAAGGCAACGAGCAGGGTGACGGCGGCGATGCCGAGCGTCGCGTGGATCGCGATGGACATGTATTTCTGGTCGTATAGCTTGCGGAGCATGACGCATCTCCTTTAATATTACGTTTATAACCATTATAAGTAAAACGCGAGGGCAAGTCAAGGGCTTTTTGGGAAAAGACGGGGTCCAAAGCAGCGCCGGAACCAAAAAAGACATTTCTCCTTGCATAACGACATAAACTGTGATATGATGGAGAGGATGAAGACAAGGGAAGGAGAGTCGGTATGCGAGTTTATGAGAGGGCCTATGCCAAGATCAATCTCTATCTTGACGTGACGGAGCGCCGCGCCGACGGTTTCCATGCTCTGCGCTCGGTGATGCAGACGGTCGGGCTTTACGATGCTCTTACCGTTGATGCCACACCCGCCGCCGCCCCCTCGGTCACGCTGACGGTGCGTGGCCGCTATCGCGTGCCCGTAGGCCCCGGGAACCTTGTCTCGCGCGCGGCCTCTCTCTTTATGGAGGAGGCGGGCTGCCCGATGCGCATCCGTATCTCCCTCGATAAGCATATCCCTGTGGCTGCCGGCCTCGGTGGCGGAAGCGCCGACGCCGCCGCTGCTTTGCGCGCGCTTAACCGTGTCACCGGCGGGCGCATGACCCAGGCGCGGCTCTTAGAGCTCGCGGCGACGCTCGGCTCGGATGTCCCCTTTTGCCTTCTCGGCCATACGCGCCTTTGCGAGGGGCGTGGCGAGAGAATGCAGGCGCTCCCCCCCTGTCCAACGCTTGCGCTCGTGATCGCCCCCGCCCCCGAGAGGGTGTCAACGCCCACTGCCTTTGCCTCTCTTGATGAGATTTACAATAACTTCATCCCCCCACAGGAGCACGGTGATCTTGACGGGATGATCCGCACCCTTCAAGCCAAGAATCGAGAAGGAGTGATAACAAAACTTTACAACATATTTGAGGATGCCGTGCTTCCCGGTTGCCCCGGCGCGATGGCGAATCGCGAAGCGCTCCGGGGGCTCGGTGCGCGCGCCGTCCTGATGAGCGGGAGCGGTCCCACCGTCTTCGGCGTCTTCGATACCGAGGAGAGAGCGCGCGCAGCCGCCGCCACCGTGAAGAACGGTGCCGTCGCCGTAACAACGGTGTGATCCCCCTCGCCGCCGGCCCTGTCCTGCGCCGATGCCGCACAAGCACCCCGTGTCCCACCGTTCTCGGTTTCATCGGACACGGGGTCTTTTTTTTAGTTTGATCCGCACCGAAAAACGATTGACAGTGAATGAAGAAAATGGTATAATATCATAATACCGAATATTGCGTGAGGGGTGGGGATGAGATGAGCAAGGATGAGTACCGCGGGGACCGCGATGCCTTTTGGGATATCGGTAAGCTTCTGCCGAAGCGGCGAGAGCCGAGCGCCCGCCCCTTCACCGCCCCCACCCTCACTTCGGTGACTGATGACGCCCCTCCCTCCCCTCCGTCCGCATCGCGCCGCTTGACGGCGTTTCCTGCGGCCCCTGGCGAGGTTGTGACGACTGTCTATGCACCGAAGGAAAATGCCCTGATCCGTTCGGTGACGGTCAAAAGAACGGTAGGCGGCCATAGCTTTTACGAGCAGTTCCGCCGTGATGCCGAGCGTTACTTCGATACTCCCGGCACCTCCTGTGATTATACCCCCTTCTTTTCCTTCACTCCGCAGTACAACCAGCTCTCCGAGGAGCAGATGGCCTATTATCTGTATTTTCGCAGCGAGGTGCGCTGTGGGCGCTATCCGCGGACAGATAAGGGCTACTTCTTCCTCCTCGTCTACGAGATCATCCACCTTTCGAGTCGCATCCCCCCGGCGGAGGGGGCGTGCCTTCTTGCGGCGCTCTGGGGGGCTTACCGGAAGGACCTTGACGGCATTGATCGGTATATGGCGCCCTGGCTTTCCGATTATTGCCTTCTTCATGTCCTGCCTTGCCCCCGTGACCTTTCACCCGAGTGTCTGTCGGCCGCCTCGGAGGCCGATGCCATCGGCTTTTATTTCGGCACCGCTACGGTGGCGACCCCCGAGGGGGTTCTGCGCCTTCTCTCGCTTTCCTCAGACTATCGCTTTGAAGCCAGTCGCGCTCTGACTGATGAAACAAAGGCTTTGTTTCATCGCCACATCACGGGGGCGATGGCGCGTGTCTTTTCGCATCTCTTTTCGGCGGGGATGCTCTCACTCTCCGAGCGCCCCGAGCGCCAGCACCGACGCGCCTTCCTGGGGACGCTCTGTGCGCACAATATCCGCGCCGAGCTTGAGGTCGAGTACATCTCGCTCCGCCATACCGACGCCCTGCGGCGGACGGTCAGCCTTGCGGTCAAGCATACCGAGAATCTGCTTCGTGCCGTCCTCGGGATCCGCGCGCGTCTTTCGACCGTGGGGCTGGACACCGAGGTGCGCAGTGTGATTGACCGCTATTTCGACGCTGTCCGGTCCTCGCTGCCGTCACGCCATCCGGCTCCGGCTACTCCTGCCTACGAGAAGCTGTACGATGCCCCTGACCGCGGCCTCGACAGCGCCTCGGCGAAGGAGATCGAGGCTCGCTCCTGGCAGCTGACACGCCGCCTTGTGACCGAGGAGGAGACCGACGCGGACGAAATGCCCACCGACGCTTCCGCCTCGACGGCCGAGATGGCGTCCCACCTCACGGCGCCCACCCCGCCACTGACGGCCGCGCCTGCCCCTATCGCTCCGCCGAGCGAGGCGACTGCCGTCCCCTTGACCGAGGCACTCCTCGCCGTCGGCGCACCACCGGTGGAGGTAGCCGCCTCACTGCTCGCTCCCCCCGTCGCATCGCTTGCCGAGACGATCAGCGCCTTCCTCGCGGGCGGTGCCGCACCGCGCGAGCTGGCCCGCCGCCGCGCCTGTCCCCTGCCACTCCTTGCCGAGGAGGTCAACGAGGCCTTCCTTGCCGCCTATGGCGACGTTCTGCTTGAGCCTCGGGGCGATGACTACACACTAATCGAAGATTACCGGGAGGATACCGAAGAATGGCTGACAACCTTAACAAAATGAAAGTGCCGAAGCGCATCCTTCGGACCCTCCTTTCGTCCCTGACGGCAGGAGTCGTGCCACGCATGGGCGCTCCCTATATCGCCATTGGGCGCACCGCTGAGAGCGGGGCGTTGCTCGACAGCCTTGACGCCACCGCCGAGGGAGGCGCCGCCGTCCGCTTCCTAATCGGTCGCTACGGCAGCGGTAAGAGCTT
>JAZNAD010000141.1:0-5215 GCA_045586345.1 Eubacteriales bacterium
GCCCATATTGCCGCAACCGAGAAATCCAACATTCATAGCGTACTCCTTATCGGATCTGTCCGTCACCGCGGACGATGTACTTATACGAGGTCAGCTCGCGAAGGCCCATCGGGCCGCGGGCGTGCAGCTTTTGCGTTGAGATGCCCATCTCACAGCCAAGCCCGAATTCACCGCCGTCGGTAAAGCGGGTCGAGGCGTTGTGGTAGACAGCCGCCGCATCCACGGCGGAAAGGAAACGCGCGGCGACGGCTTCGTCCCCCGTGACGATGGCCTCGCTGTGCCCCGTCGAATGTGCGGCAATGTGTGCAATCGCCTCCTCGACACCGTCCACCACGCGGACGGCGAGGACGTAATCAAGGAACTCGGTATCGAAGTCGGCGTCGCCGGCCGGCGTACCCTCGATGATGGCGGCCGCCTCGGGGTCAAGGCGCAATTCGACCGGGGGCTTCCCCGCGGAAATGCGCGCATCCACGAGCGCGTTTTTTAGAATAGGTAAAAAAGACTTTGCAATTTTCCTGTCAACAAGGCACACCTCGGCGGCGTTGCAGACCGAGGGACGGCTGGTCTTGGCGTTCAGGACAATGGCCTCGGCCATCGAAGGATCGGCGGCGCCGTCCACATAGATATGGCAGATGCCGGTGCCGGTCTCTATG
Organism: Eubacteriales bacterium; assembly: GCA_045586345.1. Classification (GTDB taxonomy): domain Bacteria; phylum Bacillota; class Clostridia; order Oscillospirales; family CAG-272; genus UBA1740. The sequence continues at coordinate 654 of JAZNAD010000141.1, forward strand.
ACGGGAACCGTGGCGGTCTCGACGCAGGTGCGGATAAGCCCTGCGCTCCCGCGCGGGATCAGAAGGTCGATATACCCCTCGCCCGTCATCAGCTCACGCGCGCTTTCGCGGCTGGTGTCCTCCACCACCGAAACAAGGGTCTCGGGGAGGCTGCAGGCGCGAAGACCGCGGCGGAGCGCCCCGACGATCGCGAAGGAGGAACGGAAGGCATCGCGGCCGCCGCGCAGAATGCAGGCGCTCCCCGCCTTCAGGGCGAGGGCAGCAGCGTCCGAGGTGACGTTCGGGCGACTCTCATAGATGATAGCAATGACCCCCATCGGCACAGACACACGCTCAATGCGGAGGCCGTCCGCGCGCTCGGTGGTTGCAAGGCTTCGCCCGACGGGATCGGGGAGGGCGGCAACGGCACGGATGCCATCGGCCATCGCGGCAATGCGCCCTTCATCAAGGCGCAGGCGGTCGAGCATTACGGGGGCAATGCGCCCTTCGGCGGCTACGAGATCCTCGCGGTTGGCCGCAAGGATCGCCTCGGTATCCGAGAGAAGCGCCTCGGCCATCGAAAGCAGCAGGGCGTTCTTTTTCTCAGTCGGCAGGATGGCGAGCGCGGGAGCGGCCGCCTTTGCCGCCTGCATGATTTCCTTTGTCGTGATCATGTGTTACCTCTTTTTTAAGAATCGGGTGCCGACGCTCTTCCCCTCCACGATATCGTAGAGGATCTCGGGGCGGTCGCCGTCGGCGATCACCATATCAATGCCCGCCTGGGTGACGCGAGCCGCAGCGCGGAGCTTGGTCAGCATTCCGCCCGTGCCGAGAGTGCCGGCACTGTCGCCGCCAAGCGCCATGATCGCAGGCGTGACCGCCTCAACGACTGAGATGAGCCGCGCCTCCTTATCGGTATGCGGATCGGCAGTATAGAGGCCATCGATATCCGAGAGCAGCACGAGAAGGTCAGCGCCAATCGCGGTCGCCACCACCCCCGCCAAGGTGTCGTTATCGCCGATGACGATCTCCTCGGTCGCCACGGTGTCATTCTCGTTGACGATGGGAAGCACCTCGAGCTCAAGCAGGCGTTTCATCGTATTTTCAAAGTTGTGACGGCGGTCGGCATCGGCCACATCACTGCCCGTGAGAAGCACCTGCGCGACGGTGTGACGGTACTCTGAAAAAAGCTTATCGTAGGTATACATCAGCTCGCACTGGCCGACGGCGGCGGCCGCCTGCTTCGTCGGGATGTCACTGGGACGCTCCTTGAGCGACAGCTTACCGACGCCCATCCCGATCGAGCCCGACGAGACGAGAACGATCTCGTTCCCCGCATTTTTTAGGTCGGAAAGGACGCGGCAGAGTGCCTCGACCCGGCGCACGTTCAAATGCCCCGTCTTATACATCAGCGTGGAGGTGCCCACCTTGACTACGATCTTCATACCGCTACTCCCGTATAAAAAACAAAAATTATATATAAGATTATAATACAAACCGCAGGGAGTGTCAAGGGGCGGCCGGAAAATCCCGAAAAAGCTACCGAGGGGCGAGTCTCTTCCTTGACATTTTTTCCCGTTTGCGATAAGATGAAGGTATACAAAGCATACGTTAACGACGTCCCCCGAGGGGCGCTGTGAAAGGAGAAACACCTTGCATATTGACAGAAAAGACGCCGATAAGCGCTTCCTTTGGGATCTTACGGCGATCTACCCGACCGAGGAGGACTTCCTCGCCGATATCCGCCGCGCCGAGGAAGGGATCGCGGCACTCGGGGCCCGCCGCGAAGGCTTCACCTCGAGCGGTGAAGCCCTCTTCTCTGCCCTTCTGGCCTCCACCGAGACCGAGCGGATCATCACCAAGCTCTATGAATACGCGATGCTCTCCTCGGATCTCGATAAGGGCGACAACCGCGCACAGGCACGCCTTGCGAGAGTCAGCGACCTTGACGACGCCTATCGCGCCGCCACCTATTTTGTTGCCCCCGCCATCCAAAAGCTCGACGGGGATACCCTCGCGCGTTATTGTGAGGAATACCCCCGCCTTGCGGAATACCGCCGCACGCTGACGCTCATCCGCCGCGAGGTGCCACACATGCTTTCGGACGAGGGAGAGAAGGTCATTGCCTCGCTGGCACCTGTCTTCGGTACGCAGCGCGAGATCCATTCGGTCTTTGCCAATGCTGACCTCGATTTCGGCAGGGTAAAGGGCGAGGAGGGTGAAATGATTCCCCTAACGAGCGCGACCTACGTACCGCTCCTGATGAGCCACGACCGCCGCGTACGCCGTTCGGCCTTCCGCACGCTCTATAAGACCTACCGTCAATTTGGCAACACCTTCGCAGCGCTCCTTGGTGCTCGCATCAAGGAGAAGGTCACGCTCTCGCGCCTGCGCCGCTTCCCCGACAGTCTTTCGGCCTCAGTCTTCGCAGACGAGGTGACCCCCGCGGTCTATATGACCCTCATCAAAACGGTGCGGAAGAACCTTGCGCCCCTTTTCGACTACTATGACCTCAAACGTCGCGTGCTCGGCGTTGGCCAACTGCATCTCTATGACGTCTACGCACCGCTTGTGGCCGAGGCCGACCTCTCCTATACCTACGAGGAGGCCGTCGAGGAGGTGCTCACCACCGTCCGCGTGCTCGGCGAGGAGTACGAGAGTGTCTTAAGAGAGGGGCTCACCGAGCGCCGTTGGGTGGACGTCTACCCGGGCAAGGGCAAGCGCAGCGGCGCTTATAGCGCCGGCTCATACGATACCGAGCCCTATATGCTTTTGAACTTCATGGGCAAGCTTGACGACGTCTCGACCCTCGCCCACGAGGCGGGGCACTCCATGCACACCTATTTCTCAAACAAGGCCAACCGCCCGCAGGACTCGCAGTACACCATCTTCGTCGCCGAGGTCGCCTCGACGGTCAACGAGCTGCTCTTTACGCGCCGTCGCCTGCGCGAGGCCACCACGAGACACGAAAAGCTGTCGCTCCTCAATCAGCTGATGGAGACCTACAAGGGCACCCTTTACCGCCAGGCGATGTTCGCCGAGTTCGAGCTTAGGATGCACCGCCTGACCGAGGAGGGTGAGGCACTGACGCAAGAGGTGCTCTGCCGCGAATACTACGCCATCGTCAAGGACTATTTCGGCCCGCGCGTAGCGATCGACGAGGATATCGCCTATGAATGGATGCGCATCCCTCACTTTTACAGCTGCTTCTACGTCTATAAGTATGCCACCTGCATCTCAGCGGCCTCGGCCATTGTCAAGCGCATCGAGACCGAGGGCGAGGACTACCTTCGGCAGTATCTCTCCTTTCTGAGGGCCGGCGGCTCGCGCTCTCCGCTTGAGAGCCTTGCCCTCGCCGGGATCGACATGCAGTCGCCCGCCGTCATTGAGGGGGCGATCGCCGATTTCACCGAGGCGGTTGCGGAATTCCGCCGCATTTACGACGGCGAGACGGAAGCCTAAGCAAGGAGAAACGGTTGTATTTTCAGGTTTTCCCTTGATTTCAAAGGAAACCAAGGTTTTCTTCAGGAGCAAACCTATATTTTTCGACATTTTGCAAAGAAACAGAGATGATCATATGAAAAACTCCCTTCCTACCGTCGATTTTTGCGGAATAAATGCCTCAAGACTAATCGTCGGGAGCAATCCCTTCTGCGGAAAATCCCACTTCAGTGCGAAGGATGACGAGGCTATGCGCTCCTACTTTGACGACGGCCGCATTGTCGAGACCCTCTTCGCCTGCGAGGATGAGGGGATGACCGTCTTCCAGATGCGGGGCGACGACCGCTTCTGCCGTTTGGCCGAGCGCTACTTCCGCGAGGGGGGGCAGATGAAGTGGTTCACGCAGAACGACCCGGGGCTTTTACCGTATGAGGAAAACATCAAAAGGGTCATTGCCGCCGGTGCCAGTACCGTCTACCTCCACGGCACCGTGACCGACCGACTGTACGACGCCGGGTGCATTAAGGAGATCGAACGACTTCTCGCCTTTATCAAGGGGCAGGGTGTTCCGACCGGCCTTGGCACGCATATGCCCGAGGTCATTTCCTTCGCCGAGGAGATGGGGTGGCCGATCGATTTCTATATGGCATCGGTCTACAATCTCTCGCGCATGGACCGCAAGGATGCCACGCCCCTCCCCTCCGAGAACGGCGAGACCTTCTACGACGACGACCGTGCCCCGATGTTCGCCGCGATCCGCGCGACGGAAAAGCCCTGCCTCGTTCTGAAGATCTTAGGTGCCGGCCGGCTTTCTCGCACGCGCGCGGCGACCGAGGAGGCCTTCCGCACGGCGTACGCCGCCATCAAGCCGACCGACTGCGTGATCGTCGGCCTCTTCCGCCCTGAGGAGATCGCGGCTGATGCGGCTCTCGTTCGGAAATATTCTTCACTCTCGCGCCTTTAAAAGAGAAAAAACAAAAGTTTTTTGAAAAACTCTGCCGCCCCTCTTGACGGAAGGGCGGCTTTCGCGTTATAATACTTCCAGTAGGATTTTGGGGAAAGGAGAAGGCGTATGAACGGTGCACATCTCGGCGACGGTGGCAAGACGCGGCTGGCCTCGGCGACCCCCGTCGGTAAGGATG
>JAZNAD010000142.1:0-11008 GCA_045586345.1 Eubacteriales bacterium
CTTGGCCTTGGGGGCTTTCGGCTCGGTTACGGGGGGCTCGGCCCGGGGCTCGCGGCTCAGGAAGCCGAGGGCATCGGCAAAAGGGTCGATGCTGTCAAAGGCGGGGAGATCGTCGTGCGCGAAGGGCGAGGGCTCGGCGCCGTCAAAGCGCGAATATTCCACCTCGGCGGGAGCCTCGCCGCGGCCAAGGCGAAGGGTCGGCTCGTAGCAGGTGCGTACGCGGTATGCGATCATCTCACGCTCGAGCTGGGTGCGGAGCAGACCGCTGAGCAGCTTGCCGCGCGGCATAAAGTCAATGACATCCACAAGGAAGTCCAGCATCTGCCGCCCTGGCTGCTCGGAGAGCACGACGGAGGGACTTTTCTCGTCATAATACAGGCGCATTCTGCGTGCCGAGGCCAACTCGGGGAAGAGGAGATCAAGCTTTAGGATCGGCACGCCGTCGGTATCGTCGCAGAATTCGGCGCGGGCACGCACAAGATAGTGCTCGCCGCGCACGGTAAGGGCGGTCTCTCGGTATTCTGTGAAGCCGAGGCGGATGGTGTAGACCTCCTCTCCCTCGGTGAGGATGAGATAACGCTCGTCACCGCGCACCTTGAAGGCCAGCGAAACGATGCCGGCCGACAGGTTATTCTGCATCAGCATCACGAAAAGCGGCAAAAGGCCGAAGTTGTTGCGCTCGGCCAAGAAGGGAGCCTCGGTGAGCCTTTCAAAGAGACGGCTCGGCATACGGCGGTCGCCGAGGCGCTTGTCGGGGTCGGTGGGGTGCGACCAGGTACGCCCCGTGAAGAAGTGTTCCTCGTGCTCGCGGAGGTGTAAAAGAGCGGGCCCGTTCTCCGGCTTCGGCTCCTCACCGAAGGGGAGAGAGAAGGTGTCCTTGAAGAGCGAGAACATTGGCCCGTTCTGGAACAGCTCGCAGTTGGCGGCGCTCGTCACGAGCACGATGCGGTTCTTCGGTGAGATCCAAATGTTCTGTCCCAGCATCCCGTTGCAGAGCAGGCTTTTGCCGTCCCGTGCCACCCAGATGTGGTAGCCGTAATTGTAGTCGCCGATCATATCCGGCGCCTTGGCGTGGGGCTTTGCCATCTCAAAGATCCATTCGCGCGGCACGATGCGGCGGCGGCGATAGGTACCGTTGCCGAGGATCATCTCGCCGATCTTCAGGGAATCCTCGATCGAAAGATACAGCCCCCAGCCCCCCTTGGTGTGTCCCTTGGGACAGGTCTCCCAGAGAACATCGCGGATGCCGAGAGGGTGGAGGATGCGCTCGTTCGCAAAGTCGAGAAGGGTCATTCCGGTGACCGACTCGACGATCACGGAGAGGATGTAGGAGTTCATGCTGTTGTAGGCAAAGCGCGATCCGGGCACGAAGGCCACGGAGGATTCAAAGAAGGATCGTACCCAGTCGCTCTCGGTCACCGATCCCACCTCGGCGAACATCACTCCCGTCGTCATAGAGAGAAGGTGGCGCACCGTGATGGCCTTGGTACGCAGGCTGAGGCGCGAGGGGAGCCCCTCGGGAATCAGCGTATAGGCGGGGGTATCGAGGCGGATGCGCCCCTCGCCGACGAGGATCCCGATGCACAGCCCCGTGATCGTCTTGCAGAGCGAATGTGTCTGATGGCGGAGAGTGTACTCATAGCCGGGAGCCGAGGCGAGACAGAACAGCTTGCCACCCCGCGTGACGGCCACCGAATGCACCGATGCCGACCGCTCGCTCTCAAGGGCTGTGAGGAAGGCGTCAACGTAGGCCGAGTCAATGCCGACCTCCTCGGGGGAGACGGGCATGAGCGCCCCCGGGGAGCGGGGCGGGATCACGGCTTTTGAGGGAATGTAGGGGATCTGGTGCGCCCCCGTTGCGTTGCGCAAAAAGAGACGGTAAAGAAGCATAAGAGCACGCCTTTGCATACGAATGTCCATCGAGGGCTCCTCCTTTTTCGGTGTTTCTTTCTATTATCAGTATAGCACAATACGTCAAGAAAAACAATCGGTCGGGGTATTAATATTTCAAAAACAAAAAACACCCATAGGGCGTTTTTGCGCTTGGGCGTTATTGCTTCCTCTCACGGGGATCCTCGCGGCGCTCGCTTGGCGTCGGATCGCGTCGGTTACCGCGCGGGACGGGATCGCCGATCGACATCTCGGTGTGGGCGCGGTTGGGGACGGGCGGATCGGGGACGGCCGGTGTGGCCGGGGCCGGCTGCCCGCCGGTTCTCTTTTTCTTCATAGAATCACCTCACCGTCAGTATGTCCGGAAACGTGCGGTCTATGCGTGGGAAAGAAAGCACTTCACGCAGGAAAGTGACATTTGTGTAAATAAAACGATACAAAAAGACCCTGCAGATGCAGGGTCTTTTTTCACGGAATCTGTCAGCGCTCGATCTCCTCCATCACGAAGGCCTCGAGAATATCACCCTCCTTGATGTCGTTGAACCTCTTAAGGCTGATACCGCACTCATAGCCCGAGGCCACCTCGCGGACATCGTCCTTAAAGCGGCGGAGAGAGTCGATCTCGTCCTCGGCCACGACGGTGCCGTCGCGCACGATGCGGATCTTCGAGGCTCTTGTGATCTTACCGTCAAGCACGTACGAGCCGGCAATGGTGCCAACACTCGAGACGTGGATGATCTGGCGGACCTCGGCATGGCCAAGCAGGTTCTCGCGGAACTTAGGCGTGAGCATGCCCTTCATGGCTGCCTCGATCTCCTCGATGCACTCGTAGATGATGCGGTAGGTGCGGATGTCAACGCCGTCGCGCTTGGCCGAATCGAGGGCCGAGCGGTCAGGGCGTACGTTGAAGCCCACAATGATAGCATCTGAGGCGCGGGCGAGCATTACATCGCCCTCGGTGATACCGCCGACGGCGGTGTGGATCACAGCGACCTTGACTTCCTCGTTCGACAGCTTAAGGAGAGAGGCCTTGACGGCCTCGGCCGAGCCGGCGACGTCGGCCTTGATGATGATATTGAGGTTCTTGACGCCCTCACCGATGCGCGAGAAGAGATCGTCAAGGTTCATACGGGCGTTTTGACGGAAGGCCTCCTCCTTCGCCTTGTCACGGCGCTGCTCGGAGAGCTGGCGCGCCATCTTCTCGTCCTCGACCGCATTGAACTCGTCACCCGCCTCGGGGATTTCGGCAAGGCCGATGATCTCGACCGGCACGCCGGGGCCCGCCGTTTTGACGGTGGCACCCTTGTCGTTGACCATGGCGCGCACACGTCCGACAGCGGTGCCCGCAATCACGATGTCACCCGTGTTCAGGGTACCGTTCTGCACGAGAACGGTGGCGACAGGACCGCGGCCGTGATCGAGGCGCGATTCAATGATGATACCCTTGGCACGGCGGTTCGGGTTAGCCTTCAGCTCCTTGACCTCGGCGACGAGCAGGACGTCCTCAAGCAGAGTGTCGATGCCCATACCCGTCAGGGCGCTGACCGGCACGCACATAATGTCACCGCCCCATTCCTCGGGAACGAGGTCGTACTTCGTCAGCTCCTGCATGACCTGGTCGGGATTGGCCTGGGGCTTATCCATCTTATTGATGGCAACGATGATATCAATGCCGGCGGCCTTCGCGTGGTTGATGGCCCCGTCCGTCTGGGGCATGATGCCGTCGTCGGCCGCCACCACGAGGATGGCGATATCAGTGGCCTGAGCGCCTCTTGCACGCATGGCGGTGAAGGCCTCGTGACCGGGGGTGTCGAGGAAGGTGATCGGCTCGCCGTTCACCGTGACCTGATAGGCACCGATGGCCTGGGTGATGCCGCCGGCCTCGCCGCTTGTGACGCTCGTATGACGGATCGCGTCGAGAAGCGAGGTCTTACCGTGGTCAACGTGGCCCATGACGCAGACGACAGGGGTACGCTTGATGAGGCTCTCGGGTGCGTCGGCCGACTCGTCAAAGAGGCGCTCCTCGATCGTGACGACCACCTCGCGCGTCGCAATGGCGCCGAGCTCGTCGGCAATGAGATAGGCGGTATCGTAGTCGATTGTCTGGTTGACTGACGCCATCACGCCCATCATCATCAGGCGCTTGATGACCTCAGCGCTCGTCTTCTTCAGGCGCTGCGCTAGCTCACCGACCGTGATCTCGTCGGGAATGGTGATCTCGAGCTGCTTCTTTTTAGCACGCTCGAACTGTTGCTTGCGGAGCTTCTCCTGAGCGAGACGCTCCTTCTCGCGGTTCTGCTTGCTCCCCGCGTTCCGGTTATCCTGCTTCTTCAGCTTCTGGCGCTCCTGGTGCATATCCGAGACGCGCGAGGAATACTTATCAAGCTTTTCGTCGTACTTGGAAAGATCCACCGACGACGTGCGCGTGTCGACCACGCGGGTGCGCGGCGCGCCGGCGCTGTAGTCGGCGGCCGAAGTCACAGAGAAGCCGCCCTCGGTGCGCGGAGCCGCAGGCATTGCGGTGCGCGTATCACGGCGCGGATCTGCCTTTTTCTTCTCCTCGGCCTTTTTCGGGTCGCGCTCTCCAATCGGCGAGCGCCCCTCAAAGCGGCTGAAGCGATCGACGGGTGCTTTCTTATCGGCACCCGTGTGGAAGGTGCGGGGCTTCTCGGGCGCTGCGGGCTTCTTCGCCTCGGGCGCCTTTTCTGGCTGCATCGGGGCGGGAGCCGCTACGGGAGCAGCCTCGGGCGCTGCGGCGGTCTCCTTGGGAGCCTTCGCCTTTTCGGAAGCGCAGAGGATGCGCGCCTTGCCCGACAGATAATCGTCAAGGTTCTCGATCTGATTCGCAAGGGTCAGCGCGTCGAGAAAGAGCGCGAACTCGCTCTCGGTGAGCGTCGCCCCACTCTTTTTCTCAAGGCCGCGGCTCTTGAGCAGCTCGAGCACATCCTTGCTCTTCTGCGCAAAGTCCTTCGTGATCTGAGAAAGAGAGATCTTGTTTGCCTTTACTGCCATAATTACTTCTCCTCACTTCCGATGGCCTCGGAAGCGTCCTTTCCTGACGATTTTAGTAGCTCCCCCGCAATGCCCGCATCCATAACGGCGATGGCCGCTAAGGGGCCGACCTTGCCGACGGCGTGGGCGAGGACCTCCTTCGGATAGGGGGTCTTCAGAAGGGGAACACGGTAGAATTCACATTTGGTCCGTAGCTTCTTCTCGGAGCCTGCCGAGGCGTCGGCGGCGACGAGAACGAGCGAGGGGGGCGTTTTCCCCCTGAGGGCTTGAAAGATGAGGGGCGCGCCGCAAACGATGCGCCCGGCCCGGCGGCAAAGGCCGCAAAGCCTGAGGAAGCGATCGGGTGACCCGGTATTACTCACGGGTAAGCTCTCCTTCCAGCGCGAGGTAGACCTCGGTGGGGATCGTCACCTCAAGGCTCTGCTCAAGGCGGCGGGTCTTTCTTGCGCGGCGCAGGCACTCGGCGCTCTTACAAAGATAAGCGCCGCGCCCCGGCTTTTTTCCGGTCGCATCCAGCGAGATCTCCCCCTCAGGCGACCGCACGATGCGGACAAGCTCGCTCTTCGGGAAGTGCTCGCCGCAGCCCGTACAGCGGCGGCTGGGGATCTTTCTCACGGTGGCCATAGGCTGCCCCTCTTTCCTTTTTATGCCTTGATGTCGATCTTAAGACCGGTAAGACGTGCCGCGAGCTTGGCGTTCTGGCCCTCCTTACCGATGGCCAGCGACAGCTGCTCGGGGGCTACGCGGACGCGGCAGGTGCGCTCGCCCTCGACCTCGACCGAGAGGACCTTCGCGGGCGACAGCGCCTCGGCGACGTAGACGGCGGGATCGTCGCTGTAATGCACGACGTCGATCTTCTCGCCCGAAAGCTCGGCAAGGATCGGAGCGATACGCATCCCGCTTTTACCGATGCAGGCACCGACGGCGTCGACGTTCGGATCGTTGCTATAGACCGCGACCTTGCTGCGCGAGCCGGCCTCACGCGAGACGCTCTTGACCTCGACGATGCCCGAGGCGCACTCGGGGATCTCAAGCTCAAAGAGGCGACGGAGAAGGCTCGGATGCGAGCGCGAGATCGAGACGACGGGGCCACGTGCCTCGGCCGAGTGGATCTCGGTGAGGACGACCTTGACGCGGTCGCCGACCTCGTAGGTCTCGCCGGGGATCTGCTCGCTCACGGGGAGGGTCGCAAAGCCCGTGCCCATCGCGAGGATGACGCTGCCGTTCTCGGGATCGATCTTGTCGACGGTTGCCGTGATGACCGACTCCTTCTTGCTCTCGTAGTCACGCACCATATTGCTGCGCTCGGCCTCGCGGATGCCCTGAATGATCATCTGACGTGCCGAGGTGGCCGAAAGACGGCGGAAGGTTTTGGGGTTCATCTCCATCTCAATGACGGCGCCGATCTTGGTCGAGCGGCCCTTGGCGCGCTTCTCGGCCTTGGCGGTGAGCGCCTGCTCCTGCGTCATCTCGCAGGTCGGATCGGTGACCTCCTCAACGATGGTCATGAGACGGATGACCTTGACATCCTTCTTGACGGGGTCAAGCACGATGCGTACATTGGCACTGGCGCCCACCTCGCGGCGGAAGGCGGCGGTCAGGGCGGCCTCTACCTTCTCAAGGACGTACTCCTTGGCGATGCCTCTTTCCTTTTCTAAGGCGTCAAGTGCATTGAAAAATTCAGTGTTCATCTTTCAAAGCCGGCGGGATGCCGGCATCCTTTCTTATATGTGAAGATTTAATGAGATCAATCGAAATAGACCGTCTGTACCTTGCTGACGGCGCTCCGCTCGATGCGCCTGTCAACGTCCAGCACAAGGGCACCGTCCTCGACCGCCGTCAGAGTGCCTCGCAGGGTCTTCTGCCCGTCGATCGGGCGGAAAAGGCGGAGCTCGACACGCTCGCCTACCGAGGAAAGAAGATGCGCCTCGGTTCTGAGGACGCGTTCGACGCCGGGTGAGGACACGTTCAGGATGTACGCCCCCTCAATGGGATCGGCCTCGTCAAGGATGGGATCGATGGCGCGGTGCACGCGCTCGCAGTCCTCGATGGTGATGCCGGCCGGTGAATCGATCGTCACGGTCAGGTGATAGTCGGCACCCTCCTTGGCGTACTCCACATCCCAAAGGACAAGGCCGAAGCCCTCGACGGTGGAGCGGAGCAGGGCAGCGACCGCCTCGGCAACGTTCTGCTTTTTCATAAGCCCTCCGTTTCAAAAAGTAAGAGTGGGTAGCACCCACTCTCACATCGTATCATCCATACAACACATAGTATAGCAGAAAAAAATGACAATTACAATACCTTTTTCAAAAAAAGTGAAAAAATTCTTGAGCCCTCCGGTCAGCCGCACAGTGCCGTCCCGATCACGGTCGCAAACTGCGCCGATTCGGGCACGATGAAATTGAGGCCGAAGATCTCGGAAAGCCGGGGGAAGATCCTCGAGGCAAACCGGGTCACGGCGAGGTTTCCGGTCAGCACGATGTCGCGGATACCGCGGCCGCGCGCCGCAAAGACCGCCATCATCCCGATCGTCTCGTATACCATATTGAAGAGCCCGAGGGCGAGGTCTTCCTTCGTGGCCATGTCGCTCACCTTACCGAAGTTCGAGGCCGTCAGGTCGCTCGGCATCGTTTCGATCGGTGACTTCTTGGCGAAGTCACCGATGCGCAGGTCGATCTTGTCAAGACTCCCCTCCTCCGCCAAAAGCCCGAGGTGGTCCATCGACTCAATGCCGAGGAGCTTCTTTGAAAGCCCCACGAGCGTGCCGCCGCCAACGCCGGTGCCGCCGAGGTATTCCATCTCGCGGCCCTCCTCGGCATAGACGAGGGCGGTTCCCGTGCCCATACTGGCGATGATCGCGCGCGGGAGGCCCGAGAGATACAGACCGCCAAGCCCCGTGCCGCGGAACTCGCTGACGCTCTCGCAGGGCAGATCGTAGATTGACTTTGTGAAGTAGGAGGCGCCGACGCCTGTCATCATCACCTTCTCGATCGAGGAGAGAGGCAGGTCATTTTCGGCTAAAAATTTTCCGAAGGCGCCGTACATTGAGGTGAGCGGATCGGCGGCCTGCACCAAGAAAGGCGACAGCAGGCGGCGCCCCCCGTCGTTTTTATCAAAGCCCACGATCTTTGTGGTGCTTCCCCCGATATCAATACCGATGACAACGCTCATCGTAAGCCTCCTGTTTTTTCATTGATTGACCATATTGTACCATGCGCCGTCAAAAAAATCAAGAAAAATGCATAAATTCGCTCGCCGCGGGACATTCTTTCGGCAGAGCCCTTCGGGGCGGAATGCCGAAAGGAAGAAGTAACCATGCTCGAGAACAAGAATCAGAACAACAACCAGCAGAACAACAACCAGCAGAACAACAACCAGAACAATCAGAACAGCCAGAACAACAAGAGCAATCAGAACAAGAACAACAACCAGCAGAACAACAACCAGCAGAACAACAACGAGAACAAAGAGAGCAAGAATTACTAAAAAGAAAAATCTCCCCATTTGGGGAGGTTTTTTACATATCCTCGTACCCTATGACCGTAAGCACGTCATTCTGTACAGTAAACCTTACATCAAGAGAGGCAAAGCGCATCGAGTAAGCACGCGCGTCGTCGCGGTACGCGGGGCGCGGATCCTCGGCAAGGCAGTCGGTGAGCACCGAAAGGCGCTCCCCGTCGAGAGGGAGGCTGACCCCCTCGGCAAAGTGCACCCGGAGGCGGTGCGAGATCCCTGCCTCGGCAAAGCCGGCGGTAGCGTCCGCGTGCTGATCCGAGAAGGGAAGATAGGGCTTGATATCGAAGATCGGCGTCCCGTCGACAAGATCCACCCCCGTGACGTGCAGGACCGTCCCCTCGGTCGCGGTGGTCTCGACCGAAAGAAGCCGCACCGACGAAAGCCCCACGGGATTCGGGCGGAAGGGCGAGCGGCTGGCAAAAACACCGACGCGGCGGTTGCCGCCGAGGCGGGGCGGGCGGACGGTGGGCGACCACTCCTCGCGGTGCGCCAGCGAGAAGTCGAAAAGCAGCCACAGATGCGAAAATCCCTCGATGCCGCGCAGGGCATCGGGAACGCGGTATTCCGGCAAAAAAACGATCCGTCCCCGTGCCTCTGGCACGCGGCCGCTTTGGCGCGGAACGCCGAACTTGTCGGCAAAATCGGTGTGGATAACGGCGATATGATGAAAGGTCACGTCCGACATAGCGCACCTCCTTCGTTTTTGAACAGTATAGCACATCTCGGGCAAAAAGTCGAGAGGGTACGAAAAATTATGATGCTTGAAAAAGCGGACGGCGTGTGATAGAATAGAGAAGAACAATAAGAAACGAGGTGCGCTATGATCTTCGCTCCCGAATTCTCAAACGATACGCTTCCCCTGGCCGAATATCCCCGCCCGGGCTTCCGGCGTGACAGCTACCTCTCCTTGAACGGCGCCTGGGACTACGCCTTCACCTATGGTGAGGGGCTCCCCGCGGCCTACGAGGGTACGATCACTGTCCCCTATTCCCCCGAGTGCCGGGCATCGGGCGTCCTCCGCGTGCTCGCCCCCGGCGAGACCCTGGCCTACCGCCGCATCTTCACTCTGCCCGAGGGCTTCCACCGTGGGCGTCTCCTTCTGCAATGCGGCGCCGTCGACCAGGAAGCCGAGGTTTACCTGAACGGGACTCACGTCGGCGGTCACGCCGGCGGCTACACCCCCTTTGCCGTCGATCTGACCGACGCCCTCCGCGAGGGCGAGAATGAGCTCGTCCTTCTCGTGCGTGACGATGCCTCCTCGCCCGTCTATGGCCGTGGGAAGCAGCGCTACCGCCACGGCGGCATATGGTATACTCCCTCGTCGGGCATCTGGCAGTCGGTCTGGCTCGAGAGCACGCCCCCCCTCGCCCTTAAAGACGTCTGCCTCCTTCCCGACGCCGATACCATGACCCTCGCCGTGACACCTCTGGCAACCGGCGACGGGGAGGTGAGGATCACCGCCCTTGACGGCGACACCCCGATTGCCGAAGCCACGGTCGCCGCAGGAAGCACCGCCACCCTCGACGTCGGGGCCTGCCGCCTTTGGTCGACGCGTGAGCCGAACCTCTACCGCCTCACTCTCACGCTGGGCGACGACACCGTTGAAAGCTACTTTGGCGTCCGCACCTACGGCAAAACCGAGATAAACGGTAAACATTACTTTACCGAAAACGGTAAGCCGATCTTCTACAACGGCCTTCTTGACCAGGGGTACTGGCATGAGGGGCTGTATACGCCACCCTCGAACCGCGCGATGTACGAGGAGCTCCGCGCCGTCAGGGAGCGCGGCTTCAATATGCTCCGCAAGCATTGCAAGCTCGAGCCCGCCCTCTGGTACTACTATTGCGATATCCTCGGCATCGCCGTCTGGCAGGATATGCTGAACGGCGGCGAGCGCGAGCGCACCCACCGCCTCATCCTCGCCCCCTTCCTGAACCTGCATCTCAACGACAAAAACTACCGCGCGATGGGCCGTGCCGACGCGCGCTCCCGCGCCTTCTGGCGGCTGGAGGCCGAGGCCGTGCAGGATGCTCTTTATAACTGCGTGTCGCTCTCGCTCTACACCGTCTTCAATGAAGGCTGGGGGCAGTTCGATGCCGTCGAAAATACCGAGGCCCTTCGTGCCCGCGACCCTTCGCGCCTTTATGACCACGCCAGCGGCTGGCAGGATAAGGGCGGCGGCGACCTCCGGAGCCGACATATCTACTTCCGTCCGGCGCGCCCCCGGAACGACGGCCGCCGCATCCTCGCCCTCACTGAGTTCGGCGGCTATTCCCACCCTGTCACGGGGCACACCTTCACAAAAAAGTCCTTCGGCTACCGCACCTATAAGAGTGCCGAAGCCCTCGCCCGTGCCTACGCGCGCCTTTTCAGAAAGGAAGTCATCCCCGCCATCAAAAACGAGGGACTCTCGGCCACCGTCTATACTCAGCTCACCGATATTGAGGACGAGATCAACGGCCTTTTCACCTACGACCGGGTGGAGAAGATAGACCAAGCACTTCTCAAGACGCTCAACGCCGAGGTCGAGGCCGCCTTCCGCGAAAGCCTCGGTGAAGAATAAGCAAAAAAGCCGCAAGAGCGGCTTTTT
>JAZNAD010000143.1:0-7581 GCA_045586345.1 Eubacteriales bacterium
ACCTTGACGAGGCGGCGATGGCACGCGTTAACGATGCTATCTCGATAAGCTTCGGTCTTTCGGCCGAGGGGACTCCCTACGATACATCCCGACGGCTCCCCGTAGGTGAGGGGACGGGAGAGATCCCGGAAGTTTTTTGAATGGGGCACATATTCTTTCCCCCACACTCTTGATTTCGGCAAAAAAATATGATATAGTATTCCCGTATGCAATAACACCGAATTCAAAAAGGAGAAAGAAAATGGCACTCGTTACTACAAAGGAAATGTTCAAAAAGGCTTATGAGGGCGGCTACGCCATCGGTGCCTTCAACATCAACAACATGGAGATCATCCAGGCGATCACCGAGGCCGCGGAGGAGGCGAAGTCCCCCGTGATCCTTCAGGTCTCTGCCGGCGCGCGCAAGTATGCAAAGCATGAGTACCTCATCGCCCTCGCCAATGCGGCCGTCAAGGACAGCGGCATTGATCTTGCCCTGCACCTCGACCATGGCGCCGACTTTGAGATCTGCAAGTCCTGCATCGATGGCGGCTTTACCTCGGTCATGATCGACGGATCGCACCACTCCTTCGAGGATAACGTTGCCCTCACCCGCGAGGTGGTAGAGTACGCCCACGAGAGAGGCGTTGTGGTCGAGGGTGAGCTCGGCGTGCTTGCCGGCGTTGAGGACGAGGTGAGCGCGGAGACCTCCTCCTACACCCGCCCCGAGGAGGTCGAGGAGTTTGTGACCCGCACCGGCGTTGACTCGCTGGCCATCTCCATCGGTACCTCGCACGGCGCTTACAAGTTCACGCCTGCCCAGTGCACGCGCAACGAGAACGGCATTCTCGTACCGCCGCCCCTCCGCTTCGATATCCTCGCCGAGATCGAAAAGCGCCTCCCCGCCTTCCCGATCGTTCTGCACGGTGCCTTCTCGGTTCCCCAGAATTATGTTGACGAGATCAACTCGCTCGGCGGCAAGATGCCCGATGCCGTCGGTATTCCCGAGTCGCAGCTCCGCGAGGCCGCCAAGATGGCCGTCTGCAAGATCAATATCGACTCGGATATCCGCCTCGCTATGACCGCCGGCATCCGCCGCGTGATGAGCGAACAGCCCGACGTCTTTGACCCCCGCACCTACCTTTCGGTGGCACGCGCCGAGGTCAAGAAGACGGTCATGCACAAGCTCGTCAACGTGCTCGGCTCGGCCGGCACGCTCGGCAAGTGAAAAACACACAAAAAAGGACAGAGACCGTAAGGTTTCTGTCCTTTTTTCAAGGGAACTTGGCGGTCTATTTCGGTGTTACGGTTCATAGAATAATAGCATAGCTAAGAGAAATCCGAATTAAACCCTTTTTGGACTTCCTTGGCTAAGACATAAAGGAAAGAGGTCGTGTATGAACCGTTATGCGCCGGAAGGCACTCTGATCACAACTAAGGAAAACTGCGAAGCGATCTCCTCGCTCGAGGGTCTTGAGAGGGCGCTTGAAAAGCAGACGATACTGGAGGCAGTCGCCCGTGTGTGCGACAGCTCCCTGACCCTACACTTCGACCTTGGCGAATGCCCCGGTATTATGCTCCGCGAGGAGGTGCAATACTTAAGAAACGGGGGTGAGATCAAGGATATTGCTGTCCTGACAAGGGTCGGCAAGCCCGTCGTCTTCAAGGTGGTGGGCTTTACAAAAAACAACGCCGGACGAACGGTGGCGATCCTCTCGCGCCGAGCGGCACAGGCCGAATGCATGGCCAGCTACATCGATACACTAATCCCCGGGGACATCATCCCCGCGAGGGTGACGCACATGGAGCCCTTCGGCGCCTTTGTGGACATCGGCTGCGGCATTGTTTCCCTTCTCTCGATCGACTGCATCTCGGTCTCGCGCATCGCGCATCCCGGAGATCGGTTTGAGGTGGGCGAGCGGATCCATACCGTCGTGCGGCGCATCGATGACACGGGACGCATCTACGTCACGCATCGCGAGCTGCTCGGGACCTTTCTTGAGAATGCCGCGCGCTTTACCCCGGGAGAGACGGTCGTTGGGACGGTACGGAGCATTGAAAGCTACGGTATCTTCGTTGAGCTTTCACCGAACCTTGCAGGCCTGGCGGAATCAAAGGCCGGAGTGCTTGTTGGAGATACGGCGGCCGTCTACATCAAAAGCATTCTCCCCGAGAAGATGAAGATCAAGCTTATCATCATCGACCCGCATGCCGAGGCGAAACGGCGGGAGCATGAATACTTCGTGGATCCTACGCTGACCCTGCACATGAACCGTTGGATCTACTCACCTTCAGGCGCCGAAAAGCGCATTGAAACGGTATTTCAGGAAGAATAATTCAAAGAATTTTGGAGAATACTTGACAAAACGGTAAATGGGTGTATAATAGAACCGATTTCATTATTGCTTTATATGACGGACGGTTTTATGAACACTCTTCTTCCGATCTCCATTGCCCTTCTTGCAGGGCTACTTATGACGAGGATCTTTAAGCCGATCAAGCTTCCTGCGGTCACGGCCTACCTGATCGCCGGCGTTCTGATCGGCCCCTTCTGCCTTGGCGCGTTCGGCGTTGCCGGGCTTGGCTTCAATTCGCTTGATGCGGTGGAGGGCCTTGGCATCATTTCCGAGGTCGCACTCGGCTTTATCGCCTTCTCGATCGGGAGTGAGTTCCGCCTTTCCGACCTCAGGAAGATCGGGAAGCAGGCCTTTGTCATCGGTGTTTTCCAGGCGCTGGCCGCCACCCTCGTCGTTGACCTTGCGCTGGTGGCCGTTCACCTGATCGCCCCTGACAAGCTCTCCTACGCACAGCTCCTGACGCTCGGTGCGATCGCCACGGCAACGGCGCCTGCCGCTACCCTGATGGTCGTACGGCAGTTCAAGGCCAAGGGGCCGCTCACCCAGCTCCTCCTGCCGATCGTTGCGCTTGACGATGCCGTAGGTCTTGTGGTCTTTGCCGTTTCCTTCGGTGTGGCAAAGGCGATGACCCTCGGTGAGCTCAGTATCGTTGCGATCCTCGTCGCTCCGCTCCTTGAGATCGTGCTTTCGCTCCTTCTCGGTGCTTTCCTTGGATGGGTGCTGACGCAGGCCGAGCGCGCCTTCAACTCAAACACCAACCGCCTCAATATAACCATCGCCATCGTAGCTCTGGGCGCGGCGATTTCCGGCGCAATTTCCAATGCCAACCTCCACATCGGCCCTGTGCATATTGGTCTTTCTTCCCTCCTCGTCTGCATGATGCTCGGCACGATCTTCTGCAATATCTGCCCGCTCTCCGAGGATCTGATGACGGCCAGCGACAAATGGACGTCGCCCCTCTTTGCCCTCTTCTTCGTCGTTAGCGGCGCGCATCTTAACTTCAAGGTTTTTGCCGATCCTGCCATCGTTGTGATCGGTATCGTCTATATTCTCTTCCGCTGCGTGGGTAAATACTTCGGCGCCTACCTCAGCGCGAAGGCCACGGGATGCTCGCCGAGCATTCAGAAGTACCTCGGTATCACCCTCTTCCCGCAAGCCGGTGTGGCGCTCGGTATGTGCAACATTGCCAAGGATCAGCTTGGTACGCCGGGGGAGGTCATATACAATATTACACTCTTTGCCATTCTTGTTTATGAGATCGCGGGTCCTCTGATGACCAAGTGGGCCTTGATGCGTGCCGGGGATATCCATGAGATCCCGGATGCCGTCAAGAACCGCCGTCACCACAAGCTGGCGGCCCTCGACAAGCATCACAAGGAATAAAGAAAAAGAACGGCTCCCTGAGCCGTTCTTTTTCCTTGAGGGCTTGAATTTCTCGATGCATCTTGGTATAATAAAGAAAAAACACCGGAGGGCAGTATGAGATCCCCTGAGATCGAGATCCGCGAACGCGTGGCGTTTATCAAGCAGCTTTTGGCCGAGGCACATGCCGATGGCATTATTTACGGGAACAGCGGTGGGAAGGACTGCACGCTGGTGGGGGCGCTCTGCAAGCTGGCCTGCGAGAATACGGTGGGGGTCATTATGCCCTGCTCCTCGAACCGTAATTACGGCTCGGACCGTGACGATGCCCTGGCGGCGGCCGCGCATTTCGGCATTGAGCAGAGGACGGTCGATCTGACGCCGGTGCGCGAAGCGCTTCTTACCTCGCTTGACGGCGTTACCGAACCGAACGCGCAGGCGCTGACGAACATTCCTCCGCGCCTCCGTATGACGACGCTCTACGCCATTGCCTCCGCCGAGAACCGCATGGTGGCCGGCACAGGCAACAAGTGCGAGATCTTTATGGGATACTTCACGAAATGGGGCGACGGAGGCTCGGACTTCAACCCGATCGCCGATCTCACGGTAGACGAGGTGTATGAGCTTCTCCGCTATCTCGAGGCGCCCGAAAGCATCATCAGGAAGGCACCCTCGGCCGGGCTTTACGAGGGGCAGACCGACGAGGACGACATGGGCGTGACCTATGCGGCGGTGGCCGAGTATATGGCAGGCCGCGAGGTCTCGGAGCATGACCGCGCCATCATCGAGCGGTACCACGCAAGAAGTGAGCACAAGCGGCGCCTGCCGAAAACCTTTTCATAAGAAAAAAAACCGATTTTCGGGTGTTTTTCTTTTAAAGCAGGCGGCTACGGTGCACTTTTATTTATACAAAAGTGTACAGCCGAGGACGGCGACGCGGATCTTCCTTACACCGCCGCGGCGGAGGGCGCGGATAGCGGCGGTGAGGGTGGCACCGCTTGTTGTGATATCGTCAAGGAGAAGGATCTCGCGACCGGCGACCTTCTCCGGGGTGAAGACGGGAGCGTAGGCATCCTTCATATTGCGAAAGCGCGCCTCGCGACCGCCGAGCTTCTTCTGTTCTCTGCCCTCGGTGCGCGAAAGCAGACGGGCCACGGGGAGCGAGAGGCGGTCGGCAACGGCGTGGGCAAGGAGCTCCATATGGTCAAAGCCGTGGCGGCGACGGGCCCGCCGCGAGCGCGGAGCAAAGGTGATGAGAAGATGATCGCGCTCCTTCGGCAGGTGGCGGTCGAGTCGGTCGGAAAGCGCCTCTGCGAAGAAGTTGACAACCGGGCGAGGGGCACGGCGCTTCAGAAGATAGAGCAGGCGGTTGGGGGACAGATCGCCTTCACCGCGGCGGTATTCAAAGAGCTTTACGACCTCGCGGATGCCGGCACGGGAGAGGGCGACGCTCGTGCAAAGGCATTCCGAAAACGGATGACCGCAATAGGCACAGCGCCGCTCGGTCTGCATGTCGTAGGCGGCGCGGCAGGCATCGCAGAGGGCACCGCCGTCGGATGAGAGGCGGACGCCGCAGGCGCCGCACCGCGGAACGTAGAGGAGGGCGGTAAGGCGGCGAAGGAATGAGGGTGATGATTTCATAAGTTCCTTGAAGAAAGCTCTGCCGAAAAGGCGGAGCTTTTGCTTTCCTGCGTTATGCTTTGTAGCTGTCCTTCAGGCCGACGATGCGGTTGAAGGTGTTTTCATACTTCGTATCCTTGACGAAGTAGCCGGTTCTGACAAACTGGAACTTGTCCTCGGGAGCGGCACCGGCAAGCGAGGGCTCAACCTTACAGCCATCGAGGCGCGTGACCGAATCGGTATTGAGGTAGTCACCGTAGCCCTTGCCCTCGGGGATATCGGTCGTGTTCTCCATCGTGAAGAGGTGCTCGTAGAGCATCACTGTGACGTCATGGGCGGCCGAGGCCGAGAGCCACTGGATGGTGCCCTTGACCTTGCGACCGTCGAGCGGCATGCCGTTGCCGGTTTCAAGGTCGGCGGTGCAACGGAGCTCGGTGACGTTGCCGGCTTCGTCGTGTACGACCTCGTCGCAACGCACGATATAGGCGCCCATCAGACGCACCTCTCCGCCCGGCTTCATACGGAAGAACTTGGGCGGCGGTACCTCGGCAAAGTCGTCGGCGTCGATATAGAGCTCACGGGTAAAGGCAAGCTTGCGCGTGCCGAGCTCGGGATGCTGCGGATGGTTCGGGAGCTCGAAATACTCGGTCGTATCCTCGGGATAGTTCGTGATAACGACACGGATGGGGCGGAGGATGGCGATGCGGCGCGGTGCCGTTTCGTTCAGCTCCTCACGGATGCAATGCTCAAGCAGCTCATGATCGACGACGCTGTACGCCTTGGCAACGCCGGCGCGCTCGACAAAATCGAAGATCGCGGCGGGGGTATAGCCGCGACGGCGGAGGCCGCAAAGGGTAGGCATACGGGGATCGTCCCATCCGTCAACAAGACCGGTCTCGACCAGCTGGCGGAGATAGCGCTTGCTCATCACGGTATGCGTAACATTCAGGCGGGCAAACTCGTACTGATGCGGCTTCTTTTCAAAGCCGATGTTATCGAGCACCCAATCGTAGAGCGGACGGTGGTTTTCAAACTCGATCGAGCAGAGCGAATGGGTGATGCCCTCAAGGGCATCCTGGATCGGATGGGCGTAGTCGTAAAGGGGATAGATGCACCACTTATCGCCCTGGCGGTGGTGATCGGTATGCACGATGCGGTAAATGGCGGGGTCGCGCAGGTTCATGTTCGGCGAGGACATATCGATCTTGGCGCGGAGAGTCTTGGCCCCGTCGGGGAACTCGCCGTTCTTCATGCGCTCGAAGAGCTCGAGGTTCTCCTCGACCGTTCGGTCACGCCACGGGCTGTTCTTGCCGGGCTCGGTAAGCGTGCCGCGGTACTCGCGCATCTCGTCGGGCGAGAGGTCACAGACGTAGGCCTTCCCCTCGCGGATCAGGCGGACGGCAAACTCGTAGCACCGATCAAAGTAGTCCGAGCCGTAAAAGATACCACCCGTCGGCTCGCAGCCGAGCCAGGTAAGGTCGCGGTAGATCGACTCGACGTACTCATTATCCTCCTTCGTAGGGTTGGTATCGTCGTAGCGGAGGTTAAAAAGACCGCCGTACTTCTTGGCGGTATTAGCGTTGATCCAGATCGCCTTGGCGCTCCCGATATGCAGGTAGCCGTTCGGCTCGGGGGGGAAGCGGGTATGGATCTTCAGCGCGGGGTTCGCTTCAAGATCGCTGTCAATGATCTCGTGTATAAAATTCGATTTGATCTCTTCCATGGTTTTTATCCTCACATAAGATTTGAAAGTAATGCTTTGGCCGTTGCGATGTCGGTGGCCCTGCCGTGTCCCGGCAGGATACGGCAGCTGACGGGGATGGTAAGCAGGCGGCGGATCGAGGCGAGCAACGCCTCGGCGTCACCGCCCGGAAGGTCGGAGCGACCGTAGCTGCGTCCGGCAAAGAGGGTATCCCCCGTGAAAAGGAGACCGTCGCCAAGAAGGGCGATCGAGCCGGGGGTGTGCCCGGGGACGGAAAGCACGGTAAGCGACTCCTGCCCGACGGTCACGGTGTCTCCCTCGGAAAGAAGCCTTTCGGCGAGGGCTATTCTTTTTTGGATGACGTATTTGTGAAGAGATATGCCTATTTCACTTGTGAAGACGTGAGACAAGGTGGAGGAGGATACTCTGAGAGCCGCGGAGATAGAGGCGGTGTCGAGATCGCCGGAAATGTTTTTTTCAATGTGGCGAATGGCTTCCGATACCATGCGGTTTCTGTCGCTTTCATTTTCTTCCGGACCGCTGCTTTCAAGAGAAGAAAGC
>JAZNAD010000144.1:0-15205 GCA_045586345.1 Eubacteriales bacterium
TGGCTACTGATATCACCGCGGACGGTATACGCACCGCCATGCAGGCGCCCCGCGACCGTGACCGAGGCACCCTCGCGGCAGAAGGTGTGACCCTCAGCCGCCGCGATCTCCTCGTAGACCGAGAGTGGGCGGGCAAAGAGACGTTCGCTTCCGTGAAGGCGGGCGGGCGTGCCGGACAAAAGACAGAGGGGGAGCATAAAGCGGAGTGTGCTGCCGCTTTCACGGCAGGGAAGCACGCGCTCGCCGATAGCGTTCTGTGGGGAAACGCCGCGGACGGTGGCGACGTCGCCCGAGAGCGCAATCTCAGCACCCATGGCACGCAGGCAGTCGACGGTCGCCGAGATGTCCTCGGAGGAGGCGATGCCGGTGATGTGGCTCTCTCCGTCGGCAAGGGCCGCCGCGATTAGAAGACGATGTGCCATGCTCTTGGAGGGGGGCGCCTTCACAGTGCCGTGGAGGCGGGAGGGGGTGATCGTGCAGGTCATTCGCTCGCCTCCCGTGCAAGGAGAAGGTCGATCGCCTCCAGATAGCCGTTTGTCCCGTGGCCTGAGACGGTGGCAATGCAGGCGGCGCGGATGTAGCTTACGCGGCGGAAGTCCTCGCGCGTACCGACATCCGAGATGTGGACCTCAACGGTCGGCACCGAGACGGCCTTCACGGCATCGAGGATAGCGATGCTCGTGTGCGTGTAGGCGCCGGGGTTGATGACGATGCCGTCATAGGTGGCGTAGGCTGACTGGATGGCATCGACGAGGTCGCCCTCGTGGTTCGATTGTATGAAATCGACGGTGGCACCGCGGGCGGTCGCGTGGGCGCGGATCTTTTCAACGAGACCTTCGTAGGTCTCGCGGCCGTAGTGGTCGGGCTCGCGGATGCCAAGCATATTGAGGTTCGGGCCGTTGATGATGAGAAGTTTCATTGGAAGAAGTCCTTTCGTATGGCCTCGGCGGCATCGGCGGCGCTCGCTTCGTTCGGGATGCGCACGTCAGCCGTGGCAAGGTAGCGCCCGTATCTCTCCCCGTAGCGGCGGCGGATGGCCTCAGCCGAGGAGGCCAGAGGACGGTCGGGCGTCGGGAGGAGGGCCTCAAGGGGACGGTCAAGGAAGTAGAGACGCCCGGTACGCCCGAGGGCGCGGACGTTCCAATCGGCAAGGATAGCGCCGCCGCCCGTGGCGATCACGCCGCCGGCTACCTCGGCAGAAAGATGGGTAATGACCTCGGATTCGAGCGCGCGGAAGCCGGGCTCGCCGACCTCGGCGAAGATCTCAGGAATGCTTTTGCCGGCTGTTTCGACAATGGCGGCATCGGTGTCATAGAAGGGGCGGCCGAGAGCATCGGCCAAAAGACGGCCGACCGTGCTCTTACCGCTGCCGGGCATTCCCGTCAGGACGATGTTCTCCTTGTCGGCCATGGCGGCACGGTAGATGCGCTCGGTGGTGGCATCGGTGGCGGGGTCGGCGCTGACCGCGTCAAAGTCCTCGCCGAGGAAAACGCGCGAGGCGACCACGGCCTGACCGACCAGCATATAAAGGCCGCCCTCGGCTGGGATGCCGGCGCTTCGGGCCTCCATAATGAGGTTAGTGCGCAGAGGGTTATAGACAGCGTCCACCACGCCTGCAAGGCGAGGGAAACGCGAAATGTCGATCGGGACGGCGGCGATCCCCTCGCCGCCTTCGGCGTGCGGATACATACCGCAGGGGGTGGTGTTGAAGATGACCTCGCTGTCGGCGTGGAGGGTGACGGCCTCGTCATAGGAGACCGAGCCGGGGCCAGGACGGCGCTCGACGGTGACGAGCTCACGGGCACCCTCGGCGCGCGCTACGGCGCGCGCGGTGCGCGCGGTTCCGCCGTTGCCGAGGATCATGACCTTGCGGCCTCGAAGAGTGATGCCGATGCGACGCACAAGTGCCGTCAGACCGTAGAAGTCGGTGTTGTAGCCGTAAAGGCCGTCGGGACGGCGGACGACGGTATTGACGGCACCGATGCTCTCGGCGGCCCCGTGGATCCTTGCGAGGTAGGGGATGACCGTCTGCTTATAGGGGATCGTGACGTTGATCGCCCGGAAGTCGGCGGCCTCCATAAAGGGGCCGACCTCCTCGGGGCGAAGCTCAACGAGACGGTATTCGTAGGGAGCGCATTTGCCGTGGATCTCCTTCGAGAAGCTGTGCGGCAGATGCTCCCCGATCAATCCGTATTCCATAGAGAGTCTCCGTTTTTTGCTAATAAAAAGAAAACGTTACATTATTGCGCAAGCCAGTCGGTACCAAAGCGCAGGGCGAGCAGGTCGCAGAGGGCGAGGGCCACGGCGCTGTCGGCTACGACACGGGCACGGTGGACGATCGCGGGATCGTGACGCCCCTTGACCGTGAGGGTGGCCTCCTCAAGGCGCAGAGCATCGACTGTCCGTTGCTCCTTGTAGATCGAGGGCGTGGGCTTGATTGCGGTACGGACGAGGAGGGGCATGCCGGTCGAGATGCCGCCGAGGATGCCGCCGGCACGGTTGGTGACGGTGGTGATCCGACCGTCCGTCATGGCGAAGGGGTCGTTGGCCTCGCTGCCCCGCATCGCCGCGAGAGCAAAGCCGTCGCCAAACTCGACGCCCTTGACAGCGGGGATCGAAAAGAGGATGTGCGAGATCACGCCCTCGAGGGTATCGAACCAGGGCTCGCCGACACCGCCGGGCAGGCCGAGGACGGCGGTCTCAAGAATGCCGCCTACGCTGTCGCCCTCGGCACGCGCCGCCTCGATGGCGGCGGCCATCGCGTTGCCGCGCTCTTCGTCAAGTACACCAAGGTCGCGTCCGTCAAGCAGGTCAAGATCGGCCGCAAGATCGCCGAAGGGGCGATCACTGATGCCGCCGCAGGCGGCGATGTGCGTGCCGATGCGGATGCCGCGCGCCTCGAGCGCCTTGAGGGCAAGGCTCCCCGCGGCCACAAGACCGGCGGTGATGCGCCCCGAAAAATGACCGCCGCCGTTCGGGTCGGCGTGGCCGTGGTACTTGAGCTTAGCGGTATAGTCGGCGTGGCCGGGGCGGAGCAGGGCGGCGGTGGCCGCGTAGTCAGAGCTTTTTGTGTTGGTGTTCTCGATGAGAAGGGTGATGGGCGTACCCGTGGTGTGACCGCGGTAGACACCGCTGACGATCTTCACCTCGTCCGGCTCGCGGCGCTTGGTGGAGAGGGCGGTTGGGCCCTGGCGGCGTGCCATCTGGCGGCGGAGGAAGTCCTCGTCCACCGGGAGCCCCGGGGGCATACCGTCAAGCACGGCGCCGATCATGGGTCCGTGGCTCTCGCCGAGGAGAGTGACGGTGACCGAGGTACCAAATGTGTTCTTCATGCGTTCAACTCCTTACGGATTGTAGCGGTAAATTCGTCGATCGGCAGGCGGCATTCGCGGAAGGAGCCGATCGTGTCAACATAGATGTAGCGGATGGCGCTGCCGTCCGCCTTTTTGTCGTGCGCGACCGGGGCAAGCACCTCGTCGATGGGGAGATCGCAGGCGGTCGGAAGGCCAGCCTTCTCGAGGACGGGGATCAGCCGGGCACGGGCGCTCTCGGAGGCGAGAGGGAGCATCCCGAGTGCTACGCATTCGCCGTGCAGAAGTCCACGGAGGGAGGCGGCGCTCTCGTAGCCGTGACCGAGGGTATGACCGAAGTTAAGAACACGGCGGAGTGAGGACTCGCGCTCGTCGCGCTCGACAATGTCGCGCTTGATCTTCAAGGACCCGACGATTATGTCGTCGAGGATGGCAAAAAGGTCCTCGTGCTCCATCCGCTCAAAGAGAGCGGCATCCGAGGTCGCGGCCATCTTGATCGCCTCGGCAAGCCCGGCTGATACCTGGCGAGCGGGGAGGGTGGACAGAAGGTCGGGATCAATGATGACGGCGCGCGGCTGATAAAAGGCACCCACACAGTTCTTGACACCGTCAAGATTGACGGCGGTCTTGCCTCCGATTGAGGAATCGACCTGGGCGAGGAGGGTCGTCGGAATGTTGTAAAAGTCGATGCCGCGCATGAAGGTGGCGGCGGCAAAGCCGGCAAGATCCCCGACGACACCGCCGCCAACGGCGACCACGGCATCGGTACGGGTGAAGCCGGCCTCCAGCATGGTGGAGAGCAGGCTGCCAAGGGTGGGGAGGCTCTTGCTACCCTCGCCCTGCGGCACGGTCACAAGGGTGGGATGCTTGGCAAAGGAGGCGACCCTCGCCGCATAGGCGGCAGGGACCCCGTCGTCGGTCACGATGAGCACGCGGCGGTCGAGGCGGCAAAGCTCGCCGACCGAGGCAAGGAGGCCGCGCCCTACGTGGATATCATAGCTGCTTGCCGGCAGCGTTACAGTCAGCTTCATGGTGCGCTCACTTTCCAAGAGGGGCAGGATAACGGAAGGAGCCGAGGACCTTCAGGCGGTCACAGCAGTACGCCAGCTCGCCGATCATCCTTTTGCCCTCTTCGGTATAAAGGTCGCCCTCCAGCTCCACATAGAAGTAATATTGCCAAAGCAGCTCCTTCATCGGTCGCGAACGCAGACAGCGCATGTTGTAGCCGTGTGAACCGATAATGTTGATGGCCTCGGCGAGTGAGCCCGCCTCATTGCGGACCGTAAAGAGCAGGATGGAATGCTTGTCCTTGGCACCGTCCGTGACGGGTGAACGCGACAGAACGGCAAAGCGCGTGGTGTTGATCCCGGTCTCGTTAATATGGCGCGAAAGCACCTCAAGGCCGTAGATCTCGGCCGTTTCCTCACTGGCGATGGCGGCCACGCTCGGGTCGCCCGCCTCGGCCACACAGCGTGCCGCAATGGCAGTGTTCTCGGCTTCCCTCGTCTTGTAGCCGTTTCCACGCAGGAAGGCGGCGCACTGGGCCAGGGCCTGCGGATGACTCACGACCTCGCGGACTGTCGCAAGGGTGGCGCCCTTCGGAGCGAGGAGGTGATGCGTGATCGAAAAGTCGTAGACGGCGTTCACCGCAAGACTGCCGGAGAAAAGGCGGTCGATGACAGGTCCGACCTCGCCTGCTGTGCTATTCTCGATGGGAAGCACGGCGACGTCACAATCTCCCGAAAGAACGGCATCATAGGCGCTCACAAAGTCGGGGTGCGGAACGCACTCGGCCTCAGGGAAGATCCTGTGTGCGGCGATAGCGGCAAAGGCGCCCTCAATCCCAGAGAAGGCAACGCGCATGCCCGATAGCAGAAAGCGCTGGTAATGGCGGGAGGCCTGCATTGTGGAGCTCATAAATTCCACATAATAGGGGCGCAGTGTCTCATCGGCAATAAAGGCAGAGTTCTTACGCACGACCGCCTCCTCGCGTGCCGCATCGTAGATCGGCAGGCCGTGGGCCCTTTTGTAGTCAGCAACACTCCGCACCGCGCGCATCCGGCGCTCAAAAAGCGCGGCCATCTCACGGTCGACGGCGTCGATCTCGAATCTTGCTTCGTTCAGCTTGTCCATAACAGTCCCTCGCGGTTTCAGAATTGACACGGCCCTGCGCGCAGGCAAGGGCACGCGACCAACGCGACCCTCGCACACAGGCAGGAGCCGCGCGTGGATGCCGCACGCAGGTGCACGTCCACGAAATAGTCGACAAAGGTAATTATAGTACAAAAGACAGTGTTTGTAAAGGGGAAACGAAGAAAAAATGAAAAGAGATACCGTGGCGCCACAGACGGCCGAGAGGGGGTGCTCTGCCCGTGTGCTGTGCCCTGAATTCGAAAAGTAATCTTTACAATAAGGCAAAAAGAGGCAAGCCAGAGTGCCCTTGAATTTTTGTGTAGGACCGTCCTGACTATGCAAGGAGGGAATGCCCAAGGAAGGTCCCTGCGCTCAGAAAGCGCGGGTGAGTGAGATTTTTTTGGGAAAACAGGGGAGTGCGGAACAAAAAAGATTTATTTTCGACTTTTTCGCTAAGTGATATTGACAACGCGCCGCGCGTATTGTATAATTACATTGTAATTTTTATTCGCTCCGCGCGCGTTCCTATTATTTATGGGCTCTGTTCTGCTCTTGGAGGTCTACGATGGCAGTTATCACACAGGAAATGGCGAACAACCAGCTGGTTGTTCGTAATCATATTGACGAGCTGACGGCAAAGTCCCAGCTGATCGTATACGAGGCGCAGGAGGCGCTCTTTTACAAAAACGGGCAGGCGCTCGACCTTTTTGGACCCGGCCGCCACACGCTTGACACGCAGAACCTTCCGCTGCTCAAGCGCCTCTTTGCTGGCCTTTTTGGCGGCAGAGATCCCTTCCCTTGTGATATTTACTTTGTAAACAAGGTCAACGTCCTTGATTTTCAGTGGGGCACCAGCACCCCGATCGATCTGATCGACCCGCGCTATTCGGTCCTGATCGGCGTCCGCGCTCACGGCCAGATGGGCCTGCGCATCAATGATGCCCGCAAGTTCGTTATCAAGGTCGCCGGTATGCTGGGGGATCTGACTGTCGAGTCGCTCAAGGCCACCCTGAAGGGGATGGTCATGTCGCCCATCAAGGAGTGCATCGCCGCCACCATTATCGACAAGCAGGTGAGTATCCTTGAGATCACGCCTCGCCTCGGTGAGATCGCCGAGGAGATCGAGATGCGGCTTAACAGCCGTATCGCCGACCTCGGCATTGAGATCGTTCACATGAATCTCAACGGCGTGATGGCGAGCGAGGGGGATCTTGACGCCCTCCGTGCCGCTAAGAACGAGATGCTGAAGGGCATGAACACCGCTGAGATCGAGGCCTACAAAATGAAGGCCATTGCAGCCGCACGTGCTGAGGCACGCAGGACGGAGGGCTTCACCTATGAGGAGGAGCGCCGCTTTGACATCCTTGAGGGCGCCGCCAAGAATGAGGGCGCTGCCGGCGGACTCATCAATATGGGAGTAGGCCTTGGGATGGGCACTGGCATTGGCCGTGAGGTCGGTAAGATGGCGGATGCCGTTCAGTCTTCTGCCACTCCCACCGCCGATGCCACCGCTTGTTCTAATTGCGGTCAGCCGATGGATCCTGCCGCCAAGTTCTGTCCGAACTGCGGTCAGGCAAGGCCGGTGGCTCGCTTCTGCTCTGAGTGCGGCACGCAGGTCGCTCCCGGGGCCAGGTTCTGCTCGGGCTGCGGCACGAGGCTCGGGTAAGGAGTGCACTATGAATAATGAAAAAAACAGTAGCAGTGTAAAGATCGCGTTTCTCGTCGCCGCGCTTCTCATTGCGGGTCTTTTCACCCTGATCGTCTTTATGCTGGTGCCGCCCGAGCGTGAGGGGAGCCCGATCTTCTGGGTCTCCTGGGCGTTCGGCGGTCCCGTCAACCTCCTGGCGGTCGTACTTCTTGTATGCGGTGCTTTTCGCAAGGCTTCCGAGGGGCTGATCCGTATTCCTCTGTATCTGGGGTTTGCGGGGATCTTCACCTTCCTTTACATCGCCATGAGTGCGACCTTCATCTTCTGGACCGAGGTCGAGCTTGTACTGGCCGTTATTCTTTTTGCGTCGGTCTCGGTAATTTACATCATCCTTGCCATGTATTTCACGCTGGGCGCCGAGTACATCCTCAGGGATCTGCGACGCACCCGCAAAAAGGTTCTGTTCTTAAAGCTCCTTGAGGCCGACATCCTCGATGCCGCGCCGAAGGCGAAAAACCCGCATTCTTCGGCGGCTCTCAGGACGCTCGCCGAGGAGGTGCGTTTCAGCGATCCGATGAGTCACGCGTCGCTTTCGGTGCTTGAATCCGAGATCATGGCCGAGCTCGGGAAGGCAACGGCTGCCCTTGGAGCCGATGCAGAGGCCGACGTGACCCCCTTCGTTTCCTCAATCCGCCTGCTTCTCGAACAGCGCAATCGCCGTTGCCAGATCCTGAAATAATGGCGAAGCTGATCCGCGAGGTCAAGGTGCGCGACGTTATCCTGTATTCGGTGATAGCCCCCCTGATACTCTTAGCCATCTGGCTCGTAACGCCGCTCGTCTTGGTTCGCTTTATTCCCATTCCGCCGTGGATCCTCTATGTGGCGGCCGCTGTGGCCACCTATTATCCCTTAAAGCGCGCCGCGATCGGTGCCGTGCTCCTCTACAAGATCTGGGCACCCCTTTCAACGCGGGGGCGTTGTCGGTTCTATCCTACCTGCTCGACCTACATGATCATGGCGATTTGGAAGTTCGGGCTTTTCCTCGGAGTCTATAAGGGGATCCGCAGGATCACGCGCTGCCGTCCGCCGAACGGTGGCATTGATTATCCGTAAACCTTCCGCCGGGGGCGGACAATATAGAGCGCAATTAAATAACATATTTTGGAGGACAAAATGAGCGAGATCATGACCAAATCCTGCCCGAACTGTGGCAACAAACTCATGTGCAGTGCCGGCGATACGTCGGTTACCTGCTACGCCTGTGACAGCGTCTTTGAGGTAAGCGAGCTGACGGGCGAGCGCCTCGGCGCAACCGCTGCGGCGGCCGCTATTCCGGCTATGGTGGGCTTTGACAACCCTGAGTCGGGCATCGTATTCCTTGAGAACTTCTTCGACACCTACGATTGGGACACCTACAAGAAGATCTCTGCCATCGAGATCCCCGAGATCGCCGGTGTCATCGCCACCAACAAGATGAAGAACGGTGCCGCCGCTGCCTCCTGGTACCTCGATTTCCAGGGGCTCTATGTTCCTGTCAGCAAGAAGTTCGAGGCTCTTGACGAGTGCGCCGCTTCCATCGGTGAGAACTACGATCCCGTTGACGGCAGCGAGATCCTCTCCACCTTCGACGACTACCGTCGTGTAGCCAAGGGTCTGAAGGATAACGAGGAAGCGGTTCTGAAGGCTCTTGCCTCGGCCATCAAGTATGCCGAGCGCTTCGAGCTCGAGGCTGCGAAGGTCGCCGAGATGAAGGCCGGCCTTGAGAAGGTCACGGCTCTCTTTGCCGCAATCCCGGTTCAGGAGAAGAAGAGCGAGGGCGAGAAGACCAAGATCATCGATACCGTCGAGGCTCTCCCCGCCTACCTCGAGGCCAGAAAAGAGTACTCCAAGAAGAAGATCGCCGCCTACCAGGCTCTTGGCATCGATGCCGAGGCCGTCTACAAGAGAGCCGTCGATCTTTACAACAACTCGGACAACAAGGGCACCGCGATCGAGCTCTTCGAGAGCATCCGCGAGTATGCCGACAGTAGCGTCTACATCTCGAGAGCCAACCGCTACTTCAACTTCAACAACAAGATGTACAGCTTCTTCGGCAAGTACTTCGTTTACAAGGAAGAGATCTACGACGAGAACGCTCTCGACGTGAAGGAAGGCAAGAAGAAGAAAAAGAAGAAGGGTGAAGAGGACGCCGAGGTCGCGCCGCCCACCACCGCCCTTTCGCTGTACCCCGTCATCGACGGTAAGCCCGCGAAGGAGCCCATCGTCAAGGGCATCGAGCAGGTCATCGCCTGCTACGGCTCGCGCTTCTACTACTTCAAGAAGGGCGCCGGCATCGCCTGTTACGACATCTACTCGAAGATCGAGACGGTCGTCGACCACGGCAAGGCCACCGACTACGCCGTGAAGGACGGCAGATTCATGGTCGGCTTCTCGAAGAAGGCTCCCATCTTCTTCATCCAGAAGAAGGTCGGCGCTGTTGAGCAGCCCAAGCCCGAGGCCGCCGCTGCCGATGAGAAGGGTAAGAAGGCCAAGAAGGCCAAGGCCGTCAAGGCTCCCATCCTTCCCGCCGCCGAGCCCCTCAATCCCTACGCTCTCGTTGGCATCGACATGGCCGGCAACGGCAACCGCGTCCTGATCAATGAGATGCTCGAGATCGCCCTCAGAAAGGGTGACAAGATCTTCTACAAGCACGTCACCGTGGCGAAGCCCCAGAAGCCCGGCTTCCTTGCCGGCTGCTTCGGCAAGAAGATCATTGAGGAGAAGCCGAAGAGCCGCCTGATGGTCTGCGACATCGTGAAGGGCTCGTGCCTCCCTGTCCTTGATGACGATTGCGACATCCAGGATGTCAGCGGTGAGAACATCGTCTACACCTGCTGGACTCCCAACAGCCTCAACATGGATCTCTACGTCTTCAACATCGAGAAGAGCGAGAAGACCCTCATTGAGAAGAACATCTACAACTTCTACGGCCTGAACGACGGCAAGATCTACTACACGATCGGTAACAGCACCTACCAGCCTCTGGTTTCCAACAACTTCGCCGGCACCGACCGCGAGCAGATCATGGCGAACGTCGAGAAGATCGTCGGCACCTACGCCGGCTGGCTCTACGTCAAGAAGGGCAGCGGCATCAACTCGGTCCTCGTGAAGATCAGCTCGGACGGCAAGGAGACGAAGGTTCTCTGCACGCAGTTCAAGAAGTTCCTCCGCTTTGCCGAGAACTATGCCTACTACATCGACGTGTTTGATAACCTCCGCGTTGTCCGCGTGGACGGCGAGGAGAACAAGGTCCTGGCCTCGAATGTCTCGAAGGTCTTCCTCAGCGAGGAGGGTCTCTACTATGTCCGCGAGGAGCTGGTTGACGATTACTACGGTAAGTCGAACCTCTCGCTCTACATGATGGATAAGAACGGCCTCAACGTTCGCAAGATCGTCTTCGATCTTGACGTGCTTCAGGACGATCCTGCCAGCGACGACCTCTACTACTCCAAGAAGGAGAGCATGCGCTACAAGGTCTATAAGCCGAAGAAGCCGGCCGAGTTCACCCATGAGATCTACGTTATCACAAAGTTCTACAAGATGAACAAGGTCACCGGTATTTCCGAGCTCGTCCTGACCCTCGGCCTGCCTGAGGATATCGAGAAGAAGGGCTGCTTCGGCTTCGGTAAGCCCAAGAAGGTTGACCTCGTGTATGAGGAGGATCCGATCGTTCATTCCTACAAGACGAGAGGCCTTAACGATGTTCAGATCGCTCAGAAGGAAGCCGATGAGGCTCCCGTTGAGAAGAAGGCTCCCGGCTGCAGCAAGGCACTTGACGGTGTCAAGGGTAAGGCTGGCGGTATTCTGAAGAAGTTCAAGAAGTAATCCCCTATGAAAAAGGCACCCGGTTTTCTTCCGGGTGCCTTCTTTCGGTGAAGTGAGGAGGAAGCATGGAATACGTATTGATTACCGGTGCCTGCGGCGGTATGGGAAGGGCGACCGTGGCGGCGCTTGTTTCGCGCGGTTATTCTGTCTTTGCCATGGATCGCGTATTGACGGGTGAGCCGCAGGACGGTGTGATTCCGCTCTCGGCCGACGTTACGGACGAAGCGAGCGTCTTGCGCGCCCTTGAAGCGGTCAAGACTGTCACGGGGGAGCTTGCGGCGATCGTTCACTTCGCGGGTGTCTATATGCTGGATTCTCTTGTGGAAATGGAGAGCGAGCAATTCCGCCGCATCCTCGACGTCAATTTTTACGGGGCGTACCTTGTGAATAAGTGCTTCTTGCCGCTTCTTAGACCGGGCGGGCGCATCCTGATCACAACAAGTGAGCTGGCACCACTCGATCCGCTGCCATTCACGGGGATCTACGCTGTGACGAAGGCGGCACTGGATAAGTACGCCTATTCCCTGCGGATGGAGCTTCAGCTCCTCGGTATCACGGTGTCGGTCCTGCGCGCGGGGGCGGTGGATACGGGAATGCTTGGAGCATCCACGGCGGCACTTGATGTCTTCTGCGAGAAGACAGCGCTCTACTCCTGCAACGCCGATCGCTTCCGTCGCATCGTGGGACGCGTGGAGGCACGGTGCGTGCCTCCCGAGAAAATCGCCAAGCGGGCGATCGCCATCCTGGGGAAGCGGCGGCCGCGGTTCGCCTATGCCATCAACCGCAATCCGCTTTTGCTTTTCCTTAACCTTTTGCCAAAGCGGTTACAGCTCTTTGCCATCCGCAAGGTATTGAAGTAAAACATCACGCATTCGCTCAAACGCTTCGTTTGGAAACAATACTTTGCATTTTAGGGCATCCAACAAAAAAGAGAAATGAGGAAACGGTATGAACTTTAGGGAAATCGCCGAAGGGAGACAGTCCTGCCGTAGCTATGACCCCGAACGCCCGGTCGGGGAGGAGGCGCTCTTTGCCATCCTGGCGGCGGCGCGTCTTGCTCCCTCCGCCTGTAACGGCCAGCCCTACCACATCACGGTTTGCCGCGGGGCGGTAGCAAAGGAGGTCGCGCGCGCGATGCAGGGAATGGGAATGAACAAATTCGCCGTGGAGGCTCCCGTGATGCTTGTGATCTCCGAGCGGCCGTACGTCGCAACGGCGGCGCTCGGGGCGAAGGTGAAAAAGAACGATTACCGTTCGATCGATATCGGGATCCTTGCGGCGTACCTCACCGCTGCGGCGACCGCTGAGGGGCTCGGCACCTGCATTCTCGGTTGGCTGGACGATGCCGCGATCCGCAAGGCTTGCCATATTGACGGGGCGGTACGTCTTGTGATCACGCTCGGCTATGCCGCCGAGGGGGATCCTCTGCGCCAAAAGAAGCGCAAGGATATTGATGAGCTTGTGACGTTTCTTGAGTAAGAGAAGAAAAACGGATCTCTGCGGATCCGTTTTTTCTTTTGCGAGATTATTTCTTGCCGGGGCCGGCGGTATCGGCGCCGTCGCCGACAAGACCCAGGCGCTTGGCGGCCTCCTCGCGCATCTTATACTTGAGGATCTTACCTGCTGCATTCATCGGGAAGCTATCAACGAACTCGATGTACTTCGGCACCTTATGGCGAGCCATGCTCGCCTTGATGTAATTCGACATTTCTTCCACGGTGACGCTCCCCGGCTCCTTCAGAATGATGCACGCCATGATCTCCTCGCCGTATTTCTTGTCGGGAACACCGATGACCTGCACATCCTTGGTTGCGGGATGCGTGTAAATGAACTCCTCGATCTCCTTCGGGTAGATGTTTTCGCCGCCGCGGATGATCATATCCTTGAGGCGCCCCGTGATACGGAAGTTGCCCTGCTCATCCATCGAGGCCAGATCGCCCGAATGGAGCCAGCCATCCTCGTCGATCGTGCCCTTGGTCGCCATGGGCATCTTGTAATAGCCCTTCATGGTGTTGTAGCCCTTGGCGCAGAATTCGCCGTTGACGCCGGGGCCGACCTCCTCGCCGGTCTCGGGATCAACGATCTTGCACCGCACGTGGGGGAAGGCGTAGCCGACCGTCTCGGTCCTGACCTCGAGCGAATCGGTCCAGGCGCTCATCGTGTTACCGGGGGCACACTCGGTCTGGCCGTAGACGCTGACGATACCGGTCATGTTCATCTCGTCGGGGCGTGCGGCGCGGCGCATCAGCTCCGGGGGGCACCCGGCGCCCGCCATGATACCGGTCCTCATATGCGAGAAGTCGGTCGAGCGGTAATTCGGGTGGTTGAACATGGCAATGAACATGGTGGGAACACCGTTGAAGCAGGTGATCTTTTCCTGGTTGATGCAGGCGAGCGAGGACTTCGCCGAGAAGTACGGCATCGGGCACATGGTCGTGCCGTGCGTCATCGACGACGTCATCGAAAGCGTCATGCCGAAGCAATGGAACATCGGGACGTGGATCATCATGCGGTCGGCCGTCGAAAGGCCCATGCGGTCGCCGATGCACTTGCCGTTGTTGACGACGTTGTAGTGGGTCAGCATAACGCCCTTCGGAAAGCCGGTGGTACCCGAGGTGTATTGCATATTGCACACGTCACTCGGGCGGACGTCAGCCGCCATCTTGGCCACCTGCTCGCGGCTGACGAGCTTGTAGCGCGCCATGGCCTCGTCAAAGGTGAGGGAGCCGGGCTGACGGAAGCCGACCGTGATGACATTCCGCAGGAAGGGGAGGCGCTTGGAATGCAGGGGCTCGCCGGGGACGGTATCCTTGAGCTCGGGGCAGAGCGTGTTGATGATCTCCTTGTAGTTCGAGTCAAGACAGCTCTCGATCATGACGAGGGTGTGCGTGTCCGACTGACGGAGGAGGTATTCGGCCTCGTGGATCTTGTAGGCCGTGTTGACCGTGACAAGGATCGCACCGAGCTTTGTCGTCGCCCAGAAGGTGATGTACCATGCGGGGAGGTTGGTCGCCCATACGGCGACCTTCGAGCCCGCCTTGACACCGAGCGAGACGAGGGCGCGCGCGAAGCGGTCGACGTCCTCGCGGAACTGGGCGTAGGTGCGCGTATAGTCGAGGGTCGTGTATTTAAAGCAGTACTGGTCGGGGAACTCGTCGGCCACGCGGTCGAGCACCTCCGAGAAGGTGAGGTCGATCAGCTCGTCCTTTTTCCACACGTACTGCCCCGTACCGTCGTGGTTAAAGTAAAGTTTCTTTTTCATATCCCTCGTCGGAGCGAAGCGGGACATGTAGTTGACAAAGTGGGGGAAGATGATCTCGGGATCCTGCAATTCAGAGAGCCACTCGGGCTTCCATTCAAGTGAAATAAAGCCGTCGTAGTTGACCGAGGAGAGGGCGCGCATCACGTCGTCAATGGGCATGGTGCCCTCGCCGATCAGCTGATAGGCCCCCGCATCGTCCGAGTCGCGCATGTGCACGTGGCGCACGTAGCAGCCAAGGTTCTTGATGGTATCGTCGCCCGTTTCGCCGTTGTCACGGTAGGGGTGATAGATGTCCCAGAGGACGGCAAGGTTGTCGCTTGCAAAGCGGTCGAGCATCCGGCGGAGCCTGGCCGTATCGGCGTAGATGCCGCTCGTCTTGACAAGGATCGTGACGTCGGCTGCCTCGGCGGTGGGGAGGAGCGCGCCAAGGGTGGCGGCCACGGTCTCCTCGTCCTCGGTGAGGGCACAGACGACCACATAGGGCACACGGGCATCGTGCGCCGTTTCGATGAGAGCCGTTACGGTATCGCTCACACCACCCCCCAGCGAAATGTCGCAGGACGTGTCAAAGCAGGGGATGGTGAGGCCAAGGTCGCGCAGCTTGCGCACCGTGGCTGCTGTATTATATTTGTGGAAGGGGCCACCGCGGTCGGTGAGCGACGGGAAGCACGGCAGATTGTAGACCTCGACCCCCGAGAAGCCCATATCGACAGCCGTCTCCAGCATTTCGTCAAAGGAGAGCCCCGGCCAACCGCGGGTAGAAAAGGAAAGCTTCATTCTACTTCCTCCTCGTAAATAATTTTATTGAGTGCCGCAAGGTACGCCGCAATGCCCGCACCTACAATGTCGGTCGAGATGCCGCGGCCCGAATACACCTTTGCGCCCGAGCGGAGCTTGACAACGGTCTGCCCCATTGCCTCGCGCCTTTCGGTCACGGCCTGGAGCTGGAAATCGTCGAGCTCGTAGTGGAGCCCTGTGATGTTCTCA
>JAZNAD010000145.1:0-10636 GCA_045586345.1 Eubacteriales bacterium
GGCTGATAACCGTGCTGGAGCCTGCTCCCCCGCCCGTTTCAACAAGGTCAAATTCAAACTTACCTGCAATATCTATAACTCTCAGCTTTTTGTCAAGCATGCTCTTCATTATGTAATGAACGTATTCGGGATTGTCAAAGCACTGATATATGGTCGGCTCAAGTGTGGAAACGTAGCCGACGTAGCTCTGCCAGGGGCTTCCCTGACCGAAATCGTAAAAGCCGCCTCTGACGATACCGGCATCACCAACAAGCTTCTTAGCCTCAATAACCGGCGTCCAGTCAACCTTTATCGGAACGGGGATATACTCGTTCCAGATCTCGAAATCACGCTCACTCTCAACCATAGGCTTTGTCAGCCAGCTTGTAAAGCCGTTGACCGCATTCTCCTGCGAGAGCACTCCCTTGGGAGTGGTGATCTCTATTCTCGTGCGGGTGTTGCCGTCCTCATCCTTGCCGAGATCGAAAACCTTGGTATCCCAATTTGCAAGGTCTCTCGGGTCATATTCAAAGCTTGGAGCGGTATAAAAAACAGGGTCCATCCCGAAATATTCGTATGCCTCAAGCTGTGATCTGCCGCCAAGATAGGTCTTCAGATAGTAATCCATCCAGCAATGCACCTGACAGGGCAGTCTATCCGGCTTCTGATTATTTATGGCTGTTAAAAATCTCTCTCGTCCAGTCATAATAAGCCCTCACTTTAAAAATATTTCTGCATTCAGTATACCATTTTAACGTATAGTTGTCAACACGCTCGCATCCTCTGTTACCTTACTTTATCCCCTTGAAAAAATGAGCGAAGTGGGGTATAATAAAAGCTATAAAAGCAGATTGGAGATAAAAATGAATATTTGGCACGATATAGACTCAAAAAGAATAACTCCCGACGATTTCGTCGCAGTTATAGAAATATCCAAGGGAAGCAAAAAGAAGTACGAGCTCGATAAGGAAACCGGGCTGATACTTCTCGACCGCATTTTGTATACCTCAACGCACTACCCTGCAAACTACGGCTTTATCCCCCGTTCGTTCGGTGACGACGGCGACCCACTCGACGTTCTGGTTCTCTGCTCGGAGGCACTCGAGCCGCTTTCTCTGGTCCGTTGCTATCCCATCGGATATATTTCGATGCTTGACGGCGGAAGAAACGACGAAAAGATAATAGCCATACCCTTCGGCGATCCGACGTATAACGAATATCACGACATTTCCGAGCTCCCGAAGCATATTTTTGAAGAGATGATCCACTTCTTCAACGTGTACAAGGCACTCGAGGAGAAGGATGCAGTGGCCAAGGAGGTCAACAATCACGAGGCCGCCAAGGCGGTCATCGACAAGGCGCTCGACCGTTATCTTACCTGTTTTTGCAAGGCGTAAGACCGCGACACTTCAGGGGCTGATTTACGATCGTAAACGCTTTCTTCATCAGAAGGGGCGCGAAGGATAATGAAGAATGCAGGGTACAAAAGTGAAAAGGACAGCCACCGGGGTTGTCCCCTTTTTTTGGTGGAGCACAGATTTGCGAATGGCTCTTTTCTTCAACGCGTTTTTTCTGCGCCCTCATACGATTTAAGACTTGAAATATTGAATTTTTTTTCGCACGTGTGATATAATAGATGCGACTTTAACCTTATAAGAAGAAATAGAGTTATGAAATTTGAAATGTGGTCTATATGGCACATACTATACATTCTTTCGCCGTTTGTCTCTTTGCTGTGCTGTATCTTGCGTTGAGGAGATGTACGGACAAGACAAAAAGCACAGTAGGTTACGTACTCGGTGGCATCTCCCTTCTTATCCTTATCGTAAGGAATACGGACATCTTCGTAAGAAGCGGCTGGGGTGTTGAGATCATTCCCCTGCAGGTATGCCATATAGGTAATATCGTGACCGGACTCGCCTTGATCTTCAAGAAAAGGTGGCTGATGCTGACCTCATTCGGCTTTAATATGATTCCTGCCATTCTGGCGATGGTCTTTGCAGATTCACTCGCAAATTACGACACGCTCCTCAAGATAAGAGCCCAGGCATACGTCTGGGGGCATATCCTTATCGTCGTGTGCGCGCTCTATGCCCTGCTTATCTATCTGCCCGAGCTGAACAAGAATGACCTGTATAAGTCAATGGGGCTTGTGGGCGGTTTAGCCTTTGTCGCAATAGTATGCAACTCATTACTCAGACATCTCTTTGATTGGACGCCCAACTATTTCTACTTATTCGACTATAAGGGGACTCCGCTGAAGTTCCTTTATAACGCGATTCCTCCCTCGCGATACGGCTGGTTTGAAATCAATTGGCTCTACACAAGCGTGCTTCTCGCCGTCTTTATCGGCGTATTTATAGGTATGTATCACCTCGCAAAGCTGATCGTTAACAAGGTCAGAAGCAGGCAGGGCGTGAACGCTGTAATACGTCGGTAATGCTTCAAGCGTGAATGCGGTCCGTCGCGGCTCTGGACGCTCTGCGTCCATTCACTTCCGCTCCCCTTCAAGTCCTAAGATTACAATCGTACCAAAAAAGCCCCCGTTTGGGGGCTTTTTTGGTACGGGTAACAGGACTTGAACCTGCACGGTTGCCCACCGGAACCTAAATCCGGCGCGTCTGCCAATTCCGCCATACCCGCGTATTACCGGTTTTAGCCGGCAAGGTATTGATTTTTGTTTGGTTTTACGCTATACTCTTTTTGAGGTGATGCTATGAAAATACGGTATTACAGGCTACATTCGGTCCTGAAGGAGAAAAAACTCTCGCTGGAGGGACTGCGGCGGCAGCTCGGCCTTTTGCCGACCGAGATCGCCAAGATCGAGACCAATCGGCTGATCGACTGCCCAACGCTGTTGCGCATCTGCGCACATCTTGACGTTGATATCGGCGATGTCATTGAATTCGATCCGGGTGAAGACGAGCTTTTCTACAATGCAAGACTGTTGAAGTCACACTCGTACGTTCCGGCGACCCCCATCAAAAAAGAATTTATCAAGGATACGGACGCTCAGTAGAAGGTAGCCACAGGCTCCTCCGGGGCGTCCGTTTTTTCTATGCTTTCGGCATAGAGGACGGGGCCGGGGTTACGGTAGAGGGCGTGTTTTTCGATACGGAGCTTCGCCGTGACGATCGCCCAATCGCCGTGGACGAGGTCGCACGCGTCCTTCGTCACGCAAATAAAGCCGTTATAGGCAATATCGTCAGCACAGCAGGTCATGATCTGACGGCCGGCGATGACAGCGCGTTCGCCAAGGCGAGGGTCGCGGCCGATAAGGGCGCGGTAGCGCACGGTCTTCCCGTCATACTTCGGCATCTCCTCGGTAAGATCGCGGAAAAAGAGCGCGAAATCGCGGTCGGCGATCTCCACGGTAGCGGCATCAGCGTCAAAGGGCAGGGGGTCAATGATGTCGTCGTATTCGACGGTGCCATCCACATACTCGTACGAGATATTGACGGCGCGGCTGATGCCGCGGACGATCTTGTGGAGCTCCATTTTGTCGGTAGTGGCGGTGACACGGTTGAAGACGACCATCTCGCAGCCCTGCAGCTTATCGACGGTCAGCTGGCGCATATTGGCGTTATACGAGGGGAAGGTGGCGGCATCAGCCATCATGATCTCCTGGTAAACGACAAAGCCCTGCGGGAGAAGACGGTAGAAGTCGCCGATCGACCACATACCGTTATACTCAACGAGGACACGGCGGAAGTTGAACTCACGCCGCCAGGACTTCCACGCCTCGGGCGTGATCTCGGAAAGCGAATCCACCGTACGAAGACAGACGTTCTCTGCTCCGTGAGCAAACGAGGCGGGATCCAGCTCCCCCTCCCCCTCCTCGCAAAGGAGGATCAGGGTAGGCTCGCCGGCGTTGAACTCGGCATCCTCCATCGTCTCCTGAATGAGGCGGGTCTTACCGGCTTCAAGGAA
Source organism: Eubacteriales bacterium (assembly GCA_045586345.1). Lineage (GTDB taxonomy): Bacteria > Bacillota > Clostridia > Oscillospirales > CAG-272 > UBA1740. The sequence goes on from JAZNAD010000145.1 coordinate 3,910, forward strand.
GCCGGTAAAGAGATAGACAGGTGTTTCCATAGTACCTCCGTCAGACACCGAAGAGGGTCGAAAGCTTGGCTTCGTCAATGCCGGAGCCGATGACACAGAGGCGACCCGTGACCTCGGGCGCGCCGGTGCGGACGTCTTCCTCACCGGGGACGTAGTCGAAGTGCAGCCATTCGCCGCCAGTCCCGGCGACGATGCCCTTGGCGCGGAGGATCACGCCGTATTCCCCACCGTCAAGTGCCTCGAGGATGGCTTCGAGAGCTTCCTTGGTGTAGGCACGCGCCGTTTCGGTACCGAAGCTGGCAAAAACCTCATCGGCATGGTGATGGTGGTGGTGGTCATGACACCCACACTCACACTCCCCGTCGTGGTCGTGGTGATGATGGTGATGCTCGTGACAGCCGCACTCGCATTCCTCGTCGTGATCGTGATGGTGGCCGTGGCAGCCACACTCGCATTCCTCATCGTGATCATGGTGGTGATGATGGTGATGGTGTGTCTCGGCGGCCAGCTCCTCAAGGACGGTGGCGAGGGTGTTCGTACCGGCGGCGGCCTCCAGAATCTTGCGGCCGTTCAGTCTATCCCAGGGGGTTGTGACAATGACGGCCGTCGGGTTATGCTCGCGCAAAAGCGCCACCGAGGTAGCGATGGCTGCCTCGGTCATATCGCCGGTGCGCGACAGGACGATCGCGCCGGCGTGCTCGACCTGATCGTTGAAGAACTCGCCGAAGTTTTTCATATACATCCGGCATTTCTTGGCATCGACCACAACGGTGGCACTACCGAGGGTAGCCCCCTCGAGCTCCAACCCCTGCACGGCACGGATGACGTCGCTGAGCTTGCCAACGCCCGAGGGCTCGATCAGGATGCGGTCGGGCGCGTAGTCACGCATGACCTGCTCGAGCGCCTTGCCGAAGTCGCCGACAAGGCTGCAGCAGATGCACCCAGAGTTCATCTCGTTGATGGTGACGCCCGCCTCACGGAGGAAGCCGCCGTCAATACCGATCTCGCCGAACTCATTCTCGATGAGAACCAGCTTTTCGCCGGCGTAGGCCTCGGCAATCAGTTTTTTGATAAGCGTGGTCTTCCCTGCTCCAAGGAAGCCCGAAAAAATATCGATCTTTGTCATAGTTATTCCTTTTCCTTTTACGATCCGCCAACAATAGTGTCGAGACCGCCGATAATGGCATCAATGAAACCGTCAAGCTTATATCCCTGCCAGTCCGCGCTGACTTCAGAATCCGCCGCATGAAGCATGTTGAAATAGTCGGTAAGCGTTGTCTCGCTTCCCGAAAGGTCTAAAATACCGGCATCCATATAATCCTGAATCGTGGCGTTGGCCTTCATATCGTTGATCTCTTGGTCAATCTCGTTGATCGGTCGACCAAGATTAAGGAGTCCCATAAAGCCCGTAACCTTATTGGTTCTTCCCTCATCGGTGTACCACGTGCCGTAGTATTTATGCTCTGCGGGAACGTCGACCTTTTCGGGATCGGAGCTTGGCTTATAGTAGTAGCCCATCACCTGAGCGAGGGTAAGGTTCTCGAGAACGCCGTCCATTTCACCGACGGTATTGCCGATGACCGAGACAAGGAGCTTATTGGAAACGGGAGTGTTCTTCGTATCGTCCGTATCGCTGACATACTCCACATACCACTTGCCGTTCTTTTCAACGTAGCCCATGGCATCGCCAACACGGATACCCTTGACGCGCGTAGTGAAATTGGATTCGTTCTCAAGCTGCGAGACCTTCATATCGGCAAAGGCCCCCATCAGCGTGCCGGGCACGGTGCCGTCAGACTTTTTGAAGACAAGATTCGCCGTGGCGGTATCCTTTGTGGCCGGCTCGCCTGTCGTCTTGTCATAGGCATCAAAGCCCATGATTTCACCAAGGTAGATAGTTTGCGATCTTTCGGTCAGATCATCCAGCTTGTTCTCCATCAGAAGGCGGAAAATGCCGGTAGCCTCTTTCTTATTTTCACCCTCACCCGTGTACCAATGGGTAACACCGTCCTTGGTCTCCTTTGTGTAGCCAAGAGCATCGGCAACCGTCACCTTCTTCACCGCGCCGTCCATCTCATTGACCTTATAGTTCGAAAGTGTCGAGAAAACGCCGGTGACCTTCGTGCTGTATGCGGAATCCTTGTACCATACGCCGTAGTAGAGGTCGTTCTCGGGATCGTCGGTCTTCTCTGCGTCGGGCTTGTAATAGTAGCCCATGGCATCGCCGACCTTGGTCGCGTTGATCTTATCGTTAAGCTGGTCATCGAGATCTGCCACCTGCATCGAAACGATCGAGGCGCTGACGCCCGTGGGCTCCTTGTCCTCGTCGTTCCGGAAGACGGGGGCGTCGCCCTCGGGGATCAGGTTGCCGTTTTCATCCTCGAAGCTACCGTCATCGCGCTTAAAGACGACATTGTTGTTTTTATCCAGGAAATTGCCGTTTTTGTCCTTGCGGATGGTATAGCCCATCAGCTCGCCGACGTAGAGAGTATCCACGCCCGTCGAAAGGTCACCGACCTTGATCTCCATCAGCGCGGAAAGGGAGCCGGACACGGGATTGCCTGCGGTATCGTACCACTTCCCGTCGGTTTTCTTCTCGTAGCCAAGGACCTCGTAGAGGGGGTGCTCGTTGAGAGCGAGGGTATCGGCGTTCAGCGTATCGTTCATCAAGACGCCAACCTTGAGATTAGCAAAGCTGAGGCGAAGACCCGTTATAGCGCTGCCCTCATCGCTCCACTCGTATTTGGCATCAGCGGTCTCGGTGGCGGACGAGGTCATCTCGCCCTGTTCAAGCTCCATCAGCTCGCCAACGTACATATCCTCAACGATGCCCATAAGGTTGGTATCGGCAAGCTCATTGATCTTCAGGGGGGCGAGCTCGGCATACAGGCCCTTGGCGGGGTTGCCATCGGCATCCTGCCACACGCCGTCATCGGTCTTCTCATAGCCCAGCGTATCGCCGAGGCAGAGCCCCTCAAGAGCATTGTCAAGCTGGAAGTAAAACCCTCCCTGCTCAAGCTTCAGCACCTCGCCGAGGTATTTGTCAACCATCGCATTATAGACCGGGTTGCCGCCGCTCCCCTCGATGAGAACACTCATCGGGGTGCGGTCAAGCGTTGCCTGGAGGACAGCATTCCTATCCTCGGCGGCGAAGTATTCCCCGATATCGAGGGTCGCAAGATAGGAGGAAATGGTCGCCTCCTCGTCATCGCCAAGGACGGGCTCAACAACACCGTCACTCCCCTTCTCCACCGCGATCCCCATCAGGTCACCGGCGTAGACGCCTTCAAACAAAAGGTCAAGCTTCTGCTCTACCAGGAGGTTCAGCGTGCGGTCCTCCATCTTAACGCGCGCCGCCTCAGGTAGGACGTCCTGCCCCGCAAGGGCGAGGGCGTGACCGACGGTGGCCGTAGACAGAAAGACGTTGAGAACCCCCTTGTCGCGGTAGTCGGATAGGGGGATCTCCATCATCTCCTCGGGCACGAAGGCGAACATTGCCTCGGGAAGGATGACCCCGTAGTTTTCGGCAAGCGAGGCCATTGAGGCCGAGGAGAGATCTGCAGAGATCTTGCTGAATTCCGCAATGATCCCAAGCAGGCTCAACGTGCGAAGAGGGCTGTCCTCCTCCAGAAAGCCGTCCGTATTGATGCCGATGCCAAGCCCCTGCAGGCGGTCAAGCGAGACCCAGGCAAAGGCGGCGTAAAGCGCTCCTGCCACGGCGCCCACAAGGATCGCCATGCCAAGCAGCATGGCAAGGATAAATATGAGAATTCTCGTGGCGAGGGAGCCACTCCTGACCGTTTCCACTATCGCATTCTCCTTCGCAAAGGCTTGCGCGTGCGCGCGAGCGATGCTGAATAAAATACTGTAAAATACATTATAGCACAAAGCGCCTCCTTTTGCAAGGGGGCAAGTGCAAAAAGAAAAAGCCACCGAAGAGGCTTTTCCTTTTTGAATTATTCGGCAGAGGGAGTGGCCTTCGAGGCTCTCCACTTCTCAAAATAGCGGATACCGAAGACGGTGCCAACGGTAAGCGCGATACCGATGGGAAGTGCGATCCAGGCGATCGATACAAAGCCCGCGAAGAGGAACATCACAAAGGAGATCGCCGCCACGGTGATGGCGTAGGGGAGCTGCGTTGCCACGTGGTTTAGATGGTTGCACTGGGCACCGGCCGACGCCATGATGGTGGTATCCGAGATGGGCGAGCAGTGGTCGCCGCACACAGCACCGGCAAGGCAGGCCGACACGCCGACGAAGAAGGTAGGATCGGTCTCGGAGAAGATTGCCGTAACGATCGGAATGAGGATACCGAAGGTGCCCCACGAGGTACCGGTCGAGAAGGCAAGGAAGCAGGCAACGAGGAAAATGATGGCGGGGAGGAAGCTCTCCAGCCCCTCGGCGGCGCCCTCCATCAGGCCGGCCACGTATTCCTTCGCACCAAGGAGCGAGGTCACGTTCTTAAGGCCGGAGACAAAGGTGAGGATCAGGATGGCGGGAACCATGGCGATAAAGCCCTGGGGAATGCACTTCATGGCCTCGTTCGGAGTGATGATGCGGCGAGCGAAGTAGTAAAGGATGACGAAGACAAGGGCGATAAGCGCACCCCACGGCAGGCCGATGTAAGCATCGGTATTACCGAAGGCACCGACGAAATCCCATTTGTAATCGGTGCCGCCCCAGGCATCGGTGCCGAAGAAGCCGCCAACGTACAGAAGGCCGAAAACGCTGGCGACGATGAGAACGACGATCGGGATCAGGAGGTCGTAGACACGGCCGCGCGAGGTCTCGGGCTCCTCCTGGGCGGCGATCTCCTTGCCGTCACCGAGAATGTCACCGTTCTGAGCCTTTACCTCGAACTGCGCCATCTTGCCGTAGTCGTAGCCGAGGATAGCGAGCGTGATGACAAAGACGATGGTGAGGAGCGAGTAGAAGTTGAAGGGGATGGCGCGGACGAAGAGCTCGATGCCCGACATGGTCTCGCTTTCGACAGAGCCGGAGACGGCCGCCGCCCACGAGGAAATGGGGGCGATCATACAGATCGGCGCCGCCGTCGCATCGATGATGTAAGCGAGCTTCGTGCGCGAGATCTTATGCTTGTCGGTCAGGGGGCGCATAACGGCGCCGACTGTCAGGCAGTTGAAGTAGTCATCAATAAAGATGAGGACGCCGAGGGCAAAGGTGGAGAGGAGGGCGCCAAGCTTGGTCTTGACGTGCGTTTCCGCCCATTTACCGAAGGCCTGCGCACCGCCGGCGCGGTTGAGGAGCGCCACGATGATGCCGAGGATCACGAGGAAGATGAAGATACCGGCGGAATCCGCGACAGTAGTGATCAGCGCATCATTCGTGATGGCGTCAAGGGTACCTGCGAAGGAGTAATCGGCGGCAAAGAGCGCACCGAGAACGATACCGATGAAGAGCGAGGAATACACTTCCTTCGTAATGAGGGCAAGCCCGATGGCGACGATCGGAGGAACGAGCGCCATAAAGGTGCCGTAGTACATGCTGTCAGCCATTACCTCACCGGCACCGGCACAGTCGGCACAGATGCCGGAGCCCTCGCAGGCATCGCAGGTCAGGAAGCCGTCACCGACGGTCTCCACTCCTTCAATACACTCCGCACATCCGAATCCATGGCATTCGGCGCACAGGAAGGTACCAACACCGTTACACTCGGCGCAGACGCCCGAAGTACCGCAGCTATCGCAATCAACAATCATTTCCTGCGGCAGGAAGATGGCGAGCAGGACGACAGCAATGAGAACGGCGGCCAGCACGGAGAGCTGGATAATTCTCTTTTTAGACATGATAAAGTCCTTTCTTTTTGGAAATTAGGCTTCCATTAGTCACATGTTACCATTGACATACTCCCTTGTCAATCCCCAATTTCACATTTTGCTCAAAAACGGCGGCAAAAGAAAGGAAAAAGCCGCCTCGGGCGGCTTTTTCTATTATTTCTTCGGCAGGATCTCGCTCTTGCCGCCCATGTAGGGGCGAAGCGCCTCGGGAATGGCAACCGAGCCGTCAGCACGGAGGTTATTCTCAAGGAAGGCGATCAGCATACGGGGGGGCGCGACCACGGTGTTGTTAAGCGTGTGGGCGAGGTACTTCCCTTCCTTGCCGTTCACGCGGATGCGAAGGCGGCGCGCCTGAGCATCACCGAGGTTCGAGCAGCTGCCGACCTCGAAATACTTCTTCTGACGCGGCGACCAGGCCTCAACGTCGATCGACTTGACCTTGAGATCGGCAAGGTCGCCCGAGCAGCACTCCAGCGTGCGGACTGGGATATCGAGAGAGCGGAAGAGATCGACGGTGTTCTGCCAGAGCTTATCGAACCAGAAGGGGCTCTCCTCTGGGCGGCAGACAACGACCATCTCCTGCTTCTCAAACTGGTGGATGCGGTAAACGCCGCGCTCCTCAAGGCCGTGGGCGCCCTTCTCCTTGCGAAAGCAGGGCGAATAGCTCGTGAGGGTGTAAGGCAGCTCGGCCTCGGGCACGATCTGGTCGATGAACTTACCGATCATCGAGTGCTCGCTGGTGCCGATCAGGTAAAGGTCCTCGCCCTCGATCTTATACATCATCGCCTCCATCTCGGCGAAGCTCATAACGCCGGTCACGACATCCGAGCGAATCATGAAGGGCGGGATGCAGTAGGTAAAGCCGCGGTCGATCATAAAATCGCGAGCGTAGGAGATGACGGCTGAATGAAGACGGGCGATGTCACCCA
>JAZNAD010000146.1:0-2981 GCA_045586345.1 Eubacteriales bacterium
ATCATCCTCCTGCAATTTTTGACCGAGGCGGTCATCATCAGCCTCTTTGGCGGTATCATCGGTGTCCTCTTCGGCCTTGGGATCTCGTACGTGGCCTCGCTCATTATCGGCTACGCCTTCCGCTTCAATCCCGTGACGGCCGTCCTCTCGCTCCTCTTCTCGCTCCTTGTCGGTGCGATCTTCGGGCTCCTGCCCGCGCGCCGTGCCGCCAAGATGAATCCCATCGAAGCGCTGCGGGCATCGTGATGAAAAACAGCCACCCCGTGGGGTGGCTGTTTTTTTATTCCTTCATCTCGCGGAGGGCATCGAGGGCTTCGCCAATGCCGCCGACGGCGTCGATCAGGCCGCAGGCGACGGCATCCTCTCCCGCGAGGACCGAGCCGATGTCGTTGGCGAGCTCATCGGTGCGGAGCATCCGCGCGCGGAGGTCCTCCTCTGCGATATGCGAGTGCCGGGCGATAAAGCGCAGGATGCGGTTCTGCATTTTTTCGAGATAGTCAAAGCTCTGCGAAACGCCAAGCACCATGCCGCTCGTACGAACGGGATGCACCGTCATCGTGGCCGAGGGGACGATGAAGCTTTTCCTTGCCGCAACGGCCAAGGGAACGCCGATCGAGTGGCCGCCACCGAGCACCACTGAAACGGTCGGCTTCCTTAAGGAGGCGATGACCTCAGCGATCGCCAGCCCCGCCTCGACGTCGCCCCCAAGGGTATTGAGCAATATCAGGATCCCCTCGACCCCCTCGTCCTGCTCGAGAGAGACGAGAAGCGGGATCAGGTGATCGTATTTTGTGCTTTTTTGCGTCGTATCGAGGAGCGAGTGCCCCTCCACCTGCCCGATGATCGTCACGCAGAAGAATTTGTCGCGCCGCGAGGGGATGGCCAGCGCCCCCATATCGCGGATCGCCTCGCGCTCGTCGCTTTTTGTCAGGTCATTGGCCTCACGTTCATCCATAGTAGCTCCTCCGTTTTGCGTTTTTCGTTAGTTTTTGCAAAAAAGTTCGTTTTTACTCATTTACAAATAGCGCGCGCGGTGCTATAATAGACAAGGTAAATAATATTAAACAAAAGGAGAATCCAAAATGAAGGTTCTTGTTGAAACCTCCGCCCGTCACGTTCATCTGACGGAGGAAGCACTTGCGACTCTGTTCGGCGCCGGCCATACGCTGACGAAGAAGAAGGATCTCAGCCAGCCCGGGCAGTTTGCTTGCGAGGAGCGCGTGAAGGTCGTTGGCCCCCGCGGTGAGATCACCGCCAGCGTGCTCGGTCCTGTCCGCCCTGCCACCCAGGTCGAGCTTTCGCTCAGCGATGCGCGCGCCATCGGCGTCAGCGCCGCCATCCGTGAGAGCGGCGACATCGCCGGTACGGCGGGCTGCAAGCTCGTCGGTCCTTGCGGCGAGGTCGAGATCGCCGAGGGTGTGATCGCGGCACAGCGCCACATCCATATGACCCCTGCCGATGCCGCCGAGGCCGGTGTTGCCGACAAGCAGATCGTCTCGATCAGGCTGGATACCCCCCGTCCCCTCACCTATGGCGGTGTTGTCGTTCGCGTGAGCGAGAAGTTCGCGCTGGCGATGCACATCGACACCGATGAGTCGAACGCCGCCGCGGCCTCGGGCGAGGTTTATGGCGAGATCGTGAAGTAAGACCAGATTCCCAAGTAAATCTAAAAAGGAGATACAACTAATGAGCAATGTAAGTGAAGCCCCTTACGCAATGAGCACTGAAGTGCAGCACATGTGCGTCGTTCAGAAGGGCCCCCATCACGGTCCCGCTCCCATTCCCGAGGAGGGCAAGTGGATCGAGGCGAAGCAGATCACCGATATTTCGGCCTACACCCACGGTGTGGGCTGGTGTGCTCCCCAGCAGGGCGCGTGCAAGCTCTCGCTGAACGTGAAGAACGGCATCATCGAGGAGGCCCTCGTTGAGACCATCGGCTGCTCGGGCATGACCCACTCGGCCGCGATGGCCGCCGAGATCCTCCCCGGCAAGACCCTGCTCGAGGCCCTGAACACCGACCTCGTGTGCGATGCGATCAACACCGCGAGGCGCGAGCTCTTCCTCCAGATCGTGTACGGCCGCAGCCAGTCTGCCTTCTCGGAGGGCGGTCTTGTCATTGGTGCCGGTATGGAAGACCTAGGCAAGGGTGAGCGTTCCATGGTCGGTACGATGTACGGCACTAAGGAAAAGGGCGTCCGTTACCTCGAGATGACCGAGGGCTACTGCACGCGTATGGCTCTTGACGAGAACAACGAGGTAATCGGCTACGAGTTCGTTTCTCTTGGCAAGATGACCGACTTCATCAAGAAGGGCATGGAGCCGAACGAGGCCTACGAGAAGGCCAAGGGCACCTACGGCAGATTCGCCGATGCCGCCAAGTACATTGACCCCCGCAAAGAGTGATAAGGAGGGAACGAAACATGGCTAAGTTTGAAGGTTATGAAAGACGCGAGGCGAAGATCCTCGCCGCACTGAAGGAATACGGCATCTCGTCGATCGACGAGTGCCGCGAGATCTGCGCCGCGAAGGGCATCGATCCCTACAAGATCGTCGAGGAGACCCAGCCCATCTGCTTCGAGAATGCGAAGTGGGCGTACACAGTTGGCGCCGCCATCGCCATTAAGAAGGGCTGCGTGAAGGCCGCCGACGCCGCCGCCGCGATCGGTATCGGTCTGCAGGCGTTCTGCATCCCCGGCTCTGTTGCTGAGAACCGCAAGGTCGGTCTCGGCCACGGCAACCTCGGCAAGATGCTCCTCTCTGAGGAGACCGATTGCTTCTGCTTCCTCGCAGGTCACGAGTCCTTCGCAGCAGCAGAGGGCGCGATCAAGATCGCTCTGAACGCAAACAAGGTCCGCTCCAAGGATCTCCGCGTTATCCTGAACGGCCTCGGCAAGGACGCCGCTTACATCATTTCGAGAATCAACGGCTTCACCTACGTTGAGACCAAGTTCGACCCCGCTACCGAAGAGGTCTCGGTCGTT
>JAZNAD010000147.1:0-3533 GCA_045586345.1 Eubacteriales bacterium
GAAATTAAATCCGCCGCTCATCTCCCCGCGAAGCGGGATTTCATCGCGCGGCGATTTCTTCCGCCAACGGCGGATTTAGTTGAAAAAGCCTCGTCGCAAGACGAGGCTTTTTCTGGTGGGGGATGGTGGATTCGGACCACCGAAGGCAGAGCCAGCAGATTTACAGTCTGTCCCCTTTGACCGCTCGGGAAATCCCCCCTATGAAGTTTGGAGCTGGTGGACGGACTCGAACCCCCGACCTGCTGATTACAAATCAGCTGCTCTACCAGCTGAGCTACACCAGCGTTCCACCGGCAACATTGAGATTATAGCACATACCCCTCCGCTTGTCAAGGGTTTTTTTCAAAAAGTGCTTAAAATTATATGTGTGCTTTTCGTGAAAATCTCCCCGCCTCTTGACGGGAGTACTTTTTAAAGGTATAATGAAATAAGGAAAATCAATTTAGAGTTAACATAACTCTATGTTCACATCAAAATCAGGATCGGAGCATACCGTGAGAAAGAAATTGTTGCGCTTACGCATTCTCTCCTTCACCGTCGCCCTGCTTCTCGTCGCAGCAGCGGTGGTCACCATCGTTTATTTTGCCGTCAAAAAGCCCGCGGGAACGCTGGCCGAGGCCACCGTGGTCCGCGCCTCGCTCTCAAGCAACCTCTCCTCTACCGGCCTTGTCAAGGACATTAGCACGAGCGCCGACATTCCTCTCGCCGCCCTGACGGTGGAGAACCCGGAGAAGCTCTCGGATATCGTGAAGAACGACTACACGACGAGCCTTCTGACTCTCCTTGGCGAAGGCAATCAGGGCCCGATCCTCTACCGCGTTACGTGGGTGGACGAGGCCCTCGTCGGCAAGAAGACGACTCTTGGCACCGAGGAGGCCGAGCGAAAGCTCATAGAGCTTGTCCCGCTCTACTTTGACTGGGAAAAGGCGGCCGAGGCGTATGCGCTCGAGGTCTCGCTCGGGACGACCGAGGCCGGAAACGTACGCGAATACGTGCTTTCGCTCCTCCTCCGCGAGGGGGTCTCGGATGTGGATCCCTCCGCCTTCCCCGATGACTTCTGGCGCGAGGACGGCGACCACAAGGTCGAGGTGACCACGAAGAAACTGACCGACATGATCCTTGCCGAGCTCTCGCACGTTGAGAACATCAGCTATACCCTCTCGAACTTCACGCACACGGAGGGCGATGCGCTGATGCTGGATGCCCGCCTTTTCACCATGAGCTACAGCGAGCTGTTTGTCTCCTTTGCCCTCAGCGAATATGACGTCTCGGGCATCCATGCCCGTATGCGCAATGACGAGCGCGTGTACGCCGCCGTTGGCATCAATGCCTTAAGCGGCCGCGAGCTGATCGCCGAGATCACCAAGATCGATGCGGGCTCGAGCAGCTCGGGTGTCTCCTACTTCTCGCTCCTCGGGCGCCTCGTCTTCCCCGAGATTGCCGAGAACGCCGACGGCACCGAGAGCGGCGACTACACCTATTACGACGACTTCCTGAGCGATGCCACCGTCTCCCTGCTCGGTGTTGACCTCAAGGACAACATCCGCAAGGAGGAGATCCTCTCGAACTACTCGGTGACGATCACGGCCCAGAAGACGGTCGAGCCGAACGCCCTGGTCGTGCCGACCAAGTGCATCTACTACGACGATGCGAAGAAGCCCTATGTCGTTGTCCTGGATGCCGACAAGAAGGAAAAGCGCGTCTACATCAAGATCAAGCTGTCGACGGGTACCGATGCCGCTGTGACGGCGGCCGACGGCTATACGCTGAACGAGGGTGACGTTCTGCGCTATACGGCCGACTCCACGCTGATCGGATCGCTCTTCTGATGTCGGAAGCCCTCCCTCTGCTCTCCCTCAAGGAGATCACCAAGACCTACCACATGGGGAACGTCCCCTTCCCTGTCCTTCACGGCATCACCTTCTCCGTGGAGGCGGGGGAGTTCGTCTCGGTGCTCGGTCCCTCGGGCTCCGGGAAATCCACCCTCATGAACATCATCGGCTGTCTTGACGTGCCCGACGGCGGCACCTATACCCTTGGCCGCCGTGCGGTGGCCGGCCTCTCCGAGCGCGAGATGGCGCGCCTCAGGAACCGCGATATCGGCTTTGTCTTCCAGAGCTTCCAGCTCCTGCCGCGCATTTCGGCGCTTGAGAACGTCATGCTCCCCCTGATCTACGCCAAGGTGCCCCGCGCCCAGCGCCGTGAGCGCGCGATGGCCGAGCTTGAGCGTGTCGGTCTTGCCGACAAGGCAAGCAACCTGCCCCGGCAGCTGTCGGGCGGTCAGCAGCAGCGTGTGGCCATCGCCCGTGCCCTGGTCACGCGGCCGCGCATCCTCCTGGCCGACGAGCCGACGGGCGCGCTCGACCGTGCAACGGGTGCCCAGATCATGGACATCTTCCGCTCGCTGAACGCCGAGGGGATCACCGTGGTGATGATCACGCACGATCACAAGGTCGCCTCCTATGCCTCGCGCATCGTCCATATTCTGGACGGGCGCCTGTACAGCGCCGAGGAATACGAAGCGCTGGAGAAAGCGTAAGGGGGTGCGGCATGTTCTTATTCACGACCATCCGCATGAGCCTTGCCAACCTCAAGGCGAACGCCATGCGCACCTTCCTCACCATGCTCGGTGTTATCATCGGCATCTCCTCGATCTTAGCGCTCCTGACGATCGGGCAGGGCGTGACCGACTCGGTCATCGACCAGCTGGCAGGGCTTGGCGGTAACCGTGCCACCGTCTCGATCACCGACCGCACGGTAAAGCCCGGCTTCACCGATGCCGAGCTCGACCGCTTTGCCGCCGTCGAGGGGGTCGAGGGGGTCGCCCCGATCCTGTCGGGCAACCGCATGCTGACCTTAACGCCCGAGCTCACCAAGAGCAAATACGACGGCGTCTACACAACCTCGCGCCGTGTCATGGGGGTCAACGACTTCTACTTCTCGAACTACACGAAAAACGCCGGTATGCTCTACGGGCGCAGCATCTCGCCTGATGACGTGCGCTTCCAGACCAATGTCTGCGTGCTTGGCTACGACCTCTGGCAGAGGCTCTACGGCAACTATTCGCCCGTTGGCGAGATCATCAAGATCAACAACACCGAGTGCACCGTCATCGGCGTGATGAACGAGCTCGTCGGCATCGACGTCTCGGGTAACTCGTCGATCATCGTGCCCTACACGACCGCCATCAAGACCTTCCAGATGGGGCTCCCCTCGAGCTTTGACGTTGTCCTCAATTCGGACGGGGAGGCCTCCGAGATCATCGGGCGCCTGCACGCGCTTTGCGCGACGCTCCTCAACAGCCCACGCGGCGAGGGGTATGCGATCGTCAACCAGGAGGAGATCATGGACATGGTGCTGACCATCTCCGACCTTGTCCTCGGTATGCTCGCGGGTATTGCGATCATTGCGCTGGTTGTCGGCGGTATCGGCATTATGAACATGATGCTCGTCACCGTCTCCGAGCGCACCGCCGAGATCGGCCTCCGCAAGGCGCTCGGTGCGCGCCCCGTCATCATCCTCCTGCAATTTTT